>JBAUHN010000164.1:0-28447 GCA_049680295.1 Sulfitobacter sp.
GCGTAAGTCAGCGCTGCCCGTGCCACCGGCTTTGCCATCCCTGCTGAAAACACCAAAACATCCGTGACCGACAGTTGCTTGCCCAGCTTTAGCAGAGTTGCCTTAGCAATCAGATCGCAGCCCGCCGCTGGTTTGCGCATGAAATCAATCGAACAATTCGTGGTGACCGCCAGCGCCTGCGGCCCGATCATCGCCAGCGTCGCCAAATAGGCCGACACATCCGCCAATGCAAACATCGAAGGCCCTGAAACGGTGCCGCCTGGGCGCAAATGCCTTTCGGCAACAACCAAACGCACGCGGATCTGGTTTTCGGCCACAGCCTCGATCACAAAGTCATCCGCCACCTGCGGAAAACTGTCATGCATAAACTGCATCAGGTCCGCTGCATCCATTTTCACGTTCATAAGTTCCTCAATTCACCATTTGAACCAGACTTGCCGCATCAAACGCAGCGCCTGCAAGCCTGCATTTTGTGTGCCGCACATAAAAGGAATCAGACCACGCCTGGTGTGCCGCCATGCGCGATCTTTAGAATCGCCCCGATTTGAGCAATTCCACTTGAAAGTCCCATTGACGTCCAAGGCCTGCAGCGCAAGCCTCGTAATCGCAAAAGCGCCCTACGGAACATCGCATACATAATCAGGCGCTTGCCGGGCGAATCGACACACACCACAAGCTGCAAATGGCCGAAAATCACTTGAAGGCAACGCTGAGTTGACGGAAACACCAGCATTTACACCCAGCATGTCTGGCAAAAAATCGCCGAAAACCCAAACAATTGGCGGAAAATGCAAATTGGTATTGTTGGGTTGATTGACAGATCAGTTGTTCCGATGCATTGTCGCCAATACGGATACAGACTATTTCCGTCTTGCATATGGCGAATTGGGCGCGAATGTGTCATCAATACGGCAAGGCAAGTGCCGATACGAAGCTTTTGGGTCGCCGCCGGCGGAAGGTCCCTCCAGATCAGCCTCTCTCTGATCAGACATTCCCGCAGCGGCGACCCCAAAAACCCCCCTCATCACAGTGAAACAGACCCTGACCACATACCCGTTGTGGCCCTACTGTGTTGCGTCCTTCTGACCTCTGCCCTACATCGCACCTCATGACGGACATATTACATATCGTTGGCGGCGGGCTCGCTGGATCCGAGGCTGCCTGGCAAGCGGCCAATTTAGGCATCCGCGTAGTGATTCACGAAATGCGGCCGAAGGTCGGCACCTTTGCGCATCAATCCGGGCTTTTGGGTGAGATGGTGTGTTCCAACTCTTTCCGATCTGACGACAGTGAACAAAATGCTGTCGGATTGTTACATTGGGAGATGCGCCAGGCGGGCGGCCTGATCATGGCGACAGCCGACCGGCACCGTCTGCCTGCGGGCGGCGCATTGGCGGTGGACCGCGAACCGTTTGCGCAATCCATAACGGACGCTATTTTGGCACACCCCAATATCTCGGTCGACTATTCGGAAATCGTGCAATTGCCGACAGACGGCCACTGGATCATTGCCACCGGGCCGCTGACCTCGGGCACATTGGGTCAGGCGATTGCCGCCGAGACAGGCACCGACGCGCTGGCGTTTTTTGACGCCATCGCCCCTATCGTGTATTTCGACAGCATCGACATGTCGCGCGCCTGGATGCAGTCGCGCTATGACAAGGGCGATACCGAAGAAGAACGCACCGCCTATCTGAACTGCCCGATGGACCAGCCACAATATGAGGCCTTTATCGACGCGTTGCTGGCCGCCGACAAAGCCGAATTCCATGCAGGCGAAACCGCGGGATACTTCGATGGCTGCCTGCCGATCGAGGTGATGGCCGAACGGGGCCGCGAAACGTTGCGGTTTGGCCCGATGAAACCCGTGGGCCTGACCAACCCGCACCAACCAGACGTCAAAGCCTATGCCGTCGTGCAGTTGCGCCGCGACAATAAACTGGGCACGCTTTACAATATCGTCGGCTTCCAGACTAAAATGAAATATGGCGCGCAAGCGGATGTTTTTAAGATGATACCCGGCCTGGAGAATGTAAAGTTTGCCCGTCTCGGCGGCATCCACCGCAATACGTTTCTGAATTCGCCCACGGTTCTGGACGGGCAAATGCGTCTGCGGTCCAGACCCAACATTCGGTTTGCCGGGCAAATCACCGGCGTCGAAGGCTATGTGGAAAGTGCCGCAATGGGGATGCTTGCAGGGCGTTTGGCTGCGGCGGAAATCCAAAGCCGAATCTGCGATGTGCCGCCCGACACCACGGCCACCGGCGCGTTGATCACCCACATCACCGGCGGGGCCGAGGCCAAGACGTTCCAGCCGATGAATGTGAATTTTGGCCTTTTCCCCCCCGTCGAGGGGCTGAAATCCGGGCGGCGCGGGCGCAAGGACCGCTACAAAGCCTACACCGACCGTGCGAAATCCGACTGGACGGCCTGGCTGAAAAATTCTGCTCTGGACGCCGTGTAACCGCTAAGGTTAATATTTTGTCATGGGAAATACGTTTCTGGACAAAGCCTATGCCGCGCGTGATGCGGATGCCACGCGCGCGCTTTATGATGACTGGTCCACCAGCTACGAGGCTGAAGTCGGCAAGAACGGTTACGCGACACCGGGACGCTGCGCGGCAGCGCTCCACAGTTTCATGGCCGACCCGACACTGCCGATCCTAGATTTTGGTTGCGGCACGGGATTGTCCGGGCTGGCGCTGAAACTGGCGGGGTTCACCACAATTGACGGACTTGATCTGTCGCAAGACATGATAGAACAGGCCAAAGCCAAATCGCTGTACCGCAACCTGTCACTGGTTGAGGCGGATGCGGATTTGTCGCTTAAGCCCGGCGATTATGCGGCGATCGCAGCCATTGGTGTCTTGGGTGCGGGTGCCGCGCCAATCTCCATTCTGGACAGCTTGATGAAAGGATTGGACAGCGGCGGCTATCTGGTCATGTCCCTGAACGATCATTCACTGGCTGATCCAGCAAATGAAGCACGCATAAACGAGTGGATTGATTGTGGCGCCGCCCATCTGTTGTATCGTGATTATGGTGACCACCTGCCCGGCATCGACATGAAATCAAACGTCTACGTTATTGAAAAGGCGTGACATTCACGACCAGATTTGCACCGTCTCCTACGGGGCCGCTGCACCTGGGACATGCCTATTCTGCCATTCTGGCGCATGACATGGCGCGCGCCAACAAAGGCGTTTTTCTGCTGCGTATCGAAGACATTGATCAATCCCGCGCACGGCGTGCGTGGGAAACACAGATATTCGATGATCTGGCGTGGTTGGGGCTAACATGGCCCACGCCCGTTGTGCGGCAATCAGATCACCTCAACAGATATCAGCAAGCGCTTGATCTGCTGTGGGAAAGTGACCTTCTTTACCCATGCACCTGCACAAGGCGCGACATCGCAAACGCCGCCAGCGCCCCCCAAGAAGGCGTCGCCATAGGACCGGATGGCATCATCTATCCCAAGACCTGCGCACCGGCGGCACATGATCCAAAACCGTCACAAAGGCCGCGACCACAGGACGCGGCCCTGCGATTTTCCAGTGCTGAATTGCACCGCCTGGCACCCCAAGAACCAGCCCCCTTTCACTTTGAGGAAACAGGTTCCGGTCCGGACGGGCAATCAGGTATAATTTCTTTTTCAATCAACGACTTTCAAACCCAAATTGGCGATGTTGTCCTGGGCCGTCGCGACATGGGAACATCCTACCATCTGTCCGTCGTACTGGACGATGCGGCCCAGAACATCAGCCATGTGGTGCGCGGTCGGGACTTGTTTGAAGCCACAAAAATTCATGTGGTTTTGCAACGCGCGTTAGACCTGCCGACACCGATCTACCATCATCACCGCCTTATCCGCGACGAATCTGGCGCCCGTTTGGCAAAACGCGATGACGCGCGCGCGCTGTCCAAATACCGGGCTGAAGGTGCGACACCGGGCGATATCCGCCGTCTCGTCGGCCTCTAAGGGGTTACTCAGGCATCATCAATTCAACCTCGGCACCGTCACGCACGGCGGTATAAAAACAGCTGCGTCGCTGCGTGTGGCAGGCCGGTCCGGTTTGTTGCACAACAACCAAAATGCAATCGCGATCACAATCAACGCGCAGATCAACCAGCTTTTGAGTATGGCCGCTGGTCTCGCCCTTGATCCAGAACGCCTGCCGCGACCGGCTCCAATAGGTAACGCGACCTGTCGTCAGTGTCGCCTTGACCGCGTCGCTGTTCATCCATGCCATCATCAGCACTTCGCCGGTCGCATCATCCTGTGCGATGGCCGGGATCAACCCCGCCTCATTGTAGCGCAAAGCGCTGGCGTCGAATGGTATTGCTGGCGGCATTGTTGAAAACCTTTTTGCATCTTCGCTGTCAAAGCTTATGTATAGCCAATGCCTATCGCATTCCACGTTAAATCTGCGTCACCTAACGCTGCCTGAAATCTTCAATTTCAACGCGTTAGGCGACAAGTAATGTATCAAGTTGAACGTGGAACGCTATACTTGAACACCAAAAGGGCCCTGACATGTCTGGCGAAACCGATCTGATCAAACTGTACTCTGGCCGGATACTGGCGCTTGCCACGGACATTCCACATCATGCCCGGCTGGACAAGGCCATGGCCACGGTCAAACGCCGCGCGCCATTGTGCGGGTCGACAATCACGGTGGATGTCGTGGTCGAGAACGGGCGAATCAGCGATTTTGGACAAGACGTAAAAGCCTGCGCCCTGGGTCAGGCGGCGGCCGCAATTACCGGTGCTGCCATTATTGGCCGCACCCTGGACGAGGTTGAAACCGCCCGTGACAGCCTGCGCGCAATGCTCAAAGACGGCGGCCCGGCACCTGCCGCCCCTTTTGACGGCTACGAGGTACTGGAGCCTGCACGCGACTATAAAAACCGTCACGCCTCGATCCTGCTGAGCTTAGAAGCCTCGGCTGATGCGATGGCGCAAGCGTTGCAATCTGACTGCGCCTGACGCGCAACGATCCCCACACCTCAAACCGAAAAAAAACGCCGCACATCCTGGCAGGAACGTGCGGCGTAGTATGCGTATCCCATGTGGGACCCTGGTTTTTACCGCGAGGGGGATGCTCGCTAAGATCAAGGACAGGCAGTGTCAGTCTTTTGCACGGGTTGGGACGCGTGCAGTGCAAAAACCGGCATGAGAACGCAGGCAGAGGTTAAACAAAGAAAGGAAGATGCAGCCCGACCATCAGCATTACAATCAGGGCAGCCGCCCCCGCCGCATCCTGCAACAACGTGTGCTGCGATCGCGTTGCGATGGCTTTGATTTGTAAGAGTGTGGTCATGCTTTGCCTCCGTTTTTTGTTGCCCCTTTGTTCTCACTTTCTTAACGCTCTGTAAAGAACTTTTTGAGAACATTTGTGAACTTTTCGGAACACTTTGACGGGTGACGCCGTTAACCCACTGATATCAAACGAATTGCTTCGTCCTGCCGCATAAGCCACAACAGCATCCGCGCCGCCTGTCCGCGGGCCGAGGTTAACTTCGGATCATCCGACAACAACCGGCGCGCATCTGATTGCGCCACCGCCATCAGTGCGGCCTGTCGTTCCAGATCGGCGACTTTGAACCGGGGCACGCCTGATTGCGCGGTGCCGATCAGATCACCGGACCCGCGCATTTTAAGATCAGTTTCGGCAATCTCAAACCCATCTTCGGTGGCGCGCAACACCTCCAATCGCTGACGACCACTGTCGGTCAGCGGCGATTGATACAGCAGCAAACAGGTCGAGGCCGCCTCGCCGCGCCCGACCCTGCCACGCAGCTGGTGTAATTGCGCCAGACCAAAGTTTTCTGCACGTTCAATCACCATAATCGTGGCGTTTGGCACATCAACACCCACCTCGATCACCGTTGTGGCCACCAAAATCTTGGTTTTGCCGTTTTGAAACATGCGCATTGCCGCGTCTTTTTCAGCGGGTGGCATCTGGCCATGCACCAAGCCAACAACGCCTTCGCCCAAGGCAGCGCGCAGATGCTTGAAACGCGCGTCGGCGGCGGTCAGATCGACAGTTTCGCTTTCCTCCACTAAAGGACAGACCCAGTAGCATTGCCGCCCTTGCGCAATCACGGCACGCAGTCTTGTGATGACCTCGTCCAGACGCTCTGTGCTGACCAATGCGGTTTGGATCGGCTTGCGTCCGGGCGGCTTTTCGTCAAGCACAGACACATCCATATCGCCATATTGCGCCAGCGACAGGCTGCGCGGGATCGGCGTGGCGGTCATCACCAGCACATCCGCCGCCTGCCCCTTTTTGCCCAGCTCCAGCCGTTGCCGCACCCCAAACCGGTGCTGTTCATCCACCACCGCCAATCGCAGATCGGCAAAATTCACATCTGCCTGAAACACCGCATGAGTGCCGACCAGAACCTGAATGTCACCGCGCGTCAGTGCCGCCAGCTTGTCGCGGCGCTCGGCCCCCTTGTCGCGCCCGGTAAGGATTTCGAGCACAACTCCGGCCGCCTCGGCCAAGGGTTGCAGCCCTTCCAGATGTTGCCGCGCCAGAATTTCCGTTGGCGCCATCATCACGCCCTGCCCGCCCGCCTCAACCGCGATCAGCAGCGCCATGAATGCTACATAGGTTTTGCCGGCACCGACGTCGCCTTGCAGCAACCGGTTCATCCGATCCGTGCTGGCCATATCGTCAGCAATTTCAGACACCGCCCGGTTTTGTGCAGCCGTTGGCGCATAGGACAAGGCAGCGCGCACTTTGGCCTGCAACAGGCCCGTCGCCGCAGATGCACGTCCGCGTTTTCGCCGCTCTTGCGCGCGCGCCAGGGCAAGCGTCATCTGATGCGCCATCAATTCATCATAAGCCAGCCGTTCGCGTGCCGGGGCCGTCGCCACCAGATCAGAGGGCTCTTGCGGGTGGTGGGCCGCATCCAATGCGGTCTTGAAATCGGGCCACCCGGCTTTGGATTTCTGGCCCGCGTCAATCCATTCGCCCATGTCAGGAACCCGGCACAACGCTGCATCCACAGCCTTGACCATCAGCTTTTGCGTGATGCCGCTGGTCAACGGGTAAACCGGTTCAAACTTTGGGATGTCATCTGCCGATGCCGCATCAACCGCGTGATCGGGGTGTACCATCTGTGCAATGCCATCAAACAGCTCCACCCGGCCGGACACGACGATATGCGCGCCCGTTGGCAGCGTCTTTTGCCAATAATCCCCACGGGCATGGAAATAGACCAGTTGAAACGAGGTTTGTGCATCTTCAACATGGATCCGGTACGCACCGCCTTTGGTGCGGGGCGAGTAGTGCTTTCCGATTGTCACAGCTACCGTCAAAACAGCCGGTAAATGCGCATTCTTGACGGTGTCGCGACGGCTGCGATCTATGCCGGAATATGGCAGTGTAAACAACAAATCACGCGGTGCCTGCACCCCAAGCTGGGCAAAGTGCTGCGCGGTTTTCGGGCCCACGCCGTCTAGCGTTTCGAGGCCCGAAAACAGCGGAAAAAGCGGCTCGGGACGGCCGCTCATGTGGTGTCAATCAGCGCCAGCCAGCCGTCCTCCTCCAATATCTCGATCCCCAGATCGGCGGCCTTTTTGGCCTTTGAACCTGCCCCCGGTCCGGCCACCAGAATATCGGTCTTGGCACTGACCGAGCCTGCGACCTTGGCCCCCAAACGTTCGGCGCGCGCCTTTGCCTCGGCGCGGCTCATCTTCTCTAACGTGCCGGTGAACACCACGGTTTTCCCCGCGACCGGGCTTCCGCTGGTGTCGGGACGTGCGGCATCAAGCACAGACAATTGCGCCACCAACCTATCCATCGAGGCGCGCTCGGCCTCTTGGGCGAAACTGCTGACCAATGATCCTGCCATCACCGTGCCGACACCATCAACGTTGATCAAATCGTCCCAAGCCGGGCCAGATTGATCGGCCGCATCCTGCATCGCCGCCTCTAATGCAGACCAGGAGCCATAATGCATCGCTACAAGGGTCGATGCGGCCTCGCCGACATGGCGAATACCAAGGGCAAAAATCAATCGGCCCAAAGGGATTTTTCGTTTCTCGTCAATGGCATCAAACAGGTTGTCAGCGGATTTTTCGCCCCAGCCTTCGCGGTTTTTCAATTGCTTGACGCCGGTCCCAAACCGGTCGCGTAGCGTGAAAATATCGGCCGGTTCCCTGATCCATTCATCGCCGTAGAACTGTTCAACCTGCTTGGCGCCCAATCCTTCAATGTCAAAGGCAGCGCGGCTGACGAAATGCTTTAGTTTTTCCACCGCCTGCGCCGGGCAAATCAACCCGCCAACACATCGCCGCACCGCGTCACCTTCATCGCGCACGGCGTCGCTGTTGCATTGCGGGCAAAGATGCGGAAACACATATGGGACAGCGTCCTCTTGCCGCCGAGACAGATCAACATCTGCAACCTTAGGGATGACGTCGCCTGCGCGGTAGACCTGTACCCAATCACCGACGCGAATGTCCTTACCACCCCGGATTGTCTGGCCTTTGGAATCCCTGCCCGCGATGTAATCCTCGTTGTGCAACGTCGCATTTGACACCACGACACCGCCGACCGTCACAGGGGTCAGCCGCGCTACTGGCGACAACGCGCCCGTGCGACCCACCTGAATGTCGATCGCCTCTATCTCGGTCCAGGCCAGTTCCGCCGGGAATTTATGCGCAATCGCCCATCGCGGCGTGGTCGACCGAAACCCCAGTCGATCTTGCAAGTTAAGGTCATCAACCTTGTAGACAACGCCGTCGATGTCATACCCAAGCGTCGCGCGCTGGGTTTCGATCAGGTTGTAATGCGCCACCATTTCCGTCGGCCCATGGCATAGCGCAGTCAGCGGATTGGTCGCAAACCCCAGATCATCCAACCTTTTGATGGCGCCGGATTGCGTGTCAGCTAAGGGCTCCGCAACTGCCCCCCAGGCATATGCGAAAAACCGCAAAGGTCTGGACTTGGTGATCCCGGCATCCAGTTGGCGTAAAGATCCTGCCGCAGCATTGCGTGGATTTGCAAAAACTTTGCCACCCGCTGCCGCCTGCCTTGCATTCAAACCCTCGAAATCCGGATGAGACATATAAACTTCGCCGCGCACTTCCAAAACCTGAGGCGCGCCTGAAATCACTTTAGGTACATCCGTGATGGTCCGTGCATTTGCGGTGACATTTTCTCCAACGGCCCCATCACCGCGCGTCGCAGCCTGCACCAGTCGCCCGTCTTCATAGCGCAGCGACAAGGATAGCCCATCAATTTTCGGCTCGGCGGTATAGACCAAAGGGTCGCTCTGGCTCAGCCCCAGATATTTGCGAATGCGCGCGTCGAACTCGATCACATCCGCATCATCGAACGCATTGGACAGCGACAACATCGGCACCGCATGGCTGACCTTCGAAAACCCATCTGACGGGGCTGCGCCTATGTGCTCAGACGGGCTATCGTCGCGTTTTAGGTCTGGGAACCGTGCCTCAATTGCAGCATTTCGGCGCTTTAAGTTATCATACTCCGCATCAGACAGATCCGGTGCATCATCTGCGTGATAGGCCGCATTCGCACGGGCCAGCACTTGCGCCAACCGCTGCAACTCGGCGCGAGCCGATTCGCTGTCTAACTGTTCGATATCCGTTTCAGACGTCAAAAGACCCGCCCCCCGTCGCTTATCTAACTAGATAGGCGGCGACGCAGGCCGGGTCCAGATCATTTCCAATACGGTCGGCGGCGCGAAGCGTGGCTATGGTTTCACGCGTCACCCAACCGAGGCAATGTTGACCTTAAAAACGCATCACGCGCCTATGGCCAACCGCTGAATGCCGCTTGCACTGGCTGCACTTGGTTCACGCAGAACATATCCCCGCCCCCAGACTGTCTCGAGATAGTTTTCACCGCCTGTCGCCGTACTGAGTTTTTTCCGAAGTTTGCAAATAAACACGTCAATAATTTTCAACTCAGGCTCGTCCATACCGCCATAAAGGTGGTTCAGAAACATCTCCTTTGTCAGAGTTGTTCCTTTCCTCAGACTCAATAACTCAAGCATCTGATATTCCTTGCCGGTCAAATGCACCGCCGTGTCACCAACACTCACGGTCTTGGCATCCAGATTGACCGCGATTTGCCCGGTCTCAATCACCGATTGCGAATGGCCTTTCGAGCGACGGATAATCGCATGAATACGCGCAACCAATTCTTCCCTGTGAAAAGGTTTGGTCAAATAATCGTCGGCACCAAAACCGAAACCCTTGATTTTGCTTTCGGTGTCATCGGACCCAGACAGTATCAAAATAGGCGTCTCAATCCGCGATAGACGCAATTGACGCAGAACCTCATGCCCGTTCATGTCCGGCAAATCGAGGTCCAGCAAAATCAGATCGTAATCATAAAGCTTCGCCAGATCGACGCCCTCTTCACCAAGATCCGTTGCATAAACATTCAAATTCGCATGGGTCAACATCAACTCAATGCTCTTTGATGTTGTCGGGTCGTCCTCGACGAGCAGTACGCGCATTCCTTACCTCCACGGCAGTCTGAATTCATCTGGGATTAACCTTGACCAAGAAAGGTTAACCACACGTTACCGTGTATCAATATTAGCAAAAACAATCTATGGTTGTCTGTATTTTTGCAAGGATGTGGTTCGCAATCCCGCCTCCCCATGCTCTGTCACCGCAACGACCCACTCCCGAAACTCTTCCTCGCTGAGGTCATATCGTGTCAGTGCATCCGGTTGCGTTATCAACCCGTAAACAACAGCCCGCACCACCGCCGCCTTGCGCGATGCAACCCAGCGCCGCGTTTTTTCAGGCGGCAAATCCGCAAGGCTCATCACCGTTCCATCCTCCAGCGTCACAGACCTGGGGCCATCCACTTTTTTTAAGTACATTTTCCACACTCACCATCGTTTCTAAGCCGATTTTGGCGCGACGTCCTTAAGGACAAATGAAACTGCCCCTTGAGAGTAGTTAGGATTTTCCTATATTCCGCTGTAACTCTCATCGAAAGACACTCAGGATGCCCCTTGACCAGCTCCCACCGCTGAATTCGCTTGGCTTCGCCAAAGCCCCCGCCGACACGCGGGTGGTGGTTGCAATGTCTGGTGGCGTAGACAGTTCCGTTGTGGCCGCCATGCTGGCCGAAGAAGGCTATGATGTCGTTGGCGTGACCTTGCAACTTTACGATCATGGGGCGGCATTGGCCAAAAAAGGCGCCTGCTGCGCGGGCCTTGATATTCACGACGCGCGTCGTGTCGCTGAATCCATGGGCTTTCCGCACTACGTGCTGGATTATGAAAACGTCTTCAAAGACGCGGTGATCGACGAATTCGCCGAAAGCTATCTTGCGGGCGCCACGCCGGTCCCCTGCATCCGCTGTAATGAGCGGGTGAAATTCAAGGATCTGCTGGAAACCGCCAAAGATCTGGAGGCAGACTGCATGGCGACCGGCCACTACATCCGGCGCGAAATCGGCGACGCCGGGGCCGAGTTGCACAGCGCCGCAGATGCAGGCCGCGACCAAAGCTACTTTTTGTTCTCAACGACCAAAGAACAACTAGACTATCTGCGGTTCCCTCTTGGCGGACTGGCTTCCAAGTCCGAAACCCGCGCCTTGGCCACCAAATACGGGCTTAACGTCGCCGATAAACCTGACAGTCAGGATATCTGTTTTGTGCCCAACGGCGATTACGCCAGCGTCATCCGAAAGCTACGTCCCGAGGCTGCCGATCCCGGCAACATCGTTGACACCCAAGGCCAAGTTCTGGCCCAACACGACGGCGTGATCCATTACACGATCGGCCAACGAAAGGGTCTTGGTATTGGCGGTCTCAGCGCGCCACTTTATGTCATCAAACTGGACGCCGCCCGCAAAGAGGTCGTCGTTGGCCCGAAAGAGTTGCTGGCGACCCGCACCGTGCCCTTGCGTGAAATCAACTGGCTGGGCGATGCGCTGCTGATGTCGCAACCCGAATGGCACGTCGCTGTGCGGGTGCGCTCGACCAGACCGCCGACCGAGGCCATTATCCGCCCCCTTAGCGACACGACAGCGCAGGTTGAACTGATCACCGCAGAACAGGGCGTATCCCCGGGGCAGGCGTGCGTGTTCTATGACACCACATCCACACGCATCCTGGGCGGCGGCTGGATCCACAAAGGCTGATGACCTCAGCGTTGCTTCCAAGTGGCAAAAATATCGTCCCGCCGAAGGCGATCTTGCCCCTTTTTGGGGCAAAAAAACATGTCGTCGCGCGTCAGCGCGGCCTTTTGCTAACTTTCTGCGTATTCCAATCCTGTTAGAACAGCCCGTGCCGCGCGCAATCCGGGGTCTTCACCCCCCCGTCCTAACCGTGCCATCGTCACTGCCATCGCGTCCAGTTGCAATTCAGGACGTGCCAATACATCCAAGACACCTGCAGATACAGCATGCGGCGTACAGGCGGCCCCAAGGAACTCAGGCACGACGCGGGTTTCAGACACCAGATTGACCAAAGTGACCGTATCAATCTTTGCCATCCATGAGATCACCTTGAACGTCAGCCAGTTCATCTTATAGGCAATCACCATTGGTGTACCGGCAGCCGCCAGCTCCAGCGAAACCGTCCCGGATGCCGCCAGTGCCACGCGTGCGGTGCGAAATGCCGCGCGTTTCTCGGCGCCCGCGGCATCGACACTTAATCCCCGTGGGTCAAGAACAACGGCTTCAACCGGCCAGTCGCGCACTGCTTCATTCACAATCCCAGCCACCGAAGCCGCGGCCGGCACAACAATTTTCATATCCCGGTGCTCTTTTAGAATCGGTGCCAGCGCTTCACCAAAAAGCGACGCCAAACGCGCAACCTCACCGCGTCGCGAGCCTGGCAACACCAGCATCACGGGCGCATCCCCCAAATCATAAGCCGCCCGGAACGCAGCCTCGTCCGCTGCTGTTGCAAGTGGTTCCGAGACCACAGGATGGCCTACAAAATCGCACCTCATCCCACCGACAGACATCAACGGCGGCTCAAACGGGAACAACGCCAACACTTGGTCAATCACTCTCGCCATTTTTAACGCGCGCCCCGACCGCCAAGCCCAAACCGTAGGCGCCACATAGTGAACCGTGCGAATACGTGTGACCTCTTTCACCTGTTTCGCCACACGCAGTGAAAAATCAGGGCTGTCTATGGTAATCAAAACATCTGGTTTTGCTGCAACCACCGCCTGCGCCGTTTGGTTGATCCGGGCCACAAGCGCGCGGTATTTTGGCAGAATTTCGACTAAACCCATCACACTGAGCTCTTCCATGGGAAACAAGCTGCTGAGCCCCTGTTCCGCCATCAGAGGCCCGCCGACGCCCTCAAAGCGCACTTCAGGTCGCAATTGCCGCAAGCCGGCCATCAATGCGCCCCCCAGTTTGTCGCCCGATGGCTCACCTGCGATGATGAACACCCGCATCAGTCGCCCGTCCGCGACCACAATACCAGACCCAATTCGTCCGCACGTGCGACGGTCTGCGCCTGCTCCAACACAATGACATCGCCTGCATCTATGACCACCCCGACCAGACCCGCCTTATGCGCTGCCGCAATTGTAGCGGGTCCAATTGTCGGCATGTCCGCGCGTGCATCCTGGCCGACTTTCGGACCTTTGATCAGGATCGCCTGCCTGTCCGCCATGTCCTGCGGCAGTCCCGCAATCATGAAATCAGTGCCAAACAGGGTCTCGATCGCCAATACCTGACCGCCTCCGACAACGCAGGCCTGACCCACATCCATCGGCGCCAAAGCAGCCAAAACGGCAGCCCCCTTGGCTGCATCGTGACGCATCTGCGCCGAAGGCCAGACTATGCCCAGAACACCCGGCGGCGCCACCAGATCAGGCGCCAGTTCATGTGCCGCGCGCACCACGAACCCGGTTTGCTCAAACAACCCGATCACACCGCGCAACGCCGCATCATCGCCAGAGGTCAGGGCCGTCTGCAACACCGGCAACAGTGGCCGTGTCTCAGCATCCAGCATCTTAGGATCAATCACAGGCCGCTCAATCGCGCCACAAAAACACACTTCGGTCACGCCTTTTTCCGCCAACGTCACCAGAAACGATCCAAGTTGCTCCAGCCGAAAGGTTATGTCGGCGTCCAGATCATCGGGCTCAAACCCGGCCAGCACACAGATCAATGGCGCGATGTCCTGCGCTGCTGCGACCTGCGCCGGCAAAAGCCCGCGTCCCGAGATCAGCGCCAGCATCAGCGCGGTGTCAGAAAATGGCGGTCACTGTCGCTGAGGACAAAATCGACAATTTCCCGCACATATTCGCTGCCGGTTTCTTCGCCCAAGCGCCGCGCACGATCTTGGAACGTCCCCTCGCCCTGCGCCAGCATCTGAAACGCGGCCCTGAGCGCCGTTATGTCGCCCCGTGATACGCCACGACGCTTTAACCCTACCAGATTAAGCCCATCCAGATCACCGCGCGGTGCCTGCACCAACCCGTAAGGTATCACGTCATTTGTAACCATGGTCACAGCGCCGATAATCGCGCCACGGCCAACACGCACAAACTGATGAATGCCCGACAGGCCACCAATGATCACATCGTCCTCTAACACACAATGTCCGGCCACTGCTGCCGAGTTCACCACAATGCAGCGGTCCCCGATCACCGCGTCATGGGCGATATGACACCCGGCCATGAATAATCCGTCATCGCCGATCCGTGTCACGCCGCCGCCGCCTTCCGTGCCGGTGTTCATCGTGACATTTTCGCGAATGCGATTGCGCTTTCCGATCACCAAGCCGCTGGCTTCGCCTTTGAATTTCAGATCCTGCGGGATTTCACCTATGACCGAGAACGGAAAAACCACCGTAGCTTCGCCAATTTCGGTACGCCCCGACACCACCACATGGCTTTTCAGCTCAACTTCTGGTCCAAGAATGACATCTGGCCCAACCACACAAAATGCGCCCACTTTCGCGGTCGCATCTATTTGCGCGCCGGTTTCAATAACAGCGCTGGGGTGAATAAGGCTCATGCTGTCGCTACCCTAGCCCAAGTCCATCATCGCGGTAAATTCGCATTCCGCAGCCATTTCACCATCGACTGACGCAACGCCTGCAAATTTCCAGACACGACCCCCGGCTTTTCCACGGGTTGTTGTAATCTCCATCCGCAGAACGTCGCCGGGCACCACTTTGCGGCGGAATTTGCATTTGTCGATGGCCATGAAATAGACCTTCATATCCTTGTCAGCCATTTCAAGCGTTGTGCCCACCATCACGGCAGCCGTCTGCGCCATCGCCTCAACGATCAACACCCCCGGCATGATCGGTAACCCGGGGAAATGGCCCTGAAAATGCGGCTCATTCATGGTGACGTTTTTCAGGCCAACCGCACTTTGCGTGCCTTCAATGTCCACAACTTTGTCAACCAGTAGAAACGGATATCTATGGGGCAGAATACGTTGGATAAGCTGCACATCGGCAGCCAAGTGTTCCGAGGTCATGGGGCAGATATCCTTACTTTGCCATGCAAGTGCTTGTCCTTGGGTACCAATTCCGCCCGGCGGGGGCAAGATACACAAATAGGTCTGCCGCAGCGTCAGTCGCCAGCGCCTGCCCCGTCAGAGCCGTCACCTAAGATCGCATTGACCCGCTCAATCGCGCCGCTGGTGATGTCCACTGCATTGGAACTGAGGAACACGGTTCTGCGGTCAAATACAACAGCCGCACCCGCCTCTTGCATGATGCTTTGCAAAACCGGCGCCACCGCATTAAGAAACTTGACCCTGTCTTCATCCAGTTCCTGATTGAGCGCCCGGTTCTTGGCATCCTGAACCCGCCGCGTTTCCTGCACCTTCTGATCGAATGCATCAGCAAGAACGCGAAATTCCGCCGCTTCCATGGACGCGCGCTTTTGGGTCAGCACCTTCTCTTCTGCCGCCAGTTCAGCCTCGATTTTCCGGTTCTCGGTGGTCAGGGCCGTTCCGGCGGCTTCAATCTGTTGTGCGGCTCGTTTGCCAAAGTCGCTTTCCAGATACAATCGCTCTGAATCTACGATCAACACGGGGCTTTGCACGATTGACCCGGCAATTGTTTGAGCCGCCGCTTGGGGGGCAAATCCCGCCCCCCAAAGGGGCAGGATCAAACCAATCAATAGACCTAAACGCCCTAGCATCTACGCATCAGAACTTGGTTGAAATCGTAATCTCAAAGCTCTGTTCGCGGTCGTATGTTTCTTTCCTGACCGCATCAGAAATGTTGAAGCGCAAGGGACCAACCGGCGTGTCCCACAGCAGGCTGACACCGATCACATGGCGGAATGAGCCACTTTCACCGACGACCGTGCCGCCTGCGGTGTTCACATCGCTTAGATCCCACAGGTTACCAATGTCGTAGAAAGCAGCTCCGGTGATGCCGTATTCTTCAGGCAGACCAATCGGGAACTGTGCTTCAAACCGTGCCGCCAGATAAAGGTTACCCCCCAGCGGATCGGAATCTGCGGCCGTTGTGTCACGCGGGCCAATACCACCGGGATCGAAACCGCGAATAATCCTCGGGCCCAGAATAAACCGGTCGACTGCGCGGTTGGTGCCACTTTGCCAGGCGAGTGCACCACCTTCTAAGGTTGCCCGCAGGGTGACTTCTTCGTTCAAGATTTTCGTTTCGCCAATAACTTTCGCAGTCGATTTGATATAGGTGCTGTCGCCGCCCAAACCGGCAAAGTCTTGGCCGAATTGAACAAGCACACCCGCGTTCGGGTTCAACCCGTTCGTGCGGGAATCGAAAGTATATTGATACCCAATCGAACTGCTGGTCTGACGACCGGCGGCGATATCATTGCCGATCACAACACCATTTGTCGCTGGATCACGCGCCAACATTTCGTTGAACTTCGAAGTGTACTGCAATTGTAGTTTGCTTTTCTCGCTTAATGCGAACGTCAAACTTGGCTGGAAAATGAACCGCTCCGTATCATAAGATGAAAACGATGAATTCGTCTCTGAATAGTCAAGTTCCAGACCAAAGGACAAATCGCGCCCCAGCAAACTTGGCTCAACAAAAGAAAGCCCGAAACGACTTGCCTCTTCGGCGGTGGACAGGTTCAGGACCAGCTTTTGCCCACGGCCTAAAAAATTCTCCTCGGCAAAGCTGACCGCAATTCCGAAACCGTCAGAGGTCGAAAACGCGCCCCCAAAGCTTAACGATCCGGTTGGCTTCTCTTCGACGTTTACGTCAATTACAACCTGATCCGGCGACGTCCCTTCGCGCGCATCGACACCCGCAGTTTCGAAATATCCAAGCGCCCGAATGCGTTCTGCGCTTTCACGAATGGCGCGCGGATTGAAGGGGTCACCTTCGACACTGTCGAACTGACGGCGAATAACCTGATCCAAGGTTGTTGTGTTGCCTTCGATATCAATGCGCTCAACAAAGATGCGCGGGCCACGGCTGAGGACAAATTCGATATCCAAGGTCAGATCACGATCATTGCGTGTCAGGCGCGGTTCAACCCGCATAAAATCAATACCATCTGCGATCGCCTGACGCTCCAGACGGGCAATTTCACTTTCCACCAGCGTCGGGGAATAGATCACGCCAGGGCGCACTTTGATAATGCTTCGGTAGGCGTCGCCATCGACATTGGGCATTTCGCTTACAACGGTGATTTCGCCAAACTTGAATTGTTGGCCTTCTTGCACGTTAAAGGCCAGAAAATAACCGTCACGTTCTTCGGTCAGCTGCGCATTGACGGAGATGGTGCGAAAATCAATATAGCCACGCGACAGGTAGAAATCGCGCAACACTTGTTTATCAAATTCAATCCGGTCGGCCACGAAGGTGTCGCGTTTTACCAAAAACCGGAAGAGACCCGCCTGTTTTGTATCCAAAACCCGGCGCAGACGGCGATCCGAATACACCCGGTTGCCAACGAAGCTGAGGCGCTCAATTTCGACGACATCACCTTCGAAAACCTCGAAAACCAAATCGACGCGGTTGTCCGACAGTTTGATAACCCGTGGCGACACTTTGGCCGCCAGACGCCCTTCGTTGGAATAGGCCTCAGCAATCGCTGCTGCATCCCGTTCAACTTGATCTGGGTTGAAAACCCGCCGCTCATTAGATCCGATGGCGGCTTCCAGTGCTGCGTCTTTGATGCGCCGGTTACCTTCAAATCGGACCCTGTTGATTGTTGGGTATTCAACCACCAAAATTCGCAATGTGCCGCCGCGCGGTTCAATTTCAACGGATTCGAATAAACCCGAGGTGACCAGGCGCTGATAGGCTTCGTTTAATTCGCCCGCTGTCAGACTTTGACCGCGACCGATTCCTGCCCGGCTGATGATCGCCGCGTCGCCAATCCGGTTGTTTCCTTCAATGACTACAGAGTTAAAACTGTAGTTCTGCGCCTGAGCGACAGAGACATCTGCAACCCAGCCTATTGAAATCAAAAAACAAAAAATTCCGGTGCGCAGAATGTTATTAATTTGAAAGCATTTTGCCATTTCGCGGACAAATTTGCCCATGATCCCCAGTGCCATGGTACCAACCCAATATTAAGACAGCTATAGACTATCTGAGTATCCAGATTCCCTACTGTTGTCAAAACCATGTGGCATAAAAAGTTCAAACAACTAAATGCGCGCCATTGGCACGCATTTAGATCGTTTAGTACTGAATGAGGATGTGGCTTACAGGCTGCCCAGATAGGCGCCGGCCATCAAGGCCATGGTAATTGCGCCAAGGTACAGGGCAAGATCCCAGTTGAGATCAAGCAAAAGGCTGAGGCCACGATATCCGCTTTGAATCGATTGCATAGATCACCTATCTCGTTGACGCTTTTGATCTAGCGGGAAATTGTGGCTCCAGTTTGACGAATTGTGGCGATATATTGACCTTTCAACCTGAGGTTACGGGCAGAACACGTCATTCCCGAGCGCAAAAACCATCAAACTCAGCACCATAGCAATTCCGAATGTCATCAAGATACGCAGCGCCATGTCGCTTGGTGGCTTGCCCGTTACTGCCTCATAGGCATAAAACACCAAGTGTCCGCCATCCAGTGCCGGAACCGGGAATAAGTTCAGCAGTCCGACGGCGGTTGAAAGAACAGCAATAAACCAGATAAACGATTGCGCACCCTGACTGGCCATAGCGCCCGAGGTTTGCGCGATCCCGATCGGGCCGCTTAGATTACAGGTACTGATGTCGCCCGCGATCATGTGGCGCAGGCCGGAAAACGTACCGGTGATGATCCGGCCGGTCTGTTTGACACCGCCCCACAAGGCCTCGCCCAGACCGCGGGCTTCGGTTGCAGGTTCAAAGGCCATGCCGCCGGCAATCCCGATGCGCCATTGGGTCGCAAATCCGCCCTCTCTTTGCGGCTCATCGACGCGCTTCGGCTGAAGTGCGAAATCCAGAAATTCACCGCTGCGCCATACCGTCAAAAGCATCGCCGCACCCGCGCCGCCCTCGACCCGGTCTTTCAGATGTGAAAATGCAAAAATCGGTTCATTGTCGACGGCGGTAATGACATCGCCGACCTCCAGACCGATGGACATCGCCGCACTTTGCGGGCTAAGCGCCGAAATCAGTGGTGGGAATAAATAGGCACCGGACACGGTTTGCTCGGCACCATCGCGCAGGACGCGGTACTCTAACACGTCATTGATCGGCAAATTATCCAGAAATTCACCGTAGGCGTTTTCGTCTTTGATACTGGGAACCGCTGCGCCATTGATTTGCAACAGCTCATCACCGGGTTGCAAACCGCGCGCCTCGACCGGCAGGGGGCGCATTTCACCCACAGTCAACGGGTCACGGATTGTGCCGCCACTGAACATCACCGCGCCAAATACAAGGATCGACAGCGCGAAGTTGAACACCGGCCCGGCCGCGACCGTGGCTGCCCGCGCCCAAAGCGGCGCGCCATGCATGGTCGCGCGCAGCCGCGCAGGATCAGCGGCGGCTTGCGCCATCGCGTCTTCGTCCTTGCCAGAGGCGGCATTGGCGTCACCTGCGAATTTGACGTAACCGCCAAACGGAAACAGGGCGATTTGCCAGCGGGTGCCGCGTTTATCAATTCGCGAATAGAGCACCGGGCCAAACCCAAGACTGAACACATCCGCATGAATACCCGACCAGCGCCCGACGATGTAGTGACCATATTCATGGATCGCGACGATGATCGACAGCGCGATCACAAAAGCTGCGATTGTCCAGATAAATCCGCCAAATTGCGGAACCAATGACCCAATATCCAAGTGTCTACCCTGCTCTTTTCCTGATGACCGTTTTGGCCTCTTGCCGTGCCAAATGGTCCACTTTGCCGACGTTATCAAGGGTCATGGTGGCATCAATATGGCCACCAGCACCGTCAAAAGCATCCAGAGTGTCCTCAACGACATGGGCCATATCGGTAAATTTAATGTGACCTGCGATAAATCCATCAAGGGCCGTTTCTTTGGCGGCGTTAAACACCGCCCCCGACAAACCACCGCGCGCCATCACACCGCGCGCCAGGCGCAATGCCGGCCAGCGTGCCTCATCGGGGGCGCGAAATGTAAAGCCGCCGATCTGTGCCAGGTCCAGCCGTTCAACCGGTAATTCGCACCGCTCGGGCCAGTTTAGCGCATAGCCAATCGCATGACGCATATCCGCCGGGCCGACATGCGCCATCAACGCCCCGTCGCAAAACCCAACAAGCGCGTGGATCATCGATTCAGGATGCACCAGAACCTCGATCTGTTCCGGAGTGACACCGAAAAACTCTCGTGTTTCAATGACTTCCATCGCCTTGTTGAACATCGATGCACTGTCAATGGTGATCCGCCGCCCCATGTCCCAGTTTGGATGGCTTGAGGCCTGAGCCAAAGTCGCATTGGGCAGATCCGCCAGAGGCCAATCGCGAAACGCGCCGCCGCTGGCGGTCAGGATAATCCGCTCCACCGCCCTAATATCTTCGCCGACCAGCGCTTGGAATACGGCTGAATGTTCACTATCGACCGGCAACAGTCTGGCGTTGTTGTCCGCTGCTGTTTGCAACATCAATGCGCCCGCACAGACCAGCGATTCCTTATTGGCCAGTGCCAATGTCGCGCCCTGTTTTAACGCCTCGATCCCTGGCGCCAACCCGGCAGCCCCAACAATCGCCGACATCACCCAATCTGCAGGACGGCCTGCGGCTTCGGCCAAGGCTGCGCTGCCAGCCGCCGCCACAACGCCTGATCCCGCCAGCGCATCGCGCAAATCGGGCAACAGATGATCATGGGCGGTCACAGCAATATCCGCCTTAAGGCGGCGCGCATCATTGCTAAGCTGCGCGATATTATCCGCGCCCGTCAACGCCACCACATCAAAGGCATCAGGGGTGAGCGCAATCAGATCAATGGTGTTTTGCCCAACAGACCCGGTGGCCCCGAAAATACTGACTTTTCGTACCACTGAGAGTTAACCCAATCCCGGCGGGAAACCGATGAACCCGCCGATGATCAGCAAAAATACCGACGCCCCCAACATCCCATCAAACCGGTCGAGCAAGCCGCCATGACCGGGGATCAGGTTAGAGCTGTCTTTGATGCCTGTCATCCGCTTGATGGCACTTTCGGCGATATCGCCCATCTGCGAGGCCATCGACACAGCGACCGAAATGCCAACCAATTGCAGGCTGGCACCTGTGTTGAGCGAAAACACCAAGCCGACAACGGCGGCGCCAATCCAGCCAAAGCCTGTGCCAGACCATGTTTTTTTGGGGCTGACCTTTGGCCAGAATTTGGGACCGCCAATCATCCGGCCTGCAAAATATCCCACCACATCCGTCACCACCACAACCCCGACCAGCCATAGCATCCAACCGAAACCCATGTCATCGCGCACCGACATCATGCCGTACCCCGCAAGCAAAACCATGGCTGTGAACAGCAAATAGACCACCTTGTAACGGCTCAGCTGACCGAACCCGACCAGCGCCGGGGCCAACAGAACCGGCAATGCAAATCCGCCGGGCAGATAAATCGCCACCAAAACGGCAAATCCCGAAAGCCCCCCCAATTGCAAAGCGACAGCCTTGCGAAGGGGCGCCAGCATCGTCACCAATTCCCAGATCATCACGCCGCAAATCACGGCAACAAGTACATGAAACACGTCACCACCCAGCCAAATGCCCCACAATCCCACAGCGACCATAGCGACAGCCGATCCCAGCCGTGCCGCCAGATCGCCCCATTGGGCCGGTTTTCGCGATGGATCAGTCATTGTACAACCTCACGCGCTACACCGCGCCAAATCGGCGGTCACGATCACCGTATGCGGCACAAAGGTCGCGAAATTCCTCTTTGGTGAAATCCGGCCATAGGGTGTCGATAAATTCATATTCCGCATAGGCCGATTGCCACAGCAGGAAATTGGAAATGCGCGCCTCGCCACTGGTGCGGATCACCAGATCCGGGTCCGGCAACACACAGGTATCAAGGTATCT
The DNA here is from genome assembly GCA_049680295.1 of Sulfitobacter sp. Lineage (GTDB taxonomy): Bacteria > Pseudomonadota > Alphaproteobacteria > Rhodobacterales > Rhodobacteraceae > JBAUHN01. The sequence continues at coordinate 22,439 of JBAUHN010000164.1, forward strand.
CGGCAAGGTTTCTTCGTCGACACTATCAGGGTCCAGCCGCCCTGCCGCCACATCCTGCGCCAGACGCTGCGTCGCCCGCGCGACCTCATCGCGGCCACCGTAGTTCAGCGCGATTGTCAGATGGACCAGATCATTTGGTGCTGTGATCTCTTCGAGATCATCCATCATCTTTACCAGTTTCTTGTCCAGCTTGAGGCGGTCCCCAATAAACCGCACCCGCACACCAAATTCGCGCAATGACCGCGCCTCTTTGGTGATGTAGCGGCGAAACAATGACATCAGTCCGGCCACTTCGACCTGCGTACGTTTCCAGTTTTCCGTCGAAAAGGCAAAGATCGTCAGGTATTGAACCCCGACGTCAGGACAGCTTTCGACGATTTCACGCACGCGTTTGGCACCGGCGTGATGACCAAAGAGCCGCGGCCGGCCGCGTTGCGTCGCCCAGCGTCCGTTGCCATCCATAATGATGGCGACATGCCTCGGACCGCCCCGAGGCGGTGCCGATTTTGGGGTGGCCTTCACCGGGTCAGCCATCAAACTTGCATGATTTCGGCTTGCTTCGTTTCCAGCGTCTCATCAATGGTGGTGATGTATTTGTTGGTAATGTCCTGCACTTCGTCTTCCCAGATTTTCTGGTCATCCTCGGACATGCCGTCGGCCTTGGCCTTTTTTATCTGATCCATACCATCACGGCGAATATTGCGGATCGAGACCCGCGCGTGTTCGGCATATTGCCCGGCGACTTTGGTCAGCTGTGTGCGACGTTCCTCGTTCAATTCGGGAATGGGCAGCATGATGATCGTGCCGTTGAGCTGCGGATTGATCCCCAACCCACTTTCGCGGATCGCTTTTTCGACCTTCCCAACCAACGCCTTGTCCCAGACGTTAATGGTAACCATGCGCGATTCTGGTACGTTGACGGTGCCAACCTGATTGATCGGTGTCTTTTGCCCATAAGCATCCACCATCACCGGCTCCAGCATCGAGGCAGATGCCCGACCGGTACGCAGGGATGCAAATTCCGTGCGCAGGCTGCCGATTGCGCCATCCATCCGTCGCTGCAAATCATCCGTATCCAACATAAATTCATCGGACATAACTGGTACCCCTCTTCGTCGCGCCGTGTGAAATGCGATCTATAGCCTTAGCCTTGTACTCTTGTATAGGTGCCTTTGCCCGCGAGTATACCTTTGAACCCGCCCGGTTCATCCAGCGAAAACACAATGATCGGCAAATTATTGTCGCGCGCCAGTGCAATGGCGCTGGCATCCATCACCCCAAGACGTTTGGCCAGCACATCATCGTAGCTGACCGTATCATAGCGCACGGCATCGCTGTATTTTGCGGGGTCCTTGTCATAGACGCCATCGACCTTGGTGCCCTTAAAGATCGCTTCGCAGGACATTTCATTGGCTCGCAAGGTCGCGGCCGTATCGGTGGTGAAATAGGGGTTCCCGGTGCCGGCTGCAAAAATGCACACGCGCTTTTTCTCAAGGTGGCGCACGGCGCGGCGGCGGATATAAGGTTCTGCCACCTCGTTCATTGTGATGGCCGAGATGACCCGCGTATGAATGCCCAGACTTTCCAGTGATGACTGCATCGCCAGCGCGTTCATCACCGTGGCCAGCATGCCCATATAGTCGGCTGTGGTGCGTTCCATCCCCTGCGCGGAACCTTGCAATCCGCGAAAGATATTGCCGCCCCCGATGACCATGCAAATTTCAACGCCCATTTCGTGAACCGTCTCGACTTCGCGGGCGATCCGTTCGACCGTGGGCGGATGCAAGCCAAAACCCTGATCGCCCATCAGCGCCTCACCCGATATCTTCAGCATGACCCGTTTGAATGTTGCAGGTAAATTGTCGTCGGCCATAACTGTACTCCGGTGAAAAACTGAATTGCGCGTTGGGGTTTTGTTTGGGCGCAAAATGTCTCAAAACGCAAGCCAGTACAATGCGTAGCGGGCAGGTTTGAACAACTAATGACCAATTGGCAAGAAATCGCAGGGCGTCTGGGCCTGAACGAGGTGCCCGCCCGCCAGCCGATCTTGATCGCCGGACCCACGGCATCGGGCAAATCCGATCTGGCGTTGCAGATTTCCGAGACCTTTGGCGGTGTGATCGTGAATGCGGATGCCAGTCAGGTCTATGACTGCTGGCGTGTGATCAGCGCCCGCCCCGGACCGGGTGATCTGGCCCGCGCCAAACACTGTCTTTATGGGCATGTTGCAGCAACCGATCCTTATTCTGCGGGCCATTGGCTGCGCGAGGTCGCGCCGCTGTTGGGGCATGCTGAGCGTCCGATCATTGTCGGCGGCACTGGACTTTATTTTTCGGCCCTGACCAAAGGGCTGGCAGACATCCCCGCAACACCTGCGGCTATTCGCGCGACAGGCGACGCGCTGGATCTCGGCACAATGCTGGCTGTACTTGATCCTGCAACGGTATCGCGGATCGACAACCGCAACCGTGCAAGGGTGCAGCGCGCCTGGGAAGTGTTTCAAAGCACAGGGCAAGGTTTGGCCGCATGGCAGGACCGTACTGGCCCCCCTCTTTTGCCGCGCGCACACTGCACAGCCATCGTATTTCAGTCCGATCCTGACTGGTTGGCCGCGCGGATCGAGCAGCGGTTTGATCAGATGCTGGAACAAGGGGCGCTGGACGAAGTCCGCGCGCAATTGGACTTTTATGACCCCACCTTGCCCGCACATCGCGCCATCGGCGTGCCCGAGATTATGGCCCATCTGAAAGGGGCGATTTCCCTCGCGCAAGCCAAATCCGATGCTGTGATCGCCACCCGTCAGTTCGCCAAACGTCAGCGCACATGGTTTCGGTCCAAAATGCGCGATTGGATCGCTTTTGATCCGTCAAATTGACCAATTTCGCTTTACATATCCGTACAATTTTGGACTATTCTTTTGGGTAAAACTGCGGTACTATGGTTCGAATACAACAATTTGACAATTCTCCATGATGCTTACCGACTTACAAGTCCAACCGCTGAGCCAGTTCGCCAACAACCAGGAATGGCGGCTGACGCTTGCCCATGATCATTCGGAACATCTGCTGATTTGGGTAACGCGTGGACAGGGCCGGTTGTTGCTGGATGGGCAGCGCCGGGGCCTGGGTCCGCATAATGCGATCTTTGTGCCTGCCGGGCATATCTATGCGCTTGAGCTGGGGCGACAGGGGGGCGGTCTGGTGGTTCAGGTCCCGCAAGGATCCGATATTCAACTGCCGCAAATGCCAAGCCAGCTCAGGATCAGAAGCGCGCAAATTCAGGCCGATCTGACATTGCTGTGCGAAACCGCCGCCCGCGAGGCGCAATCCTCGACGCCACTGCATCATGAGGCGCTGGCGGCTTATGTAGCGCTGATTTCCGTCTGGTTGCGTCGGCAACTTGCCACGGATGAACATATCCCGGAACGGCGCAATGCGGCGCAGCGGCTTGCGTCACGGTTTTGCAGGCTGGTCAGCGCAGATTTTGCAACCGGCGCACCAATGGCCGACTATGCCGCAGCGCTTTTGGTGACACCGACGCACCTGACACGGGCCTGCAAGTCCGCTACCGGCAAGACGGCAGCGGATATTTTAACTGAACGTGTGCTATACGAAGCACGCCATTTGCTCAGCACGACCAAAGTCCCGGCCCAAGACATCGCCCGTCACCTGGGCTTTGGCAGTGCGGCCTATTTTACCCGTTTCATGCAACAACATACTGGCGAAACCCCCAGTGGTCTGCGCCGACTGTAGCCCTGCAATCATGCGACCAAAACGGGCATGATTTTGCACATTTGGCGCTGATTTAGGGATACCGGCGCAAACAAAAATTGACAAAATCAAGGGCCACGTCATTGACCATTGCGGCATTCTGATGCCTCATGCGGTCTAACACTCAAATTTTGTTCAATGCGGACAAAACAGAAATCCGCCGCGATCAACGCGGCGCAGCCTGACAACAGGGGCACACATGGGACTATTCATACTCAGACGCCTTGGCGTGATGTTGCTGACGGCACTTTGCCTGACGTTCATCGTGTTTTGGCTGACCAATCTTTATCCGAATCTCGAAAAACTGGCCAAGAACCAGGGCAACTTTCGTATGTCGGACGAAGCCGTTGCCAGCTTTCTGGAAGATCGCGGGTATCTACAATCCACCCCGGTTAAGTTTGGCCAATGGCTGGGTGTTGTGCCCGGTTGGACCCACACAGATGAAGAGGGCAAGGAAACCGGCCGGTGTTTTGGCAGCGAAACCGCACCCGAGGCGCGCCGGACCTATTGCGGTATTGTGCAGGGTGATTGGGGACAATCGACCGTGTTCAAGGACGACGTCTCAAGCACGGTTGCAGGCAAACTGGGCCGCACCGGCGCTTTGATGTTCTGGGTGTTGATCTTGATGATCCCGATGTCACTGGTGGTCGGGGTTTTGGCAGGCATGCGCGAAGGATCGGTTCTTGACCGCTCGCTGTCGACATTCTCGATCGCATCGACTGCAACCCCTGAATATGTATCGGGGGTTATTTTTATCGCGATCTTCACATCCTCTGCCTTTGGCCTGAAATGGTTCAAAGGGTCGGCAACAAGTGCTGCAAAGGATATGCCGGATGATTACGGTGTGGCCTACATCCCTGACTTTATTGAAACCTTCTGGTTTCGTATTGCCGAGGCGCCGACCTTTGACAACTTTCTGTTGCCGGTGCTGACAATCGCTTTTTACGGCATGGGCTATATCGCCCGGATGACCCGGGCGTCGATGACCGAAGTGATGACGGCGCAGTACATTCGGACCGCGCGTCTAAAAGGGGTGTCATTCAAAAATATCGTTATGAAGCACGCCTTGCGCAATGCGCTGATCGCGCCCTTTACGGTGATCATGTTGCAAGTGCCCTATTTGCTAAACGGTGTGGTGATCGTCGAGACGCTGTTTAACTACAAAGGGTTCGGTTGGCTGCTGGTGCAGGCCGCCGGGAATAATGACATCGAACTGCTGCTGGCGGTCTCGGTTGTCTCGGTCATAGTGGTTCTGGTGACGCAGCTGGTTTCGGATATCGGCTATGTCTACCTTAATCCACGCATCCGCATTTCATAAAGGGGACCGAGCAATGGAACCACTTAGCTGGGGCGACATCATCGTCCGTATGTTCACACAATTGCTGCCGGTCTGGATCGCGTTGGTTGTGCTTTTTGCCGTCTCCATCACCTTCAAACGCAAGTTGGGCCTTTACGGAAAGCTGTTTGACAGCACCATCGGCATGATCGGCTTTGCGCTAGTGATGTTCTGGGTGTTTGTCGGCGTGTTTGGCGGGCCACTTGATATGCTGGTCACGCATGACCCACTGGCGCAGGTATCCGGTATGAAAAACATACTGCCCGGACTGCCATTGGCAGGCGCTGAAGAGGGCGACTATGCCTACTATCTGTTGGGCGGCGACAACCTGGCCCGTGACGTATTCAGTCGGCTGATCAAAGGCACATGGGTTGTGGTGCAGATCGCACCGATGGCCACCTTATTCGCCTTTATGGTTGGCATTACCCTGGGATTGCCGGCAGGTTATTACGGTGGCAAGCTCGATACGATCCTGTCGTTTCTGGCCAACCTCATCCTCGCCTTTCCGGTAATTTTGCTGTTCTACCTGCTGGTCACGCCTGAGATCGTGCAAACCGGCATTCCAAACTATATGGCGCTGTTCCTGTTTGTGTTCCCGTTGGTGTTTGCCTGTATCTTGCTGAACTCGCGCTATCACACCCAGCCCAAGATACGCACGCCATTGCTGGTGATTGTTCTAGGGATACTGGGGTGGTTGTACCTGTCGCTGGTGTCGTCAAATGGCGCGGTGATTGCAACGCCGACCTATACGGTGCCGGGCCTGCCCAAAGCGCTGGATCTTTTTGATATTGATGCGGGCGTGCTGGTGGTCTTTGTCTCGGTGGTTTTTGTGAATTCGCCAACGGTGTTTCGGATCGTGCGCGGCCTCGCGATGGATATCAAAACCCGCGATTACGTGGCCGC
>JBAUHN010000165.1:0-13918 GCA_049680295.1 Sulfitobacter sp.
CATGCTTCACCCTTCCTGAAATTACTCTCGGGGGGGTCCGCTTGCGGACGGGGGCAGACAGCCCCCAGCGCCAGATGATTAGAAATCCAGGTCATTGTAATGTCGCGGCGGCGGAAAACCCGGCACCTGATCTGCCAGAATAGACCGAAACGCCGGACGTGACTTGATCTTGGCGTACCAGTCTTTGACAACGGCAGACCGGTTCCAGTCCACATCCGAAATGTAATCAAGCGCGCTGAGGTGCGAAGCTGCGGCGAAATCGGCCAGTGTCATAACATCGCCAGCCAACCACCGGCGGTGATCGAGCAACCAATCCATGTAATCAAGGTGATATTTGATCGCCTTGGCACCATCTTTGACATTGCGGCTGTCGGGGAACCCTTTGCCCATGACCTTTTTGTTAACGCGCTCATAAAGAAGTTTCGACGTCACCTCACTGTGGAACTTGTCGTCAAACCAATTGACCAACCGGCGCACTTCCAGGCGAGCAAGCGCGTTCTTTGGCAGCAACGGCGGCTCGGGCCGGGTTTCTTCGATGTATTCGCAGATCGGCCCGCTTTCGGCCATCATCACGCCGTCCAGCCGCAGCACCGGCACTTTGGCCGCCGGGTTACGACGCAGGAAATCGGGGTCTGCGTCCCAATAGCGTTCCTCGACCAGTTCGACTTCAATCTTCTTTTCCGCAAGGCTCAGGCGGACCTTTCGGCAAAACGGTGACAAAGGAACATGAAAGAGGCGGGCCATGGGCAGATCCGAAATTGGAATACTTTGTCTTCAATGCCCTTTCGGACAGGGGTTTTCAACTCTCGAAACACGCCGCGCGGCCATCTTTGCTGATTGTCGCCGCCCCATCCAGTACCTGTTTTGATCGCTTGCGGACGGATGGGGAGGGTTTTGACGCGGACCGCGTTTTGGGTGACGGTAGAATTGCAGCCAATCGTGCGGCCTGCACGTCAGACAATTGACCGGCACTGACGTTGAAATAGTGTCGTGCGGCCGCATCTACGCCAAAGACACCTTCGTCGAACTCGGCCACGTTCAGATAGACCTCGATGATACGCCGCTTTGACCACAGCGCCTCGACCAGCGGTGTCAACAGCGCTTCAATCGCCTTTCGGGTATAAGTGCGCCCATGCCAAAGATAGACGTTTTTGACCGTTTGCTGGCTGATCGTCGAGGCCCCACGTTCGCCGCCCTCATCAATGGCCCGCTTGATTGCGGCCAGATCAAACCCCCAGTGCTTGCAATAGTTGGCGTCTTCTGCGGCCACAACAGACCGCGCCATTGCCGGTGCCACGTCATCAATTGGCACCCAGGTCCGGGTGATACCGCCCAAACGGCGCTGTTCTTGCAACATGTAGACAGTGGTCGGCGGATTGATAAAACGACCCAAGGCCACCAGCACCATCGATAGGGCAAGCAGGCCGCCCATCACGCGCATCCCCCAAACAATAGGCCGAAACCGCCTGCGTTTGGCGGCTGGTTTCTTGCCTGCCCGCTTTTTGGATTTGGATTTCGCCGCGCGTTTTACCATAGCCCAGCTATAGGGCGCACCAGTGCATTTGTGAACGGGGGCCGTTCAAGCCATCGGAAGTTTGGCCTTGCTCGATTTGATAACAGGTGACTGAAGTCCACCGTGGTGGAATTATTTGAAAGTGATCAACGTGCCGCCAACCCGGCGCGGCTGCACGGATCATCCGTAGACAAGCGCAGCGACCGACGTCACTTAACGCGTTGAAATCTTTGATTTCAGGTCGCGCAAAGTGACATTGCTTTTTTACGTAACTCTGGTCGGGACTATTCCGCCGGCATTGCCTTTTCCTCAAGACTGAGGGGTGCGGGCAAGTGAACCAGCATTTCTTTGGGGCAAACCTGAACAAAATGATCCTGCTCGCTGTCCCAATGCTGCAAAATATCCGCGGCCTTCCGGCTGCCGGTTTCTGACAGATGACGTTCCAGCAACTCCTCCAGCTGGCCTTTCCAATGATCCACTGTCACCGGGCAGGTGACCAGCGTTTCGGTGTTCATCATCGAAAGGGCGGTGCCTTGGGGATCATAAAGATAGGCCATACCCCCGGTCATACCGGCCCCAAAGTTGGCGCCAATTTCACCCAGGATCACGGCAATGCCACCCGTCATATATTCGCAGCCATTGCTGCCGCAGCCCTCGATCACCACTTTGGCACCGGAATTGCGCACTGCAAAACGCTCGCCCGCGCGTCCGGCGGCAAACAGATATCCATCCGTCGCACCGTAAAGTACCGTGTTGCCGATAATGGTGTTTTCAGATGCAATGATCGGGCTGGCCATCGGTGGACGCACAATAATCGTACCACCCGACAGACCTTTGCCGACGTAGTCATTGGCGTCGCCCGACACTTCCAGTTTCAGACCCGGTGCGGCGAAAGCGCCCAGCGATTGCCCGGCGGACCCTGATAGTTTGATTGTCAGGTGGTCGGGCTGCAGCGCGTTGTTCATCTTGAACCGTTCGACAATATGGCTAGAGGTCCGTGTGCCAACGGAGCGGTGGGTGTTTTGAACAGCATAACTCAGCTGCATCTTTTCACCATCCTCCAGGAACCGCGCGGCGTCGCGTACGATTTCAGCGTCCAAAGTATCAGGGACTGGGTTGCGCGGCTTTTTGCGGTCATACACGATCTCGGATGCGCCATCGACAGTGATCAGCAGTGGGTTTAGGTCCAGATCATCCAAATGCGCCGACCCCCGGCTGACCTGCGTCAAAAGATCGGCACGGCCAATCACGTCGTCCAGCGATTTGGCCCCGATACTGGCCAGTATTTCGCGGACTTCGGTGGCGTAGAACGTGATCAGGTTGACCACTTTGTCCGCAGTGCCGGTGAATTTTTCACGCAAAGCATCGTCTTGGGTGCACACACCCACCGGGCAGGTATTCGACTGGCATTGACGCACCATAATACAGCCCATGGCGATCAGCGCCGCTGTGCCAATGCCGTATTCTTCAGCGCCCAGCATTGCAGCCATCACAATGTCCCGCCCGGTGCGCAGCCCGCCGTCGGTGCGCAGGGTCACCCGGTCGCGCAGCTTGTTCATGCTGAGCACCTGATGCGCTTCTGTCAGGCCCATTTCCCATGGTAGACCCGCATATTTGATCGAGGTCGCGGGCGAGGCCCCTGTGCCACCATTATGGCCTGAGATCAAAATGACATCTGCCTTGGCCTTGGCCACACCTGCCGCAATCGTGCCAACACCGCTTGAGGCGACCAGTTTGACCGTGACTTTGGCGCGCGGATTGATCTGTTTGAGATCGTAAATCAGCTGCGCAAGGTCCTCGATAGAATAGATGTCGTGATGTGGCGGCGGCGAAATCAGCGTGACCCCTTTTGTCGAATGCCGCAGCCGGGCAATCAGATCGGTGACCTTCATGCCGGGCAGTTGCCCGCCTTCGCCGGGCTTGGCGCCCTGGGCCACCTTAATTTCAAGCTCTTCGCATTGGTTCAGGTATTCGGCGGTCACCCCAAACCGGCCCGAGGCCACTTGTTTGATCTTGGCAGACGGGTTGTCGCCATTGGGTTCAGGCACGAAATGCGCAGGATCTTCGCCGCCTTCACCGGAATCGGATTTGGCACCGATCCGGTTCATTGCAACGTTGAGGGTTTTATGCGCCTCGGGGCTGAGCGCACCCAACGACATGCCCGGCGTCACAAACCGTTTGCGGATCGACGTGATGCTTTCTACATCATCCAGCGGGATCGCAGCCCCCATCGGTTTGATGTCCAGCAGATCACGCAGATGGATCGGCGGGTTGCTTCGCATCTTGGCAGAATACTGTTTCCAGACCTGATAGGAGGCGTTGTTACAGGCGGTTTGCAACATATGCATCGAGGTCGCTTCCCACGCGTGGGTTTCGCCTGATTTGCGGGCTTTGTAAAATCCACCGATCGGCAGAACGCTGGTTGCAGCGCCCCAGCCTTTTGCGTGGACTTCTTCGGCTTTGCGCTGGATGCCGGACACACCAATGCCGCTGATGCGGCTGGTCATGCCGGGGAAGAATTCGGCCACCATGGCACGGCTTAGACCTACGGCCTCAAAATTCAGACCACCCCGATAAGATGACAACACCGAGATGCCCATCTTGGCCATGATCTTTAGCAGACCTTGGTCAATTGCATTGCGGTAGCGCGCGACGGCCACGGTCAACGAGACGTCAAGCAGCCCGCGGTCAATCCGGTCGGCCAGTGAATCCTCGGCCAGATAGGCGTTCACGGTGGTCGCACCACAGCCGATCAACACCGCAAAGTAGTGCGGGTCCATGCATTCGGCGGACCGGACGTTGAGCGACGTAAAGGTCCGCAAGCCTTTGCGTACCAGATGGCTGTGCACGGCGCTGGTGGCCAGGATCATCGGCATTGCCACGCGGGTTTGCGAACTGTTCTGATCGGTCAGGACCAGATGCCCGGCACCTGAACGCACGGCATCCTCTGTTTCGGCTCTGATACGGGCCAAACCGGCACTTAACGTGTCCGTTGCGGGATCAAAACTACAGTCGATTATCGCCAGATCGGCATTAAAGTGGGTCGTCAATTCATCGAACTGGGCGTTGCCGACAAACGGGCTGCCGAGGGTAATAATCTCGGTCTGGCTGCTGTCCTGATCCAGCACGTTTTTAAGATTGCCGAACCTTGTTTTCAGGCTCATCACCCGGAATTCGCGCAGGCTGTCGATGGGCGGATTGGTGACTTGCGAAAAGTTCTGGCGGAAAAAATGGCTGAGCGGGCGGTATTGTTTGGACAATACCGCACTTGGCGTGTCATCGCCCATGCTGGCCAGCGTTTCCTTGCCGTCCTCGGCCATCGGGGCCAGAATCTGTTCAAGGTCTTCGATTGAATAGCCAGCGGCGATTTGCCGTTTACGCAATTCCGGGCCGGTGAACAGCGGTTTTTCGGTGATCACTTGCAGCGTGTCATCCAGATCTTTGATCTTGGAAACCCATTCACTGAACGGCTGACTTGCCGCCATTTGATCCTTGATTTCCTTGTCGTGGTACAGACGACCGGATTTCATATCCACTGACAAAAGCTGCCCCGGACCCAAGGCGCCTTTTTCGACGACCCGAGATTCGTCTTGTGGCACCATTCCGGTCTCTGATCCGGCGATCAGCATGCCCTCATCCGTCACGACATAGCGCATCGGACGCAGACCACTGCGGTCGAGCCCGGCACAGACCCAGCGCCCATCCGTCATGGCCAGCGCTGCGGGTCCGTCCCACGGCTCCATCACCGAGTTGCAGTAGGAATACATGTCGCGCCAGCTTTGCGGCAGCTCGACGGCCTGTTGTGACCAGCTTTCCGGGACCAGCATTGTCTTGGCCATCGGCGCGTCACGGCCCGCGCGCACCAAAACCTCGAACACCGCATCCAATGCGGCACTGTCTGACGATCCGGCGGCAACGATGGGTTTAATGTCGTCGGCAAAATCGCCAAAGGAAGAAGACGCCATGCGGATTTCATGGCTTTTCATCCAGTTGAGGTTGCCTTTCAGCGTGTTGATCTCGCCGTTATGGGCCAGCATCCGGAAAGGTTGCGCCAGCCACCACTGCGGGAATGTGTTGGTCGAATAGCGCTGATGATAAATCGCAAAGGCGCTTTCAAAGCGTTCGTCTTTCAGATCGGGGTAAAACTCGGCCACGTCCTGCGCCAGCATCATGCCTTTATAGATGATCGACCGACAGCTTAGCGACGCGATGTATAGCGATGGCACCTGTGCGGCCAAAGCGGCCTTTTCGATGCGGCGCCGGATCACGTATAATTCGCGCTCAAACTGGTCTTCATCGACACCTTTGGAGTTCGAGATCAGAATCTGTTCAATTTCCGGACGGGTGGCGTTGGCCTTTTCGCCCAGCACCGAGACATCAACCGGCACGTGACGCCAGCCGTAGATGTAGTACCCCATGCGCAGCACTTCGGTTTCCACGATTGTACGACAGGTTTCCTGTGCTGCAAAATTAGTACGCGGCAAGAACACTTGCCCGACCGCAATCAGTTGGTCCATTCTGGGATTGTGCCCGGTGCGTTCGACCTGATCGTAGAAAAATTTGACCGGTATTTGCAGGTGAATGCCAGCGCCATCGCCGGTTTTGCCGTCTGCATCAACAGCACCACGATGCCAGATCGCCTTGAGCGCCTTGATGCTGTTGTCAACAACGCCGCGGCTTTTCTCGCCTTTGACAGAGACGACCAGACCCACGCCGCAGGACGCATGTTCCTCGCCCTCGGAATAGAGACCATTTTCAGCCATATAGGCACGCATTGCTTCTTGCCGGGCAACCCATGTGTCATCATATTTTGTCATAGCCTGATCCTATCCTAATTGGCCGATGCGGCCGCGTTTTGTTCTTGCGCACGAAGCTGCATGGCTTTTGTCGGTTTCATAATCTGGGTCGCGCTAAAGTTCGTCTTTAGCAGACGCCGCACCAGACGTGTGCGTTGCCCAAACCCGGACTGCACAACCTGATCCAGCATGTTCATATTTTTCAGCCTGACCGGTGTGTTGTGCACGGTGCGCGGCATGATGAAAAAGTTGATGTTCGCGGCCATCGGGAACCGGTCGCGTTGCGGTGCTTCGCGTCCGTGCGATCCGAAAAACACATAATATTGCGTGTCCGGAACGATGTGATCTGCGACCGAGCGAATGCGGTGATGCGTGATATCGTTGCGGTAGTCCATCCAGCGTTTGTCGTCCACGACAACCTGGGGATGCACTGACGTTTGCGGCGACAAACAGACCGCAGTGTCGACTTTGGTGAACCCCGGAATGATCGCCGCCGAATATCCGCCCATCGAATGCCCTAAGGTGACGATCTGATTGGCGTTGATGTCGCGTGCCTTGCGTTCCATCCGATCAACGATCTGTTCAATCAGGCCGGGGCGGTTTAACCAGCTGCGCTGCGGATCGGCGAAAAACAACACTGTGTCGCGCCCCGACTGGGTGGCGGTGCGCGCAAATTCATAGCCCGGTGCGGGTTTGCCTTTGACCCCGATGCCGGAAAAACATGCCACCAGCCGTCGAGATTGACCTGCGTGTTCCCAAACATGCAGGTCATCATCCTGAAGGACCGGACGGATGTCATATGTGGTCTGCGGCGATGCAGTCATCTGCTGGCACCTTGGAAGAAAACCAATGGTTGCATGGCTATTCACCATCTGGTGCGAAAATCGCCAGGGTCTGTTGCGTGGTCAGGCGTTGGTGGTCGCCAGACAGGCTGTATCCTTGCGGGCATTTGTCGCTGAAAAACTCGATCTTCAGGGTGCCGCCACCGGCATTGGGGAAAAGGCCTGCGGACAGGTTGCGTGATCCGTCGCCCTCCATTTCATACCAAAGGGTCGATCCGCAAATGCTGCAAAATCCGCGCCCGCCCCAATCCGAGGATTTGAACAATGTGGCTGGCCCTGACAATTCAATGCTGCCCGGTTGGGTTTCAATCGAGACGAACGCGCCTGACGTGTGCTGGCGACACATGTCGCAATGGCAGGCCCGCAGACGTGGGTTATCAACCACAGCCGTCACCTGAACTGCGCCGCACAGACACTGGCCTTTGATTTCTCGTTGCTCACTCATCTTAATTCGGTTCCGTTGACTTTGTCTGGTAAATACAGGCTCTATTCCGCGGCAATTGCGGTTTTTGTCGCCATCTTTTCCAAAATCGCCTGCGCGCAATCGCGACCGTCCTTGATCGCCCAGACCACCAGCGATGCCCCGCGCACGATGTCACCGACCGCATAGACGTCCGGCAGATCTGTCGCACCGCTGACGTATTCGGTCTTGATGGTACCCCAGCGGGTAACGGGCAATTCCGGTGTGTCCCACAGGGTCGGCAATGCCTCGGGTTCAAACCCAAGCGCCATGATCACCAGATCAGCGTCTTCGACATAATCTGCGCCGTCGATGATTTCGGGTGCCTGCCGGCCTGTGGCATCGGGTGCGCCAAGGCGCATCTTTTGCACCATAACCCCTGACACAGGGTTGCCGGTAAACCCATTGGGCGCGCTCAGCCATTCGAAAACCACACCTTCTTCTTCGGCATTTTGCACTTCGCGCTGAGAGCCGGGCATGTTGGTCCGATCCCGCCGATAAAGACATTTTACCGATGTCGCACCCTGACGGATCGAGGTCCTCACACAGTCCATCGCCGTGTCACCACCACCGATCACGACAACCCGTTTGCCACTGGCGTTCAGCGCACCGCTGTCAAATTCCGGCACCGCATCGCCAAAGCTTTTGCGATTGCTGGCCGTCAGAAAATCAATTGCGCGCACAACGCCATCTGCGCCGACACCGGGCGCTTCGATTTCGCGGGTCTTGTAGACGCCTGTGGCGATTATCACTGCGTCATGCTGATCACGGATATCGGCAAAGCTGATGTCCTGGCCTACGTTGCAATTCTGCCGAAAGGTCACGCCGCCTGCGGCCAATTGATCATTGCGCCGCATCACCACGTCTTTTTCCAGCTTGAAACCGGGAATGCCGTAAGTCAGCAACCCGCCTGCCCGGTCATACCGGTCATAGACCGTGACCTGCACGCCCGCACGTCGCAGCACGTCTGCGGCGGCCAGTCCACCGGGGCCTGCGCCAATAATGCCAACAGTTTCGTTGCGTTCCTTACCCGGCGCGATCGGCTGCACCCAACCTTGTTCCCAGGCGGTATCGGTGATGTATTTTTCGACCGCACCAATGGTCACGGTGCCGTGTCCCGATTGTTCGATCACACAATTGCCTTCACACAATCGGTCCTGCGGGCAGATACGGCCACAGATTTCCGGGAAAGTGTTGGTGGCCTGACTAACTTCATAGGCTTCTTGCAAGCGCCCTTCGGCCGTCAGACGCAACCAATCGGGGATGTTGTTGTGCAAGGGGCAATGGGTCTGGCAATAGGGCACACCACATTGGCTGCACCGGCTCGATTGCTCCCTGGCTTTGGCATCGGCATATTCTGCATAGATTTCGTGGAAATCGTCTTTGCGTGTGTCAGCCGCGCGTTTGTCCGGCATATCGCGCGACACGGACACAAATTTCAGCATGGGTTGCTCAGCCACGGCAAAGTTCCTTAAGTTAAGTCCAGACCTGACGCATACTTGATGCGATACAGCAAATAAAGACAGCAATACTTACCTTATTTTAGGAAACCCTAGCGTATTGCGATATTTCGCTCAAGCCTAAGATGTATTATAGGTCCGTATCGGAATTAAAATCGGACTTTCCATTTATTTTCGCATGCTTATACGAAAGACACGTTTACACATACGACGGCGGTTCAATACATGACACTGTTTTATCTCTTTATTGTGGCCGTCATTCAGGGTCTGACCGAGTTTTTGCCGGTGTCATCCTCGGCGCATTTGATTCTGTTACCGGCATTGACGGGCGCTGCCGATCAGGGACTAGCGATTGATGTTGCAGTGCATGTTGGCACGCTGTTCGCGGTTGTCATTTACTTTTGGCGCGATGTCGCGATGGCCGCAAAGGGCACGCTGCGACTGGCGGTCGGAAAGATCGACACGGCCGGCGCCTTTCTGGCGTTGTGTCTGATGATCGCGACGGTCCCTGTGATCATAGTCGGGCTGATTCTGAAACTTTCCGGATTGGACGAAATGCTCAGGTCAATTACCGTGATTGGCTGGACAATGATCATATTCGGCATTGTGCTATATTGGGCGGACAGCACTGGGACGACAGAAAAAACCAGCACGGATTGGTCGGTCAAAGACGCCATATTAATGGGGCTAAGCCAAGCTTTGGCGCTGATCCCCGGCACGTCCAGATCCGGCATCACCATCACCTGCGCACGCAAACTGGGCTACGGACGCGAGGACGCGGCCCGCCTGTCGATGCTGATGTCGATCCCGACGATCCTGGCCTCGGGCGTTTTGCTGGGCGCAGATGTCATAGCCGAAGCCGACTGGACCGTGGCGCGCAACGGGCTGATCGCAGCGCTATTCGCATTTGCGGCCGCGCTGGCGGCCCTTACATTAATGATGCGATTGCTGCGCAGCGTCAGTTTCACACCCTATGTGATCTACCGCATCATCCTTGGGGTTATTCTGTTAGGGATCGCCTACGGCGCTTAGGTTCGCAAATTCTTTGCCGAGTTCTTGATCGCATCATATTGCCCCGAGGGGCGGAACCGCCACAGATAATCCGGCAACACCGACGCCATTGAAATCGGTGCGATGCCCAGGCTTGAAAACCCTCGCGCATCATCGGCCACAATATTATCTTGTGACAGGCTTTTGACCTGATCGCGGGTGACCATCTGGTTCTTGACCAGCCCGAACGTCACTGCCTGCATCATGTCAAACCCAAACGCCATGATCCGCGCAATCGGGAAAGGTATGTTCACGATCAGCCGCCTGCGATGGATCACATCCAGCATTTGCACCATCAGCGCGCGGAATGTCGCGACATCCGGTCCGCCCAGCTCGTAAACGCCCGGCTTCGTGTCTGCGGTCAAGGCAACCTCGGCCGCCCGCGCGACATCATCGACATAAACTGGCTGAAATTTCGTGTCCGCCCCCACCAGAGGCAATACAGGACCAAAACGGGTCATGCCGGCAAAGCGGTTGAAAAACGTATCTTCGGCACCGAAAATGACGGAGGGGCGCAAGATGACCGCACCGGGCATATGTTCCAAAACACCAGTCTCGCCCTGCGCCTTGCTGCGCGCATAGTGACTGTCCGCGTCAGGGTCAGCGCCAATCGCCGATATATGCACCATGTTCGACACAGCTTGCGACGCGGCAATTCGGGCCACACGGGTGGCACCTTCGGCCATCACCGCATCAAATCCGTTCTTGCCGGTATCGGTCAGAACACCGACGCAATTGATCACCGCATCCGCGCCCTGCATGACCGCCGCCACCGAGGCATCGTCGCGGATATTGCAGAATACAGGCTCAACCTGACCGACAACGCCGTAGGGTTTTACAAAAATAGCCTCGTTGGGGCGTCGCACGGCCACCCGCACACGCCAGCCTGCTTTGGCCATCCGGCGCGCAATGTAGCGCCCTACAAATCCGGAACCGCCGTATATCGTGACCAGTTTCGACATCGAAGCCTCATTTGTTTTCTACGCTAAAGGATGTATCGCTGGCACGGCTTTGAGACAAGGTGGAATTGCATCGAGGTATTAAACGGACGGCGGATGGCACGATGGCATCCCCCTAAACCGATCCTCAACCGTTCCCCAAGCGGAGCGTCCGTTTCGTCGCTGCACGATAGAAGGTCTAAACTGACGACATTCCGTTTGACACGCTCATAACATCCGCTTAAAGCCACATCTCACGACACCTGCCCAGGTGGCGGAATGGTAGACGCGCTAGCTTCAGGTGCTAGTACTCGCAAGGGTGTGGAGGTTCGAGTCCTCTCCTGGGCACCAAAAAATCCAAAATATATCATATTTTACAACAACTTACGAAAAATTTGCAATACCCGGCCCACCTTTTAGCCCACCTCAATAAATGTGAAATAGCGTACTGGCATATTCTGCCTTGGTCAGGCTACAGTACAGTAGCAGAACCTTATTCGTCAGCAAACCCAAGCAACAAGTTTGCAAGACCTCTTCATTTTTGACGCGTGTGCAGAATCCAGTGACGCGGAAGTTGAGTGGCGGTGCCTTCTTCCATCTTTTAGAGAATGCTTGAACGACACCTAAATACATCATTGCCATAGGTTGATTCACTGGTAGTCTGAACGCCTCTCGGGAGACTTGTCGAAACCCGAGCATCGCGATGCTCTTCAATCATGGAGAACATCGAGATGAGGATACTTTCAAAACGTCAGGTCAAGGAGATGGTCTTGTATTCACCGCAACACATAGCCCGACTAGAGAAGGCAGGCTTATTCCCTAAGCGGGTACAGCTAGGCCCAAACCGGGTGGGTTGGGTAGAGCGCGAAATACTGGACTGGCTTGAAGAGCGCTTGGCGCTTCGAGAATAACCAAACTGACACTCCTGGTTTTCAGGAGCTGGGTGGCTGGGGTTGCAAATCTGGCCACCCAACACAATCGGCCCGGAGCCAACCTTCGCCGTCTTCAACTTTGCTGCTCTGCAGATTCTTCAAAGCGGACTTTGAGCCAATGCGCTCCTTAAACGAAGAAAATGGTGCATACTTCTCATTCATAGATGGGAGAACAGGCATGGCACTGACAATGGATATGGACTCGAATAAGGCGGAGCTCTTATTGCGAGCGGCGTTACTAGATGACGCAAGCAACGTAGCCGAAAGACTGGCTGCTTTGAATGCTGATATCAATGTCGATGATGACGGCGATGCGGGAATTACATTGGACATGGACCTTTGGCCAGAAGACAAGGCCTCTCCGGAGGCTGAAACCATCGCAAAAATGTTGTGGCTGGAAATCGAATGGTCATCCGCTGCTGGTACATTCCCATTTGCTTGGCCTGCTCTCGGCGAACACTCTGACAAAACGACGACATACTTTAAGATGGTACTGGACGCCTACGGCGGGCAGAAACCCGACAAGAAAGTGTTATAGTTCGGCCCAAAGCGGATGAGGTGGGTGGCACCTGCTCCACCGGCATCGAATGTGCCAAAGTGCAGTTACTTTGAACTGCTAGGAATGGAGCCACCCAATGACAGTTAAAACTATCGGCCTAGATTTGGCCAAGGACGTATTTCAAGTGCATGGCATATCCGAGAATGGACGTGTCATTTTCAACAAAGCGATCAAGCGGGCAAGGCTGCTCGCTTTCTTTGAAGCGCTGCCGCCTTGTAGGGTTGGAATGGAAGCCTGTGGATCGTCACACCACTGGGGTCGTACGTTGCGACAGCTCGGTCACGATGTTCGTTTGATGCCCGCCAACTACGTGAAGCCGTATGTCAAACGCGGCAAGACAGATGCGGCAGATGCTGAGGCAATCTGCGAAGCAGTCAGGCGTCCGACAATGCGCTTTGTCGAGATCAAGACTGAGGATCAACAAGCGCTACTGTCGATCCATCGCACCCGAGATTTGGCTGTCCGGCAGCGCACCCAGATGGCTAATGTGATCCGCAGTTTGTTGCGCGAGTTCGGGCACATTCTGCCAATTGGCGTCGAGGCGGTCACTGCATTCGCAAAGCGACATCTCGATGGTGATCGCCCTGATATGCCAGATATAGCGAACGGAATGCTTGGTATGCAGTGCTATCAATTCATCGGCCTGGACGAGCGCATCGAAGGCTATTCGAAGATGATCGAGCAGCATGCCATGCTGAGTGCCGATGCACGCAGGTTGATGCGCATGCCTGGCATCGGCCCAATCACAGCATCTGCGATCATTGCGACGATCGGTGATGCAAAGCAATTTAGAACCGTGCTTGACTTTGCAGCTTGGCTCGGTCTCACACCGCTCAACAAATCAAGCGGTGGAAAAGAACGTTTAGGCAAGATCACGAAGAAGGGTGATCGTTATATTCGCAAACTGCTGGTCGTTGGCATGACGTCTCGCGCCGTGATGGCAAAACGCTCACCGGAGAAAGTAGATCTTTGGACCGCAAAGATCATCGTTGGCAAGCCATTCAGGCTGGCGACAACTGCCATGGCCAACAAAGCTGCTCGGATAATCTGGGCGATGCTCACAAAGAAACAGGAATACCGGCAGCCAGCGTTCTAACAGCGTTAACTGCCTAGAGATGCAAGACGTTGAAGTTGTGATGCGGAATTAAGTCAACCATAAGCAAGGAAACTCCGGGAATGTCTGCGGCCCACTGAAGTGGTCCGGAAAAACTGGACAGCTTGCTAAGATGTATCCAACCTTTAAAACGGGATACACAAATGACGAAGAGACGCAGTTTTTCAGACAAATTCAAAGCCACTGTAGCGCTTGAGGCGTTGCGGGGTGACAAGACGGCGCAAGAGATTGCGGCCAAGCATAAGATCCATCCA
>JBAUHN010000166.1:0-7908 GCA_049680295.1 Sulfitobacter sp.
TTTGATGTTTCATGGCGGCATCGCCATGCGGCTGGTCAAATTTGCGCAAGCGGCCGTAGGTGCCGTGCGCGGTGGCCTGGGGATCGTCAACGTTTTCTCATCCATGTTGTTTGGCGGCATTTCTGGATCGGCCATCGCGGATATTTCAGCCTTGGGTTCCATCCTGATCCCTGTGATGAAAGACAAAGGGTATGACGCCGATTACGCCGTCAACGTCACGGTGACCTCATCCATCGCTGGGATTATCATCCCGCCCAGCCACAACATGATCATCTTTGCCCTTGCCACAGGCGGGGCGGTTTCGATTTCCAAACTATTCCTTGCAGGCGTTGTGCCGGGTGTTCTGATGTGTTGCTGTCTTGCGATTGCGGCTTATGTTGTCGCCGTCAAACGAGGCTACCAGGCGGAGCAGTTTCCCGGTTGGACCGCCCTTGCCATTGCTTTTGTAGGTTCCATTCCCGGTCTGATGACAGCAGTCATTATTGTCGGCGGTGTACTGTCGGGCGTGTTTACGGTCACTGAATCCGGTGCTTTTGGTGCGATGTACGCCCTTGTGGTCACGCTGGTTGTTTATCGCAGCCTGTCTTGGGAGGCGTTCAAAACCGCCGTTATTTCCTCGGTGCGGACAACGTCGATGGTGATGATCCTGATTGCCTGTGCGGGTGCCTTTGCCTATATGCTGACGTTC
Organism: Sulfitobacter sp.; assembly: GCA_049680295.1. GTDB lineage: Bacteria > Pseudomonadota > Alphaproteobacteria > Rhodobacterales > Rhodobacteraceae > JBAUHN01. The sequence continues at coordinate 689 of JBAUHN010000166.1, forward strand.
AACCGGGTGCCGACCAAAACGGTCGAATTCCTGTTGGGCATTACGGAAAACCCGATTCTTATCCTTTTGATGATCAACGCCGTTTTGCTGCTGTTGGGAATGATTATGGACATGGCCGCGTTGATCTTGATCTGCACGCCGATCTTCCTGCCGGTCATGAACATGCTGGGCATTGATCCGTTACAGTTTGGTATGATCTTGTTGGTGAATTTGGGCCTGGGCCTTTGCACACCGCCGGTAGGGACATGTCTATTTGTTGGCTGTGCTGTCGGGAAATTGCCGATGGAGAAAGCAGTCAGAACGATTTGGCCATTCTATCTGGCGATTTTTGCAGCGCTCATGTTGATCACCTTCATACCTGCAATCTCACTGACACTGCCAAACCTGATCGTTGGCCCATAATGGACAGGAGGATGGCGCGATGCTGAACATCAGGCGTTTGGATATAGAGGATGCAAAGAGGTTGATTGCAAAAGCGCGGGCGAAAGCTCAGGAGATCGGCGTGCCGATGTGCATCGCAGTCACGGACGAAAGCGGCAATCTCATCGCGTTCGAGCGGATGGATGGCGGCAAAATCACCAGCATCAATCTGGCCATCGACAAGAGCTTTACCGCCACGGGAATCCAGAAAGGGACCCATGCGCTTGGGGAGGTCAATCAACCTGGCCAGCCCGCACATGGCATTTCCTCAACACTTGGCGGCCGCATGGTGGTGGTTGCAGGCGGCCTTCCAGTGGTCGACAACGGGTCGGTCGTTGGTGGCATAGGCGTCAGTTCAGGCTCGCCTGCGCAGGACTTGGAAGTCGCTGAGGCTGCTGTGCAGGCGTTCACCTAAATTCGAAAGAAAATCAAAGTTCCTAGGAGAAAGACATGACTAAACCCTCAGTTGGCTTCATCGGCCTTGGCCTTATGGGCGGCAACATGGTCGAACACCTACAAAAGAGCGGCTTTGATCTGGTTGTTATGGGTCGCAACAAAAACGCCGTTGCGGCAGCTGTCTCAGACGGTGCAGTCGAAGTCAGCACACCAAAGGCCCTTGCCGAAGCCAGCGATATTGTGATGCTTTGCGTGACGACATCTGAGGTGGTGGAAAGCCTGATCTACGGCGATGACGGAATCTTGGCGGGTATCAAGGAGGGGGCTGTGGTCATTGACTTTGGCACTTCGATCCCTGCGTCCACCCGCAAAATCGGCATGGATCTGGCCGCAAAGGGAGCGGGCATGATTGACGCACCACTGGGCCGCACCCCTGCGCATGCCAAAGACGGTTTGTTAAACATCATGGCTGCGGGGGACATGGAGACATATGAGAAGGTAAAGCCGGTTCTGGACGTTCTGGGCGAGAATGTCTTTCATCTTGGTGCGCTTGGGGCGGGCCATGTAACCAAGCTGGTTAACAACTTTATGGGCATGACGACCGTGTGCACCATGAGCCAAGCCTTTGCTGTCGCCGACCGGGCAGGGGTGGATCGGCAACAGCTTTATGACATCATGTCGGCGGGGCCGTCCAATTCGCCCTTCATGCAATTTTGCAAAAACTACGCGGTGGATGGGGTCAGCGATTTGGGGTTCTCGATCGCCAATGCCAGCAAGGACATCTCGTATTTCGTGCAAATGGTTGAGGAGATGGGAACGCGCGCGCTGATTGCTGAAGGCACGCAAGCCAACTTGCAGGCCGCTTTAGAAGCAGGGATGGGCGAAGGTAATGTGCCAGAAATTTTTGATCTGTTTATGCGGCAGACCAGGTGATACCGGAGTCGTCTTCTTGACCACCAAAACGAAAACTTTTTACCAGCCGAAGGAACGCACATGAAACTCGCAGGACAGTCCGCAATCGTAACAGGTGGAGGGCGTGACATTGGTGCTGCAGCCGCGCTGAAACTGGCGTCCGAAGGGGCGAAAGTTGCCATCAACTATTTCGCCAGCAGCGCGGGTGCGGATGAGGTCGTGGCCAAGATCAAGGCGAATGGCGGCGCCGCATTTGCAATGCAGGGTGATCTGACCAAACAACAAGACGTTGATGCTTTGGTCGACAAGGCGGTCGCTGATTTTGGCGGCGTGCATGTACTGGTCAACAACGCAGGCGGACTGGTTGCGCGTAAGACCTTGGCGGAATCGAGTTTGGTGCACTGGAAAGCAGTGATGGACCTGAACCTGACCAGCACATTTATGGTCACCAAAGCCTGCCTTGACCACATGAAAACCGGCGCCATTGTGAACCTCGCCAGCCAGGCAGGCCGCGATGGCGGTGGTCCCGGCTCGGTCCCTTATGCTACATCCAAAGGCGCGATCATGACCATGACGCGCGGCCTGGCCAAAGAGTTAGGCCCCAACATTCGCGTCAACGCGCTATGCCCGGGTATGATTGATACGGATTTTCACAACATCCACACGCCAGACGCAGGACGTCGTGGGTTTGAGGCAAACGCGCCGGTAAAGCGGCAGGGAAATACCGACGACGTGGCCAATCTGATTTTGTTTCTGGCATGCAGTGACAGCGCGTTTATTACGGGTGCAAATGTCGACATCAATGGCGGGATGGTGTTCTCGTGAGGATCAAGCCAAGGGTTTTGGATGCTGTCAGAACAAGCAGATTGTGAAGGGCAGGGCGGTTTCCAAGCCTTGCCGGATGACAAAATGCCCCCGATTTTGCTACGTTAAGACCAGTTTATAGATCATTCGCCTCGCGGGGATACGGCCGTTGGTCAGTTGTGCGGCGAATATTGGTGGAAAGCCTTGATTGCTCATTTTTTGGGGCGCAGCGAAAAGTGCGCACATACGAATGATTGACCTGACAAATCCGTATGCCGCAGAGACCATTGTTTTTCCCAAGAAAATACCTTCACTATGGGTGGATCAGTGTTGAGGGAATGATATGTCACGATTGATCTACTTAAGCCTTTTGTGTTTGGTGTGGTTGTTAGCTGCACCGCAAGCACAAGCGCAAATGAGCCTGCCCACTACAGGCACCCCCGAATCTGTCACCCCTGTCCTGCCCGACCCCCTCACGCCTGAGGCCGCAAATGCCTTGATCTCGCGCCTGTCGGATAGTGAGGTGCGCGCATTGCTGCTGGATCAGCTGAACACACAGGCGGCGGAAAACCAAACTCAGGACAGCAACCATACATCTGATTTCTTCTATCATGCCACGACCGGCGCATGGTCTTCCGTTGTTATACCATTTCAAAGACTGGATGATTTGATCGGCGGGCAAGCGCGTGCCTTAACGACCTTTTATGAAAAAATAGGCAATGGCCAAGGGCTGCTGATCCTGCTGGGCTACATGTTACTGGTCTACGGCGCTGGTGCTTTGGCCGAAGTGGCTTTTCGCAGGTTTACCGGCGGGTGGCGCATTTTGCCGCCGGCTGATCCTGATAATATGACCCTGCGCGAAACCCTGCAACTGTTGGGTCAACGGTTTGGGACACAGGTGGTCGCAGTATTCGTCTTTATCATCGTTGCACGCTCAGTCGGCCAAGTCATCCTGCCAGAGAAACTACTGCCCTTTGTGCAGTTGTTCGGTATCTATCTGATCGCCTTCCCGCGGGTCATGCTGGCAATCGCGTTCTTCTTCTTTGCGCCTCAAAACCCGGAGTACCGTCTGTTGAATGTTTCGACCCCGGCTGCAAAGGCGTTTTGCTTTCACCAGTTCTGGTTTGCCATGGTGCTTGGATTTGCAGGTGCGATCCAGGTTTTCAATACGTCAAACGGGTTAGCGGTTGGCGAAACCCGCATTGGATTCTGGGTGAACTTGGCAATGCACGTCTATCTTATCGTGATCTTTTGGAAGTATCGCGCAGACGGCGTCACCATGATGCGCGGCGCAGACCCGGACGTGACACCGGCAGAGGAACGCACAGCGCAGCTTTATCCCTATTTCAACATTTTCATTTTCACCTCAACCTGGTGGATCATCAATATTGTTGTGAGTTACGGCAACTTTGAACTCCTCGCCAACGCGCCGCACTACAAAACGATGGTGCTGCTGATGTTTGCGCCAGCCATGGACACTGCCATACGCGGGATGGTGCGCCACCTGACCCCCGCGATGAGCGGTGAAGGCCCAGTTGCCGAAAAGGCCCATTACGCGACAAAGCGTTCTTATATTCGCATTGGGCGGGTTGTTATTTTTGCCATGGTGATCGTATCGATTGCCAATTTCTGGGGGGTCAGCGCCACCGCCATTGCAACCGCGGGAATCGGCGCGCGCTTAGCGGGCAACGGCATAGAGTTCCTGATCATCCTGTCCATCGGCTATGTGATTTACGAGGCCGTCTCCTTGTTCATCAACCGCAAGCTGGCGGCGGAATACACGGCGTCAGGCTATGACCCTGACAGCGAAGAAATCGGCGGCGGCGATGGCGGTGGTACAGGCGGGTCTCGTCTGTCAACTGTTCTGCCACTGGTCTTGATGGTCGCCCGCGCGACGATTGTGGTGATCTTTTTGTTGCTGGCGCTTGGAAACATCGGCATCGACACCACCCCGCTGCTGGCAGGTGCTGGTATCGTCGGTCTGGCCATTGGTTTTGGTGCCCAAAAACTGGTCAGCGATGTGGTTTCTGGCATTTTCTTTCTGATTGATGATGCCTTTCGCACCGGAGAATACGTCGAGGTCGAAGGTACAATGGGCACGGTTGAGAAAATCTCAATCCGCTCCATGCAGTTGCGCCACCACAAGGGCCCCGTCCATACCATTCCTTATGGCGAGATCCCCAAGATTACCAACTTTTCTCGCGACTGGGTGATCATGAAACTGCGCTTTACTGTGCCGTTCAACACTGATCCGAACAAGATCAAGAAGATCTTCAAGAAGATCGGACAGGACATGTTGGTGATGGAAGAGTTCAAGGACGACTTTTTGGCCCCCTTCAAATCTCAGGGTGTGTTGGAAATTGACGACGTCGGCATGGTGATCCGCGGCAAGTTCATGTGTAAACCCGGAACCCAGTTCATGATCCGCAAGGAGATTTTCAACCGAGTGAACGCTGCCTTTGCTGAGGAGGGGCTAGAATTTGCCCGCCGCGAGGTCCGCGTCGCCATGCCCTCCTTGGAAGCAGGCGGAGAGCTGAGCGAAGACGACAAGGTCGCAATTTCAGCCGCTGCCACACAAGCTGCACAGGATCAGATGCCGGAGGTGCCGAGTAAGGGATGACCAAAGAAAATTGGTTGGATCCGGACAAAAGGCAAGCAAGCGAATTTCAGGCTTTTGGTTCGGCAATATCGACCGATCGTACGATCCACTTTGTGTTGCCAGTTTCATATTTTGATTTACTCATTCATTCGAAAAGAGGGTACAAGGATATTTTGTCAGCAAATTCCGCAACCGGGGAAGGGCGGAAGTGGACACGGCTTTTGACATTGATATTGTCGAAAAGGGCGATACACGGCGCTCTTCGAAAAGATCAAGGCTTGCACTGACCGCATCGAGAACAATACAAATGACACGCACTCATCCCGAAAAACCTTGTTGCACACCTGCGCGGAAAGGATCGTCGCGCGGCGCGGCACCGGTGCGGAGCAGATCAGGTGCCTGCGCTGCGCTGAAAGAAGCGGCGCTGTCAATACCGGGGGGCGCAGGTATGATCGGCACGGCCGTTGCAGGGATTCCAGACGACGGTGAAACACCCCTGCGCAAGACAAACGTGAAGCCGTTTCGCATGAGTGCCACCACAGTGACAAATGCCGAGTTTCAGGCTTTTGTTGATGCGACTGACTATGTCACCGAAGCAGAACGTATTGGCTGGTCTTTCGTGTTCTGGGCGCAGGTGCCAGAGGCGGTTGGTGCCACCCAGGCGGTCGCCGCTGTTGAATGGTGGCGTCGCGTGGATGGTGCGAATTGGCGTGACATAAACGGGCCGAATACAATGGCCCAGGCTTGGCATGCAGACCATCCAGTTGTGCAAGTCTCGTGGAACGATGCGCGTGCCTATTGCCAATGGGCAGGCGCGCGGTTGCCAACCGAGGCCGAATGGGAACATGCGGCCCGAGGCGGTCTGGGTGACGTGCCATTTCCGTGGGGCGCGCTGGAACCTAACGATACGGACTACACACCTTGCAACATCTGGCAGGGTCATTTTCCTGAAACCAATACTGGGCGCGATGAATATCTCACAACTGCCCCTGCGCAGTCCTTTGCGCCCAATGGGTATGGGCTTTATAATCTGGTCGGAAATGTCTGGGAATGGACCGCGGATGCCTACAGCGTCAAGTCGCTCAAAAAGAAGGTGCGCGCACGTTTGGCACAGATGAAGGGATACAAGCTGTCCAAGGGGGGGTCATTCCTGTGTCACCGATCCTATTGCTACCGTTACCGGATCGCTGCACGATCTGGCACCTCGCCAGACAGTGCAACGACGCATCACGGGTTTCGCGTGATCTGGCCTGTCTAGGGTCTGAACCCAATTCCCACAGGCCCTCGGCGTGAGACCGATTTCTAGCTGGACGGTGGCAAAATTGACTCGCACAACGTGTTCCGTATGGAACGGCATTCAAAACTGATGCCATTATTGGGGTAATCGGTGTCCAAAAGTGCCCCGCTGATATTTCTGTTCAGAAGTTTCCTCGACGGAATGAGGGAACGCGTTGGGGATGTTGGTTGTGGCGACGCTTGCAAAGATCAGGCGGGCGTATTTCATCCAGGGCAGGTCGATCAGGCAGATCTGCCGGGGGCATCGGGTGTCGCGGAACACGGTCCGCAAGGTGGTTTGGTCCGGGGCAACGGAGTTCAGCTATGACCGTGTCACGCAGCCCCGGCCCAAGATCGAACCTTGGCGATCTGCGCTGGATAAGATGCTGGCCGAGAATGCCGGGCAGCCCAAACGCGTGCGCCTGACACTTGTCCGGGTTTACGAAAAGTTGCGCGACCGCGGCTATGACGGCAGCTATGATGCGGTGCGGCGGTATGTGGCAAGCTGGTCGAAAGCAACGCAGAAAGCATCTGCGGCTGCGTATGTCCCGCAGAGCTTCGACCCCGGCGTCCTCGATCGCCGATTAGCTGTATTAGTTCTGACTTCATCTGACACCGCCCCCTTCCCAGCAAGCTGGAATGGGAGCGGCACATCTCTTGAATGAGATGATGGTTGTCCGTTTTGATGGTGGTGCACACCAACCACAAAACGAGGAAACCACAATGTTGAATACTACCGACAAGATCATCAAACACAAAACCGGATTGCTGAACCTGGCCGAGCAATTGGGCAATGTGTCCAAAGCCTGCCAAG
>JBAUHN010000167.1:0-4072 GCA_049680295.1 Sulfitobacter sp.
AAACTTGACCCTAGCCCAAAACGTAGCGACCAGGTGCAGCCTCCAAGACCTCAAAAGCTGTGGTCTGAAGGCACTGTGCTGGGTTGCTACGTTTCTTTAGCCATATTGCCCAATGCGGCCACCATGACCCATCCTGTGGCTGGTGGTTGTCCAGCCAATCTGACGCAGTGATATGCGCGTCGCCTTCATCTTTGTGTCCGCAGCGAAAATGCCGTCCTTTGTGGCCGGGTTCTGACAAGATACCACCGTTGTGGCCTTTGTTGGTCAGAACAAAAGTAACATCTGTATCCGTCAGCAACGACAGCCTGAAAACCGACGGCCACGGGGAAACATGGTCGGCCTCAGTCGCCACACAGTAGATCTTGGCGCGGATGTCGCTGAGTGCGACAGCGGTTCCGTCCACCCGAAACCGTCCTTTAGCCAAATCATTACCCAAAAACAGCTGCCGCAGGTACTGCGAATGCATCCGCGCTGGCATGCGTGTGGTATCAGCATTCCATGCCAACAGCGGATTGTCGGGCGTGCGTTCTCCCAGCAGATAGTGGCGAATGACCCGGCTCCAGATCAGATCGTTCGAGCGTAAAAGCTGGAACGCCCCAGCCATCTGATCCGCCTTAAGGTAACCTCGGGTCGCCATCATATCTTCCAGAAAGGTCACCTGACTTTCGTTGATGAATAGCCCCAATTCACCCGGTTCTGAAAAATCCACCTGTGACGCCAGCAGGCTGACACTTGCAAAACTACCGTCCTTGTCTCGTGCCATTGCAGCCGCAACTATTGCCAATAGTGTGCCGCCCAAACAATAGCCCGCAGCATGAATATGGTCGCGGCCCAGATTCTTGATCTTGGTGATGGCCGCACGGACCCCTAAGTTGACGTAATCCTGCAATGACAGATCCGCGTCCCCCGCATCCGGATTCTTCCACGAAATAACAAACACTTCAAAGCCCTGATCACGCAGATAGGCCACCAGCGAGTTTTGCGTGGTGAGGTCCAAAATGTAATATTTCATAATCCATGCCGGCACGATCAGAACCGGCTCTGGATGCAGTTTGGCTGTTGTCGGATGATAGCGGATTAGCTCAATCAGATCATTTCGGAATACGACATCACCCGGTGTGGTCGCCAGTTCCCGACCAACTGCAAAGCCTGAGGGTCTGCGCGGTTGCTTGGTCAACAGGCGGTTGAAATCCTCAATCCAATATCGTGCTCCGCGAATCAGGTTCTTTCCGCCTTCTGTCCGCGCGCGCGTCTGCACTTGCGGATTTGTTGCGGCAAAATTCGCGGGCGACAACATATCAAGCCATTGCCGCGCGCCGAAATTGACAATCTGCGCGTGTTTGGGATCAACGCCGGATATATTGGTGGTGGCGGTGTCCCACCAGCTTTGCACCGCCAGAAAACCCTGCGCATAGACGTTGAAAGGTAACGTGTCCCATGCCGCGTCATCAAAGCGCGGATCGGGTTTTACGTCTGCGGCGCCGCTGATCGTCATCGCTTGTTTTATCAACTCGGATTGTTTCTCTGGTGATCCAATCAAATGCAGCCACCAGTCCACATAGGCGGTGCTCAGTGCCGCCGGAGACAACCCGCCGGTCAGTTGACCAAGTGCAGTGTGCCAACGGGCGTCAAGCCCCTGTGCGGTGTCGTCGTGCGGGTTCATAATTTGGACCTTTCCACCAGCGCTACCCCTGCAGCAATCGCATCGCTTGGATGGGTGATCACCTGTTCAGACAGATCAAGACCAACCAGCACCTCAACCCTCCGGTCATTGTGGCGGCCCAAGGTCACTGCGCGTTTTTCTGCAATCCCTTCGATGGCTACAAAGACGGCCCACCCGTTTTCGTCCCTGAACGCCGCACTCAGTGGGATCTGCAACACATCCTCGGCGTGCCATTCCACAATTCTAAGAAAGACAGCGAACCCGTCGCCGAGATTTGGCCGCTCGCTGGAAGGGCTGATCAGTTCGAAATAAGCATCCACGCGCTGCTCTTCGATCCCCAGAGCTGAGGTTTTTGTGCGCGCTTTGGGGTCAATCCTCTCAAGCCTTGCTTGCAGGACCTCGCCCCCGCCCCATCGCTCTACATAAGCCAGCGCCCCGAGTTTCAGACGCACGGCATCATTCGACAGTATGTCCGCAACCAATTCAAGCTGGTCAGGATCGCCGATGCTGACCAGCGGTGTGCCAATCGCGACCGGTCTTTCGCTGATGGCTGCAACCGACAAGACGACGCCATCCGTCGGTGAGGTCAGCTGGACACAACAACTTTCCGGCGATAACCCCGCGTCATTGGGTGACAACAGACTGGCCCGTGCCCGTTCAATTGCACCATCCGACATCTCGATTCGCGCCTGTGCAGCCTCCATCGTTGCATTTGCAACAGCCAACCTCTGGGTGTCGTCCTCCAGCCGGGTGAATGAAACGACACCACGTGTCACCAGGGCTTTGGTTCTGTCAAACTGGGACTGCGCAAAACGTTGCGTTTCTTCTGCCTGCCTAAGATCTGCCAACGCCACATGTCGCGCGGCCATTGACTCTTGCAAAACAGCTTCGGCCTGACGCTGCGCGCGCGCGTCCAGCAACCCTGCCGTGGCTGGCCGAACGATTGCGACAACCGTTTCGCCTGCTCGCACGGTATCGCCCTCAGAAACCGGCGAACGAAGGGCAGTGCCAGCGATGGGTGATGCAACCTCGAACAAGTCACGCACTTGCGTTTGGCCATCGGCGTTTACCGTTACTTCTAACGGTCCTTGCGTCACTGCCGCCAGATCGACAGCGACCGGATCAGTGCGAAAGCTGACATAGGACAGCCCGGCGACAAGAGTGACGCCAATGCCGATCAGCACAAGTGTGCGGGTTGAATATGACATGGTATCACTCCCTTGTTTTCATGACAGAAACCAGATCAAGCCGGTCCAATCGTCGCCGCACGATCATCACAGAGGCAAACGCCGCGCTTAGCACCACCAGACTGGCAAGGGTGAACGTTGCGGGTTTCAGAACCAACGGGATCGAATAGAGATCACTGGTAAAGGCGTTTGTCATCATTTGGGCAATGCCCGCACCAATCAGCCAACCAAATGGCTGCGCAACCAACGCGATCAGCATCATTTCACCGATTAAAATATAGGATACCTCTCCGCGGCCAAATCCAAGGATGCGCAAGCTGGCAAGTTCACGCGCACGTTCTGACAGTTGGATGCGCGCAGCATTGTAAGTCACGCCAATGGTAATCAGCACGGCCACCACGATGTAGATTGTATTCATGACAACAATATTCTGCTCAATCGTGTCCTCAAACGCGCGGCGATTATCGTTCATTTCAACAATGCCGGATATGCGCGGCGTGTTCTTGATGGCGGTATGCAATGCTTCGGTTTGCTGGGGGTCCAGCGTAATGTTTACGGTTGAAAGGCGCGGAGCCTGACGAAAAAGCGCGTTCAAATACGCGGAGTCCATGTAGGCACCGAGGCCGAAATTCAGTTCCACCAGTCCGGTAACGTTGACGCCAAATGTCTCGCGCCGCCCGGATAGGAATTCGATGTCTATGCTATCGCCGTTTCTGGCGTCAAGATGGTTGGCCAGCCGCTCTGACAGCACAATGCCGCCCGCAGGCACGTCTATTGGCATACCTTCCGTATCCAGCACACGGCTTAAATCGTTTCCAGGACGGCGCGATTCAACGGCCACGCGTTTGGACAGATGTCCATTGCGCAGGATAGCCGCGTTGAACTGCAGACTTTCGGCCTGCAAGACACCTGGTAGGTTGCGCACATCTTCCAAAGCGGCCTCGGGCACATCCTCGGCAAAAAGTAACATCGCGTCTTGCCGGTTGGTTTGATAGAATGCCAGGTCTACAATTTCGCTGAGGGCGTCATTGATAAAAGTGGCCGCGATGATCGAAGCGACGGCCAGTGCAAGTCCCAATGACGTCAAAAAACTGCGTACCGGCCAACGCAGCAAAGAACGCAGGACCATAACGGTGGATTGCGCCAGCCGCAGATGCGCGATTGCGTCATCAATGATCGACCGTTTGAACCGGGGCGGAGCAGGTGGTTGCATTGCTATCGC
>JBAUHN010000168.1:0-1638 GCA_049680295.1 Sulfitobacter sp.
GCAAAGCTGGGATGTAGATGCAACTTGCTGTCCAGCGGATCACTGGCCAGGGCTGATTTGAACGTTTCGCCCATGAGTCGTAATCTGCGTTTCAAAACCCCTGAAACGATACTTCCTTGAACGATAATAAGTGTACAATATCAATGCCATAGCCGTTTCATTCAGCTGTTCGGGTCGTTCTACTGCTTCCTTGCACTCTAATCGTTTCATATTGGGTGAAACGAAATCTTCATAGGGACGCAATGCCTATATATACCTGACGATAATCGTTTCATTCTTTTAGGTTTACGTTTCATGGCCCTCACAGACCAAGCTATTCTGGATTTCATCGCTGCGCACCCAAGCGCGGGCCGGGACGCAATCCGAAAAAGCGTGGCTCCGAATGCCGGAGAAACAACCGTGTGGCGTGCGCTAAAGCGCCTTGTAGAGAGTGGGCGTTTGGAAGTCTCAGGGAAGGGGCGTGCGACCAGTTATGCCATCGCCGGAGCTGCGGTGGTGCGCGCGCATTTGGCCACTCCCTACAATCAGCGCCCGCCCGTCTTCTACCACAAGAAATTCCTCGATGCCTATGTCCCGGGGAAAACTTGGTATTTGTCGGAGACTGACAGAAAGCGGCTTCTGGAGGCTGGTCAGCCGCGGGGCAGGGGGATGCCCGCCGGGACCTATGCGCGCCGTATTCTGGAGCAGCTCCTTGTCGATCTCAGTTGGGCTTCTTCTCGCATGGAGGGGAACACCTATGACATCTTGCAGACGGAGCGGTTGATCCGCTTTGGTGAAGAAGTTGCCGGCAAGGATCGCAAAGAAGCTTTGATGATCCTGAACCACAAAGAAGCCATCCAGTACGTTGTCGACAATCTCGATGAAATTGGGCTTGGCCGCGCTGACTTGTTCGCCATACACGCGCTCTTGTCTGACGGTCTGCTGGCTGATCCTGCAATGTCGGGGCGCCCCAGAACCATGGCAGTTGGCATATCTCATTCAAGCTACCAGCCACTTGATGATGCAGTAACGATTGCGGAAGAGTTTGACATTGTAGCTGCAAAAGCTGGGCAGATAACAGACCCGTTTGAACAGTCTTTCTTTCTCTTGGTCCAAATTCCTTATTTGCAGGCCTTTGCCGATGTGAATAAACGGACCTCTCGCGTGGCCTCCAATATCCCGCTTCTGAAATCTGACCTTGCACCAATGTCCTTCACCACAATGAATGACGCCGACTACATTGACGGGCTGATCGGTATCTACGAGTTGAACAACGTAGCCTTGCTTCGCGATGTCTATGTCGATTCCTATCTCGCTTCCGCCGAGAAGTATCGGATCTTACGGGCTGAGGTAGAGCAACCTGAAAAGGCTGCACTTGCCTATCGTGATTTTGTGCGCGCGGCGGTGCGGCGGTGCGTTCTGGAGTTCAAGGCTTTCCGCCCCGACGAGGTGTTAGAGATGGCGGCCCAAGACGGCATTCCTGAAGCGGACAGGGCTGCTGTCATTGACTACATTGGGCAGCAGTTGAGCGGCCTTCACGAGGGCAATGTGATTAGGTACCGCCTGACGGCTAACGACCTGCAAGGTGTTGAGCTAGACTAGCACCTACTTCGATGCGTTCTGAGATGATCAGCAATCACCGTGGTTACGCGTTCAAAT
>JBAUHN010000169.1:0-21066 GCA_049680295.1 Sulfitobacter sp.
AGGTACAGGCCCGGCATCGCCGCGTCAGGTATTTCCTTTCGGTGTTTCGGGTCAGGTATCGCAGCATCAACACTACGCGCTGTTAGTCTGCCAGACATCAACTGGTCGCTCCGGGGTAACACTGGGGTAACGATTTCATTGTGGCAATCAATGAATCATCATGCAACCCATTGAGCGCAACTGCAAAGAAAACATAATCTAATAAGTTGTTTATATTAGATTAAACAACACCACCTGACATCAATTGAAGCACTGTGAAATCGCAGACCACAGTTCTTCTAATCGGCAGGTCGAGGGTTCGAATCCTTCAGGGGACGCCAAAAATATTCAGCACCATCTACAGCTTTCAAATCAGCTTGGTATTTTGATGCTTCTTTGATGATCCCATAGGGAACAAACACTTAGGTTTAGCGATCAAATTTTCAGAACGGTTGGTGACGCGGATCGGGTCATCCCGCGGTGCCACCCCGGTTCCATCCGCGTCCTTTGGTGCCAAACATCTCATAGCCTGTTTGCGTGACCGTCAATGTATCTTCGAGTTTGATAAACCCGCGTTTGGGATGCAGCATGTGGGTTTCAACAGACAGCACCATACCGGCCTTAAGCGGCCTGTCTGCATCGCGGCCTTCGTAAGCGACGGGTTTATTGGTAAGCAGGAAGGGAGCTTCGTGGCTGACCAACCCCATTCCATGGCCAAAAAAGTCGGTGTATTTGCGGTTGGGTTGTCGCGCCAAAACTGTATCACCGGCCGCAATCACCGCCGCTCCGGGGGCTCCGGCCTTGATCTCGGCGAAGGCGGCCTGCTGGATTTCTTCGATTTCTCCCAGAAGATCGATCAGTTCGGCGTCCGGTTCTCCAAGAACACCCATGCGGCAAATGTCGCCAATGTAACCTTGCAGATTGCCACCTGAATCGATCGACAAGACTTCGCCCTCTTTCCAGACTTGATCCGATGCTGCGCGGTTATGGCTGGCACCGAGCGTGAGCAGGCAATAGTCGAATGCCAAGCCGCGACTGGATTCTTCCTGCCTCAGGCGCTCAATGATCTGATGCTTGGTGTCGCCCGCGCCAGACGCAGCGATTGTGGCCTGCATCGCCTCTGTGATCCGCTCAGAAGCTTCGCGCAGCAGGGCCAGTTCGGCAGACGTTTTGACCGCGCGCAGGTTTTCAAGAACTGACGTCGCATTCACGAAGGCCGAATTGGGTAGAGCGTCACGCAGGATGTCCTGAGAATCTGACGGCAAAAACGAGGGCTCAACCCCGATCCGCCCGGTGGTGAAACCAATCCTTTCCAAATGTGCGATGGCTTGCTTGATACTGTCGACGCTGCCCCATGCCATTGGGTAGAAATGCGGCACCCAGAACGGGTAATTATCGTGTTCCCCCTTCTCCATGGTGTTGGCGACATAGGCCGTTTGATCTTTTTTACCTTTGAAATAGATCATCACCGGCAAGTAACGCCCATGCCCGATAGCGTCCATGGCAGAGAAAAATATGAAACGATATCCGCCAAGCAGATACTGGACGTTATGCTTGGATGTGACGAGTAACACATCAAGCCCTGCGTCATCCATTAGCGCATCCAGGTGGTCAAAATCGTAATTCAGATCTTTCATCTCAGTCATCACGCGCTCCTTTGGCGGGGATCAGATGAAAGTCTGGCGCGTTGCGCAATGCCTTTTCCGGGCCCGTCGGAGAATAGACCACAAATATCTCCATCGCTTCAGCCCCGATGTTTTGGGTCGCATGATAGCGGCTTTCGGGGATGAACACTGTGCAACCGGCAGTCACTGTCCGCACCTCGGGCGTGCCGCTCTCATCCTCAATCATCTGCTCGCCGGTCCCCTTGACGATAAAGATTATTTCTTCAGCGCCAGGATGATTGTGGCGGCTATGGCCCTGTCCGGGCGGGACAAAGACGACCCCGGCGGAAAACTGTTTGGCCGCGTTCACTTCCGGCGCGCAAGTCAGCGCCAACCGGCCCCAGTCGAAGCCGAAATTGGCCACGTCTGATGGGTATACGAAATATCTGTCCATCGCGCTCATGTCTTGTCCTTCTTGTTGTTTCTCGCTGCGTCAATATCTTTGAAACGCTCGATCTGATCGCGAATTGCGATTTCCGTCGGCAGGCGTTCAGCACTGCTGGCACCATAAAAACCATCACAACGCGCACAGTGTTGCAGCACAAACTCGGCATCCTCCGGCATGGCGATTGGGCCGCCATGGCATATTACGATCACGTCCTCGCGGATAGAACGGGCGGCGTGTGCAATCGCATCAATTTCTGCGACGCAGTCTTCCAGACTTTTGGCCGATGTCGCCCCGATGCTGCCGCCCGTCGTCACGCCCATATGCGCCACCACGATGTCTGCGCCTGCCCGTGTCATGGCTTTGGCCTCATCGGTGTTGAACACATAAGGCGTGGTCAGCAGGTCAATTGCCCGGGCCTCAGCGATCATATCGACCTCCAGTCCGAAACCCATTCCGGTTTCCTCAAAGCTTTGGCGCATGGTCCCGTCAAACAAGCCAACGGTCGGGAAATTCTGGACACCAGAGAACCCCATGGCTTTCAACTCGGCCAGAAATTGCGGCATCAGAATAAAGGGATCAGTACCGTTCACGCCCGCAAGTACAGGTGTATGTTTCACCACGGGCAAAACTTCCACTGCCATTTCCTTGACGATCTCGTTGGCGTTCCCATAGGCCAGCAACCCCGCAGAAGATCCGCGCCCGGCCATCCGGTAGCGGCCCGAGTTGTAGATCACGATCAGGTCGATGCCTCCGGCCTCTTCGGATTTCGCGGAAATACCAGTGCCGGCACCACCACCAATAATGGGGCGCCCACTGGCGATCAGAGCATTCAGGTTTTTCAGAATTGTGGCGCGGGGAATGGCTGGCATGGGGTGTCCTATGAAATTTTCAGATAAGCCTCTGCCGCAGCGGTAGAAAAGCTCGGGGCATTAATATGAAGGGGAAGCCGAGTAAGACGTCGCTGGTCGTTTTGCGCCAGTCGGTCTTCGATTGCATCAAAAAGGGCGGCGTCCGCTGCCGGGTCCCAGAATGCGCCGCCTTTGATATCAAGTGCCGAGATGCCCTTTTCCGGTAACAGGATGTGGACCGGGCCTGTGGCTTTGTTCAGCTTGCCTGCCAGCCATTCCCCAATCTGCGCAGATTCCGCCGGGGTTGTCCGCATCAGCGTCACATTGTCATTGTGGTGATAGAAATGCCGGTCAACAAATTTGTCTGGTACCGTATCCGGTGCCCAGAAATTCACCATGTCCAGCGCACCAACAGAACCGACATAAGGCTTTCCGCTGGCGATCACTGCATCCAAACGCGCGGGACCTGCAGACAATACGCCGCCCACCAGTTCATCCGCGATCTCGGTTGTCGTAATATCGATCAACCCATCCAGCATGCTTTCGATCAGCAGATTTTCCATGCTGCGCCCACCGGTACCGGTGGCGTGGAATACAACGCAATCCAGGCTTCCTTCCAACTGCGCGGTGATCTGCGTGACGCAAGGTGTGGTCACACCAAACATGCTGAGCCCGATGCTTGGGCGGGTATCCCTGGACGCGACGTAGGGATGGGTCGCCATCCCCAGAACCGCTTGGGCTGCGTTGTGCAGGATATGGCGGCTGATTTTGTTGAGGCCCGCAAGATCGGTCACTGAGGGCATCATCAGGATGTCGCTGGTGCCCACGTAGGGGGCGACATCACCGGATGCCAAAGTGGACACCATGACCTTTGGAATGCCGTAAGGCAATTGCCGCATTCCCGGCGCGATGATTGAGGTGCCACCACCACCGCCAATGCCGATGATTGCGCTTATCCTGTGTTGCTGCGCCGCACAAAGTCTGGCGAAAGCGGATGCCATTGCCGCAACAGCCTGACCTCGATCTTCCAATTCAAGAACCGCATTGGCACCATCGGGATGATGTGCTGCGACATCTCTGGCGGAGACGTCCACCATGGCTAAACAATCACCTGTGCTGACATCTATTGAATGCAGTTCAGCACCCCCCTGCACAAGCAGGTCGCGCAGATATGTCAGCTCTGCGGCTTTCGTATCATGGGTTCCAACAAGGTAAATCAAAAACAGCCCTTTATCGCACGAGAGACTTTAAACTGGTCGGGCCAGATTCCGAGATTTCCCTAAGATATGCCGATTTGACTTAAGGAGTGAAGCGCGGCCTTTTTGGAAGTGTTACAGATAAAATTAGTGCCATACCAGACAATTTACACTTATTCCCAAGGAAATGAGCGCATTGCGGAGGTCAAACAATCGCTTGACAGACTTCTATATCTGGTATTACCAAAAAGGATGTTTGAATGACTCTTGCGACGTATTGTCGGCTCTGCTCAAGGAGCTGCAACCGCATGCCACGTTTAGGATGCAATCGAACCAATTCTGGGAGGACAGGGATATGACAACGACAATCAACAAGATGCTTTGTGGAGTCGCGCTGAGCGCGTTTACCGCAACATCCGCCTGGGCAGAGGATCTGGTGATCTTCTGGGCGGAGTGGGATCCTGCGAACTATTTGCAGGAACTCGTGAATGAATACGAAGAAGAAACCGGCATTTCCGTCACGGTCGAAACCACGCCCTGGTCCGATTTCCAGACCAAGGCCTTTACCGAATTCAATGCCCGCGGCAGCGCCTACGACATGATCGTTGGCGATAGCCAGTGGCTGGGTGCCGCGTCTGAAGGCGGCCACTATGTTGATATGAGCGACTTCTTCGCCGAACATAGCGTGGCTGAAATCATGGCCCCTGCGACGGTCAAATATTACGCTGAATATCCCAGCGATTCCGGCAAGTACTGGGCAATTCCTGCAGAGGGTGACGCGGTTGGCTGGTCCTATCGGAAAGACTGGTTCGAAGACCCCGAAGAAATGTCAGCGTTCAAGGATAAGTATGGCTATGATCTGGCGCCACCAGAAACATGGGCCCAGCTAACCGACATCGCAGAGTTCTTTCATCGTCCCGATGAAGACCGCTATGGCATCGCGATCTATACAGACAACAGCTATGATGCGTTGGTGATGGGCGTCGAAAACGCTATCTTCTCTTATGGCGCAGAGCTTGGCAATTTTGAGACCTATGAGGTCGAGGGTTATGTCAACTCAGCCGAGGCTGTGGCCGCGCTTGAAAACTACAAAAAGCTTTATGGCTTCACGCCTCCAGGTTGGGCCAAGACGTTCTTTGTGGAAAACAATCAGGCGATCACCGAAGACCTTGCTGCGATGTCGATGAACTACTTCGCCTTCTTCCCGGCACTTCTGAACGAAGCGACGAACCCGAACGCTGCCAATACCGGATTCTTCTCGAACCCGGCCGGTCCGACGGGTGCAAAGCACGCCGCCTTGGGTGGACAAGGTATTTCCATCATCAGCTATTCGGAAAATCAGGAAATGTCGAAAGACTTCCTGAAGTGGTTCATCCAGCCTGAAGTGCAAAAGCGTTGGGCCGAACTGGGTGGTTACACTGCCCACGCCGAAACATTGGAAAGCGCCGAGTTTCGCGAGGCAACGCCCTACAATGAGGCCTTCTATCAGACGATGTTCGTGGTCAAGGACTTCTGGGCAGTTCCAGAATTTGCTGAGCTTTTGACAGCAGCCAACCAGCGTCTGTACCCGTTCATTGTGGGCGACGAAGGAAGCGCACAAGAGACGCTGGATGCGCTTGCCGCTGACTGGAAGGCAACGTTCAAAAAGTATGGTCGCGGGCAATAAGAGCGCCTCGACCTGCTAAAACATGGGGCGCTGCGGCGCCCCTTCTTATCTAGAACTCTTTTTCCCCAAGGAAGCCTTGCCGTGGCCGACGTGATGACACCACTGGACCCCAATTCGCGCGCTGCAGCACGGGGGATGAGCGACATAAGTATCAGAAATCTGTTCAGCATTCCGACGATTGCATTCCAGATTATCTTTAACATTTTTCATTTGCTGTATTCGCTTGGCTATTCGTTCACCGACTTTCGCGCATCTACCCGCGCGCCAGCTAACTGGGTCGGGCTGCAGAACTACCGCGATTTGCTGAGCGATCCGTTTATCTGGAAGAATTTCTCTATCACTGCGAAATATGTACTGATCTCAGTCACCGGACAGGTAATTGTGGGCTTTGGTTTGGCGATGCTGCTGAACCGCGCGATCCCTGCAAAAGGATTGATCACGACGCTGCTGTTGCTGCCGATGATGCTGTCCATGGCGGTTGTCGGTCTGTTCTGGAAGCTGCTTTACGACCCCAACTTCGGAATCATCAACTATTTCCTCGGTCTCGGGAAATTCGAGTGGTTGGCCGATCCGGACATGGCGCTTTGGGCGATTGCGATCGTTGATATCTGGATGTGGTCACCTTTTGTAATGCTGCTTTCATTGGCGGGCCTGTCGGCAGTGCCCAAACATCTGTACGAAGCGGCAGAGATCGACCGAGCGGGCGGTATCTACACCTTTTTTCGCATTACCCTGCCGTTAGTGGCACCCATCGTGATGATTGCCATCATCTTCCGCACAATGGAGGCGTTCAAAACCTTCGATCTGGCGTATGTCCTGTCCTCGCAGCCAACAACCGAGCTGATCGCGATCCGGCTTTACAAAATGGCCTTTCAGGAATGGCAGACGGGCATGTCATCGGCTTTCGCCTATATCGTCCTGATCATGGTGGTGGCGATTACCAACATCTACGTCAAATACCTCAACAAAGTGAAGGCCCGCTAAGATGGCAGGTGTAAGAACCCCCCGCGAAAAATGGACAAACCGGGTCGCGATTGCTGCTGTTTTTGTGGCGCTGTTCATCATGTTGACGCCGATCCACTGGATCACCGCTACAGCGTTCAAACCACGCAACTTGGCAACGACAAACCCGCCGACACTTGTTTTTGAACCGACTGTCGCACCTTTTGTAAAGCTTTTCACCAAACGCTCGCAATTGCGCGATCAACCCAGTCAGGAAGAATATGATGCAGCGCCCTGGTGGGAACAGATGGTTTTTGACGGCGGCGAAAAGGTCGTGCGAAACCGCAAGACCGGCGAAGTGCGGTCATCAGGTTACGGCGACCGGTTCAAGAACTCGCTGATCGTCTCCATTATTTCGACCGTTCTCGCTGTGTCGATGGGCACGCTGACCGCCTATGGTTTCAGTCGTTTTAAGGTAAAGGGCGAGGACGATTGGCTGTTCTTTATCTTGTCCACCCGCATGCTGCCGCCTGTGGTCGTCGCGATCCCGATGTTCCTGATGTATCGTGTCGTGGGGCTGAACGATACGCATCTCGGTTTGATCATCCTCTACACTGCCTTCAACCTCAGCTTCGCGGTCTGGATCATGAAAGGGTTCATCGACGAGATTCCCAAAGAATACGAAGAAGCCGCGTTGGTGGACGGGTATACACGCATGCAGGCGTTCTTCAAAGTTGTGGTGCCTGAAGCTTTGACTGGCATGGCGGCAACGGCGGTGTTTTGTTTTATCACTGCATGGAACGAATATGCCTTTGCGCTGATCATGACCAACCGTAACGCCCAGACGGCACCGCCCTACATTCCGTCTCAGGTGGGTTCTGGATTGCCGGATTGGACCGTGATCGCGTCGGGTACGCTTTTGTTCCTGATCCCAGTCGCGATCTTCACTTTCCTTCTTCGCAATCATCTGTTGCGTGGCATGTCCTTCGGAGCGATCCGCAAATGACCTTCCGATCCTTAAACCAACGCTTTCTGGCCCCCGGCGCGCAAAGTCTGATGATCTTTGGGATCGTTGCGCTTTGTCAACCTTGGAGCCTGTTCTTGCACAAATATGGCGTGACACTAACGCTGGTCGGGTTGATTGCCTTTCTTGTCACCTCAAAGATTGCGCCCGATCCCCAGCCCAGTGATGATGAGGACGATCCCGAGCTGGACGAAACAAGTGCTTCAAAGGGCGGAGGTAACGTCTGATGGCGCAGATCGAGATGCGCAACGTGCAGAAATTTTTCGGCGCAAATCAGGTGCTGAAGGACCTCAACCTTGTGATCGAAAACGGTGAATTTGTGGTCATGCTTGGCCAGTCCGGTGGCGGAAAGACCACAGCCTTGCGCGCGATTGCGGGGCTTGAGACCGTCACTGACGGCAAGATCCTGATCGACGGAAAGGAAGTGCAAGATCAAAAAGCGGCAGATCGTGACATCGCCTTTGTGTTTCAGTCTTTCTCGCTCTACCCACACATGACGGTGCGCGAAAACATCGCCTTTCCGCTGCGCGCGGTCCGTATGAATGCCATCGAACGTGATAAAGCCGTCAAAGAGGTAGCGGATACCTTGCAGATCGCCGAACATCTGGAACGCAAGCCATCAGCGCTGTCAGGCGGTGACATGCAGCGCGTCGCCATCGGACGCGCGCTGGTACGTCGTCCGCAGGCCCTGCTGATGGATGAACCATTGGGCGTGCTGGACGCCAAGCTGCGCGAGCAGATGCGCGCCGAGATCAAGCGTCTGCATATCGCACGCGGATCAACATCGGTCTATGTGACCCATGACCAGATCGAGGCAATGAGCCTTGCCGACCGTATTGTCATTCTGCACGACGGCATTTTGCAGCAGGTCGGAGCACCAGACGAGGTCTACTTGCATCCATCGAACCTTTTTGTGGCCAAATTTGTGGGCTCTCCGGTAATGAATATTTCTGATGTGCGCCTGGACGGCAACGAAATCCGCTTGCCAGGTGGCGACGCCGGGTTTGCTTTTGAGGAAAATGTGCTGTCAGTGGTCCGCAAGACGGGTCATGATGTCATTTTGGGAATCCGACCCGAGGCGGTGTTGCTGAAACTGGAGGATACGCCGGGATACGCCCGCGCAGAAACGACCAACATCGAGCCCTTGGGAAGTCACGATATCGTAGACGTCCGTCTGGGTGATGCCGTGTTACGGGTGCGTACTGAAAGTGGCTTTGTGCGGGGCGAAGGTCAGAAAGTCTGGGTCGCCCTTGATCCCACACAGGCACATTTCTTTGACAAGAAGTCTGAGTTGAACCTGAAAGAGGCTTCCTGATGGCTGATATCGCACTGCAGGGCATCACCAAGAAGTTCGGCGCCAATACCGCCCTGCGCGGCGTGGATCTCGACATCAAGGATGGAGAGTTTTTCGTGCTGCTGGGGCAAACCGGTGCAGGTAAGACGACCACCTTGCGGGTCATCGCCGGGCTGGAAAGGCCTGATACAGGCAAGGTGATCATCGAAGGGCAAGACGCGACCCAGTGGAACGCCGCCGAACGCGACGTAGCGCTGGTATTGCAGCAATACTCGCTCTACCCGCGCCTGACGGTACGGGGCAATCTTGAGTTCCCGCTAAAGTCCCGCAAGTACAACCTAACATCTGCCGAAATCAAAGAGCGTGTGGAACGCGCCGCTGAAACCCTTCAGATCACGCCACTGTTGGACCGCAAGGTCGAACGACTTTCCGGCGGCGAGATGCAGCGGGTTTCCATAGGGCGCGCCATCGTGCGCCAACCACGTGTTTTTCTGATGGATGAACCGCTTAGTGCGCTGGATGCCAACCTGCGTGACGTGCTGCGCGTCGAATTGAAAAAGCTGCACAACGAACTGGGCGCGACTTTTGTATTCGTGACCCATGATCAGGTCGAAGCCATGTCGATGGGCGACAAGATCGGCGTTCTGCGCCATGGCCGTTTGGTTCAGGTAGGTACGCCTGACGAAATCTATGCCAGACCCCTTAACACCTTTGTGGCACGCTCGGTTGGAACGCCGCCGATGAACCTGTTCGATGGTACCGTCAAGGATGGCGCAGCTGTTCTGGACGCGGGCGGGCATATCTTGCCTCTCACTCATCCGCCCTGCGAAGACGGGCAAAAAGCAAGCTTTGGCATACGACCTGAGAACACTGTGATCTCTGATGATGGTCCCGTGACGGGCCGCGTCTTTGACCTGGAAAACCACGGCGTGATCAAGATCCTGACGATTGATCTTGATGGGCTGCACTTGCACGCAACCGTATCGGCGCAAACACAGCTTGAAATAGATCAAGAGGTTCGGTTCGGCTGGAGGCCGGAAAAGGTGTTGTATTTCGACCCTGTTACAGGACGAAATCTGGCGTTGGGCTAACCCCGTCAGGAAAACCGTTTGGTGAACCTGTCCCAGACTTCAGGATTGCAAAAATTCTCCGGCTTTTTGCCGGCCAGTATTCGCGTGGTTTCAGCCACCACACCTCGGCCCATGCGTAACATGCTTTCTTCGGTGATCCCGGCCATATGAGGCGTCACGATTACATTGGACAGGTCAAGAAAGGGATGATCCGAAGGAAGCGGTTGTTTGCTGAAGACATCAATTGCCGCGCCGCCCAAATGCCCGGACGCCAGCGCCTTTGCCAGTGCTTCTTCGTCTGTGACCGGCCCGCGCGAAACGTTGATCAGGATTGCACCATGTTTCATCTGCGCAATGGCGTCGGCGCTGACAATCCCCCTGGTTTGGTCCGTCAGCGGGCAGCTCAGGACCAGCACGTCCGATTGCGCAAGAAGATCGCCAAGCGACACCGGCGTGATGCCATCGGGCAGTTTGTCCGGAGAGCGGGTATGCGCAATCACCTTGCATCCGAACCCATGTTGCACCATCGCCGCGACCTGTCGCCCGATGTTACCGACGCCCAGAATGCCAACCGTGCGGCCGGACAATTCACGCCCCCCATTTGAATGCTGTCGACCTGCTTCCCAGCCGCTTTGCCGCAGATCACGATCCACCATGGGATACCTGCGAAAAAGCGCCATCGCTGACCAGATCGCATGCTCTGCAACTGTTGTCGCATTCGCACCCGGTACATTCGCGACCAGCACCCCGGCCTGCGTTGCAACATCAACCGGGATCATATCAAGCCCCGCACCATGGCGTATGCAGGCAAACAGCCCGGGTTCGCGCGTGATGATCTGCGGCGCGATGGGCGCGCGCACCACAATGATCCTAGCACCCCGGCTTTCATCGAAAATGGCATCGGGGGTGGGTGCGGAGGACACACGGTAGTCGCCAAGCGATTGCAGCTTGGCCGTCACTTCGGGGTGGAGAGCATGCGTAGAAAAAATGACGTTACAGCCAGGCATCAGCACCTCTTATTGCAAAGGTTTCGCATCCTTGTCGTCCAGCAGTTCGGACCAATAGCTCATCGCGCCGCGTAAATGCGAATTCATCAGAGCCATGGACAATGCAGGATCACGGCGGCACAAAGCATCGTAGATTTGCTGGTGCTCGCGGTGTGACTGCAAGTTGCGTTCGCTTTCCTTGAAATAGACATCCAGTCTCTTTTCACTCAGCACGTAGAAAGTGGTACAAAGGTTGTAAAAAACCTCGTTTTGGGTGGCGCGGACAATTTCGAGGTGGAAGTCATGGTCGAGTTTGGCCAATCCTTCACCCGCCGCGATGCGCTGTTCCGAAGATTCCAAAATGCGTTCCAGGTTTGCGAAATTCTCTTCTGTCGCACGTTCGGCAGCCATTTCCGCAGCCTTGATTTCGTGGATCTTGCGCACCTCAACCGCTTCGAAAATCTGACGCGGGTCGAGCGGCAGCCCCGCCCGGACGAAAAAGGCAAGCTGTTCGATGCCGCGCTGATCCTTGCGCAAGTAAATGCCGGATTTTGCCCGCCGTTCAATGACTTGCATGGCTTCTAGAATGGCCAGGGATTCGCGTACCTGACCTCGACTGACTGAAAAATGCTCAGCCAGTTCACGTTCAGACGGTGCTTTGCCTGCATTGGCTTCCGCCACGACGATAAGATGGGATGCAAGAGCAGGCAGAAAATCCTTTTGCTGCACGTCATCCATTCTTGGCAAATTTCTCAATTACGGCTTCATTCATATTAAGCCCTATACCGGGCAGATCGGGAATTGCAATCATGCCATCCTTCACCTCCACTGGATTCTTGGACAAATCGTGGATCATTGGGTTGGCCCCCAACGAAAATTCGACAGTGAAACTGGCCGGTGAGGCCGCGCAAACCTGAAGCCCCGCAAAAAAGCAGGGTGCGCCCGCCCAAAGATGCGGGGCCATGCGCAAATTGAAGCTGGAGGCGAGCGTTCCAATCCGCATTGCTTCGGTAATGCCCCCGCAAGACGCAGGGTCGGGTTGCAGAATGTCAGCGCAGCGCCCGACGATCAGATCGCGAAAATCATACCGGGTGGCTTCGGATTCACCTGCCGATATGGGCACATGGGTCGCGGCCCGGACCTCGGCCATCCCCGGTTTGTCATCGCCGATGACCGGCTCCTCGAACCACGCCAGATCGCAATCCCGCGTCAGATAGACGAACCGCTTGGCATCTGCCACTGTAAAGGTGCCATGCGCATCAACCATCAGATCCACTTCGGGCCCCAGGGCCGCCCGCGCCGCCTTGACCCGCTCGGCAGAGCGATGTGGGGTCCCGTCCATGGCACCGACGCGCATTTTGACGCCGTCAAACCCACCTTTATCAATGTAACTTTGTAATTGGTCGCCGATGTTGTCGCGATCCGCCCATCCACCTGAGGCATAGGCGCGCAGCCTATCGGCCTTGCGTCCGCCCAGCAGCTGCCAGACCGGTTTGCCATCTGCCTTTCCCAAGATATCCCAAAGCGCGATATCGATGGCGCTGATCGCAGAAATTGTCATGCCTCGTCGCGCCAGTTCTGGCATGGCATGTCCGGCGTTGCGCGCCTTGTCCGCGCGCGACCCGTTATAAAGGTCTTCCCAGATCCAGGTGACATCGGCGGGGTCACGCCCAATGACACGTGGCCCAAATTCCGTATTCAGCAAATGCACCAGGGTGCCATAGTCTCCGGCACTTCCGGCTGCGTTCTTTGCTTCGCCCCAACCGATCAGGCCATCGTCGGTTTCCAGCCGCAGGATCGCCGCGTCAAAAGTGCGCAACCTGCCAAAATCACTGACATGCTGATCTTTTGACTTGATGGGAATCTGAATCCACCAGGCTTGAGCAGAGGTTATACGCATTGCAACTCCTTCGTTCTTTGGGCGCGGAAGGATAACCCGCGCCCGAAGAAGACCGCTGACCTACTTGATCAACGGCAAGATCGTGTCAGCCGTGATTTGCATCTGCTCGGCATAAAATTCTTCCGTCAGAACGCTCGAGCCGTGGTCCTGGATAAACTTCAACTGCTCAGGCGGAATGTCGGACGGGTTTTTGTCCACCATGTCAGGATAGGGTGCCGCCGGAGTACGGTCGACAGGTGCCACGAATTCATTGGTGACTGCCCCATCGTATCCGATTTCGCGCAAAGTATCGATCACGCGGGGCCAATCAATGTGACCCAGACCAGCAGCAAAACGATTGTTGTCGGCCACGTGAAAATCGAAAAGGCGGTCGCCAATGTCCCGGATGGTCTGGAACATGTTCTCTTCTTCGATATTCAGATGGAAGGCATCAAGGCAAACACCCACCTCCGGGCTGACCGCATCCGCGAGCGCCAGTGCCTGAGCACCGCGATTGAACAAATAGGTCTCAAACCGATTCAGCGGCTCAACAGCAATGCGCACACCGACCTTTTGGGCGTGGTGAAAGCACTCGCGGGTTGCATCCGTGACCCATTCCCATTCTTCTTCGGGCGTGCCGTCAGGCACAACCTTGCCCACTGTCGCGGGCACCAGAGTGATAATCTCGCCTTCAAGCTCGCTGACCATGGTCAGCACATCCTTGACGTATTGAACCGACATCTCGCGCTGGCCCATGTCCTTTGCCGCCAAGTTGCGCTCTTCCAGCATTAGTGTCACTGCGCCCCAGCATCGCATGCCATTGTCCTTGAGCATCTTGAGCGTGTCTTTCGTGTCGTATTGCGTAGGTTCGCCCGAGATTTCGATGCTCTCGTAGCCCATTTGTTTGATCCGCCGGACGGTTGTTTCCAACGGCTCAGCCCGCATCCAGTTGTGTGTCGAAAGGTGCATTTCTATCCCCCTAATTGATCTCGTTGCCTTGGACGCCAGCAGGGACAAGGCAGACGGCGTGATTTTGAGCGCCGCACAAATTTGGTTAGACCAGTTAGCACTTGAGACAAAAATCGGTCAAGTAGAAGATTTTTCTGCTCTTCAGTTAATGTGGCACTTTTTCCCCGTAAATTATGGGAAGCTTGCAGAAAATTGCATTGGAGATCCAACCTTGTTGTCAGAGCTGGATTGACCAAAGCTGCAAATTTGGTATGACCAGATGGTGGGTAAGACACAATTTTGAAGGAGGTTTGCCGTGAAAATCGGAATGTGCATGTTCCTATGGACCACACATGTCGTTTCGGGCCATAGGGGCCTTCTTGCCGATCTGAAGGCAACGGGATTTGACGGTGTTGAGATCCCAATATTCGAAGGCACGCCCCAAGACTTTGCCGCGATCGGAAAAATGCTGGATGCACTCGGTCTTGAGCGCACGGCTGTTACGGCCATTGGCGATCCCGCACAGCACCTGATTTCGGACGATCCAACTGCGCGTGCGGCGGGGGTTTCGCATATGAAATGGGCGCTGGAATGCAGCGCCGCATTGGGCGCGGACCGGCTCAGCGGACCGTTGCATTCGACGCTTGGTCATTTTTCTGGTGTGGGTCCAACCGCTTTGGAATTTGAGCGCTCTGTTGCTGTTCAGCGGGAAATCGGCGATGCGGCAGCGCGCCACGGAGTCACTGTTTGTCTGGAAGCACTGAACCGTTTTGAATGCTACCTGCTCAACACAATGGATGGGCTGTCGGATCACATCAGGGACATCAACCACCCCAACATTCGCGCCATGTACGACACGTTCCACGCCAATATCGAAGAAACTGATCCAATTGGCGCTCTGACGCGCAATTGCGATGTTGTACACCATATCCACATTTCCGAAAATGACCGGGGCGTGCCGGGACGCGGCAACATTCCCTGGGCCGAAACCTTCTGTGCAATCCGCGACATCGGATATGATGGCTGGCTGACGATTGAGGCCTTTGGCCGTGGCCTGCCCGATCTGGCCGCCGCCACCAGGGTCTGGCGCGACTTCGCCGAAAGCCCTGAAACGGTCTATCGTGAAGGGTTTGCCCATATCCAGTCTTCACTGGACGCAACCGGACGACATGGAGCCACACAATGAGCGATGCCTTTTTCTCCCGCAAGGATCCCTTGCCTTTTGATCCTGCCAGCAGCGACACGCTCGCTTTCCGCCACTATGATCCAGAGCGGGAAGTGGGCGGCAAGCGGCTAGAAGATCATCTGCGCTTCGCCGTTTGCTATTGGCACAATTTCGTCTGGCCGGGAACCGACCCGTTTGGTGGTGATACTTTTCAGCGCGACTGGTTTCCTGCGGATACAATGCAACTGGCCAAACGCAAAGCGGATGTGGCGTTCGAGATGTTCCGCCTTTTGCGCGCGCCTTACTTCTGCTTTCACGACCACGATGTGCGCCCCGAAGGTAATAGTCTGGTGGACTCGCGGGACCGACTGAATGAGATGGCCGACTATATGCAGGACAAGATGGTGCAGACCGGCGTCAAATTGCTATGGGGCACCGCAAACCTGTTTTCCAATCGCCGCTATATGTCCGGCGCGGCAACCAACCCCGATCCAGAGGTGTTCGCCTATGCCGCTGGAACAGTCCGCGATTGCATGGACGTTACCCATCGGTTGGGCGGCGAAAACTACGTGCTTTGGGGTGGGCGTGAAGGCTACGAAACCCTGCTCAACACTGACCTTGGCCGAGAAGACGTGCAATTGGGACGGTTCCTGAACCTGGTTGTCGAGTACAAGCACAAAATCGGGTTTAAGGGAGCGATCCTGATCGAACCAAAGCCACAGGAACCGACTAAGCACCAATACGATTACGACGTGGCGACTGTTTATGGGTTCCTGCGTAGGCATGGGTTGGAGAACGAGGTCAAGGTCAACATCGAACAGGGTCATGCCATTTTGGCAGGCCATTCATTTGAGCATGAGATCGCGCTGGCAAACGCGCTGGGTATCTTCGGGTCCATCGACATGAACCGAAACGACTATCAGTCCGGTTGGGACACGGATCAATTTCCAAACAACGTGCCCGAAGTGGCGCTGGCCTATTATCACATCCTTCAAGGCGGTGGCTTCACCACGGGGGGCACGAACTTTGATGCAAAGTTGCGACGGCAATCGCTGGATCCGGATGATCTGCTGGCGGCCCATGCGGGCGCAATGGATGTCTGTGCCCGTGGGTTTATTGCAGCACAGCAGATGATTGATGACGGGGCACTTAGCCAGCCGCTGGCAGACCGCTACGCCGGATGGGCCGCACACGGTGACATGCTGGCGGGAAAACTGGACCTCGATCAGATTGCAGCCTTGGCCAAAAATCTTGATCCGCAGCCTGTGTCGGGCCGTCAGGAAATACTCGAAAACATCGTCAATAGATACGTCTAACCGGGAGGGTACAAACATGCAAACCATCAAAGGGCCGGGGCTTTTCCTCGCGCAATTCGCAGGTGATGACGCGCCATTCAATTCGTGGGACGCGATCACCAAAAAAGCGGCAGACTGGGGCTATGTCGGGGTTGAAATCCCGTCATGGGACGGTCGGTTGTTCGACCTGGACAAGGCGGCCGCATCGAAAGACTACTGCGATGAACTGGCGGGAAAGGCGCGCGAAAACGGCGTGGAAATCACTGACCTGTCCACCCACCTGCAAGGGCAACTGGTGGCCGTACACCCAGCCTACGACATCCCTTTCGATAACTTCGCGGCACCAGAGGTGCGCGGCGATCCGAAGGCGCGGCAGGAATGGGCGGTAGATCAGGTCAAGAAATCCATCACTGCATCCCGCAATCTTGGGATTGACCGCACCGTAACCTTCTCTGGCGCCCTGGCCTGGCCCTACATGTATCCGTGGCCACAGCGGCCCGCTGGTCTGGTGGAAGAGGCGTTCGACGAATTGGCGCGGCGATGGCGTCCGATCATGGACCACGCCGAGGAACATGGCGTTGACGTCTGCTACGAAGTGCACCCCGGCGAAGATTTGCACGACGGCGATACCTTTGAGATGTTTCTGGAACGGCTCGACGGGCATGCCCGGTGCAACATGCTTTATGATCCGTCGCACTTTGTGCTGCAATGCCTGGATTACATCGACCACATCGACATTTACGCGGACCGCATTCGCATGTTCCACGTCAAGGATGCAGAGTTCAATCCGACCGGGCGCAAAGGCGTTTATGGCGGTTTCCAGTCCTGGGAAAACCGGGCCGGTCGCTTCCGGTCGATCGGCGACGGTCAGGTGGATTTCAAGGCCATCTTTTCAAAGATGGCGACCAACAATTTCGATGGTTGGGCTGTCGTGGAATGGGAATGCGCGATCAAGCATCCCGAAGACGGCGCGCGGGAAGGGGCGCAATTCGTCAAGGATCACATCATTCGCGTGACCGAACATGCCTTTGACGACTTTACGCAGGACGGTGCCGACGCAGACGCAAACCGCAAAATTCTGGGGCTGGACTGATGGCAATCGAAGGAAAATCAGACCGCCAGTCGCGCCGCATTCGCCTGGGGATGGTGGGCGGAGGACGCGATGCCTTCATCGGCGGAGTGCATCGCATTGCCAGCCGGATGGATGATCACTTCGAATTGGTGGCCGGTGCCTTCAGTTCAACCTCGGAGAAATCAAAGGCAAGCGCGTCCGATCTTGGCGTCGCTGACGACCGCGCTTATGGCAGTTACAGGGAGATGGCGATCCGCGAGGCTCGGCTGAAGGCCGGGATCGAGGCGGTAGCCGTCGTCACACCGAACCATATGCACTATCCGGTGGCGCGCGAGTTTCTCAAACGCGGCATCCATGTAATCTGCGACAAACCAATGACGTCGACACTGCCGGATGCCCGTAAATTGGCCAAGCTGGCGGCATCCTCCGATGCGCTTTTTGTGCTGACGCACAATTACACCGGCTATCCCATGGTGCGTCAGGCCCGCGACATGGTAACAGGCGGGGTGCTGGGCAAAATCAGGCTAGTGCACGTCGAATACGTTCAGGACTGGTTGTCCGAGCCCTTGGAAGACACCGGCTTAAAACAGGCGGAATGGCGGACCGATCCGGAACGATCCGGCGGCGGCGGCTGTGTCGGTGACATCGGCACCCATGCCTTTAACCTCGCCAACTTCGTGTCCGGTCTTGAGGTTGAAAGCCTCAGCGCCGAGCTTACGACCTTTGTGCCGGGGCGGCGTCTTGATGACAATGTCAGCGTCATGATGCGTCTTGAAGGTGGCGCGCGGGGCATGCTGTGGGCAAGTCAGGTTGCGCCTGGCAACGAGAACGCGCTGAAATTGCGTATCTACGGAGAAAAGGGCGGGCTGGAGTGGGCACAGGAAGACCCAAACTATCTGTGGCATGCACCACTAGGCGAACCCAAGCGCTTGATCACAAGGAACG
Organism: Sulfitobacter sp.; assembly: GCA_049680295.1. Classification (GTDB taxonomy): domain Bacteria; phylum Pseudomonadota; class Alphaproteobacteria; order Rhodobacterales; family Rhodobacteraceae; genus JBAUHN01. The sequence goes on from JBAUHN010000169.1 coordinate 18,362, forward strand.
GCGCAGGTGCGGGCGGGGCTGCCGCAAGGATGAGCCGCATCCCTCCGGGTCATCCCGAAGGGTACCTCGAAGGATTTGCAAACATCTATTCTGAAGCGGCCCATGCTATCCGGGCACATGGCGCAAATTCCGCGCCATCCTCGGATGTGATTTTTCCAAATGCGGCGGACGGGCTAAAAGGTGTCGAATTCATTGATGCCTGCCTTAGGTCTTCAAAACGTGATGGTGCGTGGGTGAAGATGGGATGAGCAACAAGGCGGCAAGCAGCGATGCCGGGCAACACGCTGACCTTGAAGGCAAATCTGTCTTCATCACGGGCGGGGGATCAGGCATCGGTGCGGCTCTGACCGAGGGCTTCATCGCACAAGGTTCGCGGGTTGCCTTCGTTCAGCGTTCTGATGCCGCTGATTTCTGCAAACAGGTAGAGAATCGGCACGGCATCGCGCCAATATTCATCCCCTGCGATCTAACTGACGTTAATGCGCTTCAAGAGGCGTTCCGCGTGGCTGCCAAGACAAATGGACCCATTGATATCCTCATCAACAACGCGGCCAACGACCAGCGCCACAAAACCGAAGAAGTAGATGAAGCCTACTGGGATGCCGCCATGGCAATCAACCTGAAGGCCTATTTCTTTGCCGCGCAGGCTGCCATTTCGCAGATGAAATCTGCCGGTGGTGGCGCGATTATCAATTTCTCCTCCGTTGCATTTATGGCCGGAATGGCTGGTTTTCCGGCATACACCTCCTCCAATGCTGCAATCGTTTCTCTAACCCAGACCCTCGCACGGGAATTCGGCCGCGATGGAATTCGGGTGAATGCGGTGGCCCCCGGCATGGTGATCACGCCACGACAGATGGACCTTTGGTTAACAGAAGAGTCCATTGCCAAACAACTTGAGCGGCAATGCATCCCCGAAGCCCTGATGCCGGAAGACCTTGTTGGATCAGTGCTGTTCCTGGCATCAAAGGCCAGCAGGATGATCACGGGTCAAACACTGATCGTTGATGGGGGCTATGTTTGCCGGAATTGACGATTTGGTTGCGCGCCCCTGCAAAACCGATCCCCCAATCCACCAATATGCGATGCAAATTTTGATCGGTCAGCGCGAGAGCGCCAGTTAAGTCATTGTTTTACAATCTATTAATACAAAACACTCCACCCCATCATGAGACGCCATTTTTCAAAGGCTTAGAACATTGTTGCGCCCGCGAAAGCCCGGCGATTGCCGCGGGTCTATTCTTTGGATCAATAGGTTCTGCCCCTAAGGCATCGGCACGTCCGTCGTGAACTTTGGAACCGAATAGCCGTTTTGAACCGCGGGCCGTTCTGCAATGCGCAAATACCAGGCTTTGATATTTGGATAGTCGTTCAGGTCGTTCTCTTGCCACTCAAACCGGGAAATCCACGGCCAGCAGGCTATGTCTGCAATCGTGTATTCTCCGCGTCCGGACCCGGCAATATAGTCCCGGTTTTCCAACCGTTCGTTCAAAACCCGATAAAGACGTTGCCCCTCTTTGGCATAGCGGTCCTCAGCGTAGTCAGATTTGCCTTTGTTGTATTTGACGAAATGGTGGACTTGCCCCAGCATGGGTCCAAGACCGCCCATTTGCCACATCAGCCACTCAACCATCTTCCAGTATTCGTCACCTTCGCATTGAAACTTTTTATACTTGTCGGCGAGGTAAAGCATGATGGCCCCGGTCTCCATCATTTGAACCCCTGTGTCATGATCAACAATTGCCGGAATGCGATTGTTGGGCGCAATCTTAAGAAAGTCAGGCGCGAATTGTTCGTCTTTCGAAATATCGATCGGACAGACGGTGTAAGGCACGCCCAATTCTTCCAGCAGGATTGAAACCTTGCGGCCATTGGGTGTGGTCCATGAATACAGATCAATCATAGCAAGCCCCTGGGTTAGAACGTCATTTAGTGAAGCATAGCTTGTCCAGCCGCAATCATTCACTTTATTTTCAAAAACCTAGTAACGCGACGATGCAGATGTCTTTTCTAGCCCGTTGGATCAACGGTATGGGTTTTTGGAGGACCTGTCGTCTGACAGGGACCGCGTCGCGGCATGGGTCAGACGCTCAATTGCAATGGCGATATGTTTGTCTTCGATGTTTCCATCCCCCGCTGCAACACGGACTTGATGCGCCTCAAACAACACATCCGAGTGTGTTGCGTCTACGGGTGGTTCAAACCGATAAGATGCCAATTCGACCAGCAATCCCAACGGGTCCTTGAAGTAGATGGAATTCATGAACCCGCGATCTTTTTCGCCGGAGTGGGCAATTTTCCGAGCATCCAATCGTGCAACCAGCTGAGTGTACATAGATTGGCTGACGGTAAAGGCGATGTGATGCACACAGCCCACGTCCATTGAGGTGCGCGACTTGTTGACCTCACGGTTTTCATTGGTGAATATCGTGATCAACCGCCCGTCGCCGGGATCAAAATACAAATGTCCGTCGTCAGGACTGTCCAGATTGGGTTGCTCGAACACAAACGGCATGCCCAAAACGCCTTCCCAAAAATCTATGGATGTTTGCCGGTCTGCCCCCATCAAGGTGATGTGATGCACGCCCTGAACCTGAAGTTTTTGCATATCGTCCCGCCCTGCAACTGGTTGAAGGTTGAATACTAGCGGATTTTTGCATTTTGGAAACGTCTGCGCGGGATCCCGGTCAGCCGTGATCCTTAAG
>JBAUHN010000170.1:0-2960 GCA_049680295.1 Sulfitobacter sp.
ACGTAAATGTCGCCTTGCTATCCGGAGTCTCAGACAAAGAAACGCTGCGGTCCAGCATATGGCAACATTTCGAAAACTGCACCGCAGCATAGTGACGCTTGGTCATTGATCGGAATGGGCTTCTACATAGGCACCATCACAATTACCTTGTTGAAACGCACCGTTGAAGCCGGAAATGACATATATGCCCCCGCCGAATATTCGCAAAGCGACTGCACAAGACGCACCTTTCATTCTGGAAATGAGCGAGGTCGCGGGTCACGGTTTTTTGCCACACTATTTCATGCAGTTGCTACCGGAAGGGCAAGACCTGCATGGGTTCATGCTATCTTGCGTAGAAAACCCGCAAGGCAAAATGTCATACACCAAGTGCTGGATCGCCGAATTTGACGGGTCACCTGTGGGAATGACTAATCTTGACCGTATCTCGGACCCTCCCGAACCGATTGATCCTGATTTGCCGCCCATGTTTAAACCCCCCGCCGAATTGGAAGCATCCGTGCCGGGCGCCTTATTAATTGTGTTTCTTGCTACTGTGCCTGTTGCACGCGGCAAAGGTGTCGGAGCAGCGCTTATTGCCAACGCCAAAGACCGAGCCGGTTCGGGACGGGTGGCGCTGTTTGTATCGAACAACAACACTGCCGCCCGTGTGCTCTACCAAAAGGCTGGTTTTGCAGAGGCGGACCGCAGACCTATCGTAACCCAAGGGTGGCAGACCATGGGAACCGAATGGATTCTTATGGAACACTATTAGTGCAGCTGGGTAACTGGTTTGTGCCTACGGACGCCAGAAAGTGTTCGATAACTATGTCCGCTTCGTCCCTGCGTTCGTCCGCTCATCGAATTTTCTGCAAGTTGAACGAACGGCAGGAATGCGAAAGCTGCGGTGCAGCGTCCAACCGGATTGTGGATGTCTCCTACGGGCCGTGAGCGAAGGTGGCGCAACAGCGTGGCACGCCGGATGCTGCAGCGCCTCCGATGGCCGCGAAGAGCCCAGATGTATGTACCGGCTGCTGTTCGCAAGTGATCAATTGCACGTCTTCAGGAAGTCGCTGATATGTATCCGGCCTTTGGATCGGCTTGAGTATTTTGCCGTGGCCCTGTTGGGAGTACACACGCGCCGCTGTCTCATTAGTGTCCTGATCTATGATGACCATCTGGGCTCTCAGACTTTGGGTGCGCCTTATTCCGTTCCATACAATTGAGGTTTACGAACATCGTGTGCGGCTGTTTTAGATCCCAGTCGCAAATTCCTTTTCTTTCCAGTCGAAGTCTTTGCCTGAGTTTAGAACGCTCCAGGCGATCCGCGCGAGCTTATTGGCAAGCGCAACTCCAAGTTTGTTATGCTGCATGCGCGTGGCAGCGGCCTCCAGCCATGGGCCAAAACTGAACTTATGCCAGTTCTTGGGTCGCATCATGATGACCGGTGCGGCTTGCACGAACAGCATGCGTAAATATCGACTGCCACGTTTTGTGATGCGGCCTAGAATGGTGCGCCCACCCGTACTGTATTGACGGGGGACCAGACCAAGCCAGGCCGCGAAGTCGCGCCCGCGATCATAAGCTTCGCCAGTTCCTACAGCCGCAACCACAGCCGTTGAGATGATTGGCCCAATCCCAGGGATGGTCATGAGACGCTGATAGCTGGCCTCAGACTCACTGACAGATTTGATCTCAGACGTCGTCATTTCGATCCGTTTGTCCGTCCATACCCAATCTTGCTGGAGACCAAGGATTAACTTGCGCATCCGCAAAGACATCTCATCACTGCGATTGTCTAAAATCGCTTGGAGCGATATTCGCAACGCAGCCACACTCTTCCGGACAGTGATCCCTTGCTCTATCAAGAACGCGCGGATCTGATTCATTGTCGCCGTCCGCCGTGACACAAGCCAGGAACGCACGCGATGCAATGCCTGCAGGTCCAGTTGCTCCTGAGTCTTCTCGGAAACCGTCTTGAGATTGGGCCGCAGAGCGGCTTCCGCGATAGCTTCAGCATCGTTGTAATCGTTCTTCTGGCCTTTGTTGAATGGCTGAACGTAGACCGCTGGAATGATCCGTGGCTCAAACCCCAACTTGCTCAACGTGCGGCTGACAAAATGCGCGCTCATGCAGGCTTCCATGCCCACGATGCAATGTGGAAGTTCCTCAAACGTCGCGATCAACGCCATACGCTTGATCTTCTTGCGCAACACCAACTGACCCTCTTTGTTGAAACCGACCAGGTGAAACACGTCTTTGCCGATATCAACGCCAAAGAGCCAAACGTCCGGAACAAGCTGTCACGCGGCAAGTTCAGTGCCGCCTACATGCTGCACTGCCTCGATAGCATCGGCGTATCAGAGTTTCGCCTATAGTTTTAGTCTTCTAAGTCAATGACTTGATGAAGGTGTGTAACTGAATAGGCGACGGGCCGAGGCCCAGAGAAGACTAGATTTAGATCAACGATAAACCCGCGCTTAAAGACATTTTCGTCTGCGTTTTGGATTTCATCTTTTATCTGCGCCTCGGCCAAATCTGACCCGTAAACCAGCGCCCTGGACTTGTCTGATATTTCTTCAACAACGACGCGTTCACCAGACCGCTTGCCTACAATGGCATTACTAACGTCCGAGCGAGTGAATGTCATAAGCACGCGCTGATGATCAGAAGCGCTTACCTTGTCTAATTCTTCTTTCTGGTTGTTGATAGTAACCAGCGCGTCTCTTGCTTCGCGCTCAGTGAAGACAGCTTCAAACTCCGTTTCGTATTCAGTCTCTTTAAGGCGCAGGCCCTTGATGCTCATCGTTCCATTCTTGTCATTGGCAAGCGCCTGAACTGTCTTCGCAACATCGGAAAGTTGAGACTTCTTTGCGCCGCCTAGGTGCTTGCCTTGAATAAAGTCTCTGATCCTTCTGTTGAAAAGAGCGCCGAACCCAAGAGCAATTAGGGCCGCGTCAGCCATCCCTATCAGGTCGGGG
>JBAUHN010000171.1:0-5456 GCA_049680295.1 Sulfitobacter sp.
CGTTTGCATCAAAACAAACGCCAGGGCAAGAATGCCAAGCGCCAGCCCCCGCAGTGCTGCGGCCGGGAATTTCGGGGGGGACAATGCTATTGCCTGGGACTTCATCAGTCTTCTCCTGAGTACTCGATTTGTCTTCGTTAACTGGATCTACGTCTTTTACACGTCTTGTCACTAGGATGCATGTAGGTATGCATTGGGGCAACATCAAAGATATTTATTGCAGTATCTATCTCAATTGAACGTGATCGCCATGTGATGATCGGCAAATCCACGGGCGCGTTTCCGCCTAAGACCCGATCTGGTAGCCAAACCAGATCAGGATCAACCCCGATACCAATACCAGCAAACCGACCTGCCGAATTGCCATTTCCGGCAAGGCCCGCAACGCGTCCAGCATCCGTTCAATAAGCGAAGGGGCCAGCGCATAGGCCAGCCCCTCAACAATCATCACAAGTCCAAATGCGATTAATATCGTCGCCATCACTCGCCCTCGGCGGACCTCAAGCCCTGATCGCTGCGCAGGTAGTTAAAAAACTCGCTGTTGGGCGACATGACCATGGACGAATTGCTGCCCTTGAGCGCGCGGGTATAGGCCGTCAGTGACCGGTAGAATTCAAAGAATTCAGGGTCGGCACCAAAGGCCGCAGCAAAGATCGCGTTGCGTTGGGCATCCGCTTCACCGCGGGCGATCTCGGCTTCGCGACGGGCATCTGACACCAGTTCAACCACGGTTCTGTCTGCAAGGGCGCGGACACGTTGCGCCGCCTCGTTACCGCGCGCGCGTTCATCCGTAGCTTCGCGTTCGCGTTCTGCACGCATCCGTTCAAAGGTCGCTTCAAGGTTTTCGGTCGGCAAGTCGGTGCGTTTCAGGCGCACGTCAATCACCTCAACCCCCAAGGTACGGGCCTGTTGAATGGCGCCGTTTCTGATCCGCAACATCAGGGCTGCACGATCTGACGACAGGATGTCGTTGGACGAGACCGAGCCGAGAATTTCACGTGTCTGGGCGCGCAAAATGGAATCGATCCGGTTTTCGGCAGTGGCGATACCGCCGGTACCAACCGCTTGTCTGAATTGACGCACATCGGCGATGCGGTAGCGGGCAAACGCATCCACAACCAGACGACGATCATCCGAGGGCGTGATTTCCAACGGATCAATATCGCGGCTTAGAATACGGTCATCGTAACGCACGACTTCCTGAATCAAGGGGATTTTGAACGCCAGACCAGGCTCTTCCTTAACGTCGACCACACGGCCGAATTGCAGGACCAGTGCGCTTTCGCGTTCATCAACGATAAAGACCGAAGACATCGCCGTTGCGATAGCAATCACCAGGATCGGCAAGAGAAAAGTTGTTTTCCGCATCAGTTACTTCCTTCATCAGTCGAGCGACGCAGCTCATTCAGCGGCAGGTAAGGCACGACACCCTGACCATTGCCGCCGCCACCAACGCTTTCATCAAGGATGATTTTGTCGATGCCGCCCAGCACTTGCTCCATCGTTTCCAGATACAGCCGTTTGCGGGTTACTTCGGGGGCCTTTTGGTATTCGGTCAGAACCGCACTGAAACGGCTGGCCTCACCTTCGGCCTCGTTCACCACGCGGGCGCGGTAGCCTTCGGCCTCTTCCAGCAGCTGTGCGGCAGAACCGCGTGCTTCGGCAAGAACCCGGTTGGCATAGGCATCCGCCACGTTTTGCAAGCGGTCCCGTTCCTGTTCGGCGGCCTGGACGTCCCGGAAAGCCGCGATCACCGATTCTGGTGGGTCGGCCTTGTCAAAGTTGACGCGGATGATGTTCACACCGCTGCCGTAGCTTTCCAGCGTTGACTGGATCAGATCCTGCAACCGGCTGGCAATGACGCCACGGTCCCGGTTCAGGACCGGCGCCAATTCCGATTGCGCAATGATTTCGCGCATCGCCGACTCTGACACCGCACGAATGGTTTGACGCGGATCGCGCAGGTTAAACAAAAACGCGGACGGATCGGCAATATTCCAAACCACCTGGAAATCAATGTCGACGATGTTTTCGTCACCCGTCAGCATCAGACCTGCGTCACTGCCGCGTGCGCCGACACCGATGTCTTCGGTGCGCTCATTCGACACGGCCAATACTTCTGCTGTGACAACCGGCCATGGGGCAAAGTTCAGGCCCGGCTGGCCAATTGTGGAAAATTCGCCCAGAAACAATTCAACCGACTGTTCTTCGGGACGCACCGTATAGGCACTGGCGAAAAGCCAAGCCCCAAAGGTGATCAACAAGCCCAGACCGATCGTGCCACGGGTCAGTTGCGGGCCACCGCCGCCAGTCTTTTGGCCACCGCTATTGCCGCCGCCACCGCGACCGCCCATCAGGACGCGCAGTTGTTCCTGGCCCTTTTTGACCAATTCCTCGATCTCGGGGATTTGCGGGCCATCGCTGTCGGGTCTGCGCCCGCCGTTGCCGTTGTTGCCACGGTTTCCGCCGTCAGGCTTGTCCCCGTCTGAATTTCCGCCGCCGCCCCATGGGCCGCCACTATTGCCTGCCATAAATTCCTCTTTCCTGACTGCATCACGCCTGAATGATGCGTTGTTTCATACCTGTGATCAAAACCCAATAAATCAAGCGGTTCGGATCGGAGATTTCATTGTTACGATTTCTTCCGACATTGTCGGATGCACAGCCACCGTGGCGTCAAAATCCTCTTTTGTGGCCCCCATTTTAATGGCGACACCGGCAAGCTGGATCATTTCCCCGGCATTCGGGGCCACGATATGGCATCCCAGCACTTTGCGGGTCGCAACCGAGACGACCAGTTTCATCATCACCCGATCTGCCCGTCCGGCAAAGGCGGTCTGCATCGGCCGGAACGAGGTGCAGTAAATCTCAACCAGTTCCAGGTCGCGTGCATCTTCTTCGCTCAGGCCCACAGTGCCCATTTCGGGCTGGGTGAATATCGCCGATGGGATTAAGTCATGGTCAACCGGTGTCGGATTACCTGCGAATACCGTTTGCACAAAAGCCATGCCTTCGCGGATCGCAACCGGTGTCAGATTGACCCGGTTGGTCACATCGCCAATTGCATAGATCGAGGGGACGCCGGTCTGGCTGTATTCATTGACCTCAATCTCGTGCCGGCGGCCAAGCGACACGCCGACATCTTCCAGCCCCATGCCTTTTGTGTTCGGATCACGACCGGTCGCAAACAACACAGCATCAAAGACATGTTCATGCCCGGTGGTCGATTTAACCCGGATTGGGCCGCTTTTCGCAGCTGGATCTGCGCGCGACATGTCCAGAATATTGGTGCCGACATGCAAATCTACGCCCCGTTCACGCATCTGTTCCGCAACCAATCCGCGGGCTTCTTCATCAAACCCACGCAGGATCTGCGCGCCGCGGTAGTATTGCGAGACCTTGACCCCAAGCCCATTCATAATGCCGGCAAATTCGCAGGCGATATACCCCCCACCGATGATCAAAATTGACTTTGGCATTTCGCTGAGATGAAAAATATCATCTGAAACGATCCCCAGATCGGCATTGGGCAAATCAGGCCGCACCGGATGGCCACCGGTTGCCACCAGAATATGTTTGGCGGTTTTGCGTTCTCCGCCGGATAGCTCAACCGTATGCGCATCCCTGATCACGGCACGCGCATCAAAGGTTTCCACACCTGCCGAAGCCAGCAAATTGCGGTAAATTTGCTCTAACCGGTCCAGTTCAGTGTTCAGGCGGGCCGAAAAGCCGGTCCAATCAAACGACCCCTCGCCCAGGTTCCAGCCATAGGCTTTGGCATCAGAAACCACGTCCGAATATCCTGACGCAAACACCATCAGCTTTTTCGGCACGCAGCCCCGGATCACACATGTGCCGCCATAGCGGTCCATTTCGGCCAGGCCAACCTTGGCGCCATGTTCGCCCGCCGCAACCCGCGCCGCCCGCACACCGCCTGAGCCGCCGCCAATCACAAACAGATCAAAGTCAAATTCCATCACATATTCCCAAATTCAGGCCGGTTTTCATCGCTATTCCGCTAAATCCGCAAAAAGATTGACCGTTTCCACAAAATCCAGCCGACCTTGCGCGATTGTGCCTTCATTTATGTCGCGCACTTCGTTGCGACCATCCCCATAGCCGATCACAACTGTGTCACAGATATCAATAAACAGCCCATTCTCGACCACGCCCGGCATCTGGTTGAGCACCAGACCCAACTGACGCGGGTTGCCAATACGCTTGAGATGCAGATCGAGGATATGATTGCCTTCATCCGTCACATATGCGGCATCGCCATTCATCCGCAAGCTGGTTTGCCGCCCCAGAACATCCATCGAAATCAACGTCTCTTCGATCAGGGCCTGGGTACTTTGCCAGCCAAAGGGGATCACCTCGATCGGCAGGGGGAAGGCGCCCAGGGTTTCCACCTCTTTACCGATGTCGGCGATAACAATCATTCGGTCCGAGGCCGTAGCCACAATTTTTTCTTGCAGTAACGCCCCGCCGCCGCCCTTGATCAGATTCAGATTACCATCAAATTCATCCGCCCCGTCGATGGTCAGATCCAGCCATTTCACCTCGTCCAGGGTCACGATGTCTATCCCAACGCTGCGCGCCAATTCAGCAGTGCGCGTCGACGTAGGCACACAGTTGATCTGCAATCCATCATCGCGGACCCTTTCACCCAAACAACGCACCATCCAGGCCGCTGTGCTGCCGGTACCCAAACCGACGCGCATCCCGTCCTCTACAAATGCACATGCCCGTTTCGCAGCGACAAATTTCGCTTTTTCAATTGGCGATAAATCTCCTGACATGGGGGTGTCTCCTGCGGTTACCTGCGCCTTATAATGCGCATGTCCAGCAGTGGCCATGGTGGATTTGGGCGGAATGTGAAGGGGGGTTGGCCTTATTGTCCCATTTCAGGCGCACCGCCAGACGGATCAACAAACCGAAAACCGAGGTTTTTATTGCAATGCGTTGGGCAAAAACAGCGCAATTCCGGGGAAGGCAATCAGCAAAAACGCCATGGCCAGCATGGTCAGACAATAGGGCAACGCCCCCAACATCACCTCGTTCAGGCTACCGGATTTTCGCGCGCCTTGCACCACGTAAAGGTTCAGGCCGACCGGCGGTGTGATCAGCGCCATTTCGATCAGAACGATCATCAAAATGCCAAACCAGATCACATCATACCCTTGTGCCACCACCAAAGGCACGATGATCGGAATGGTGACAACCATCAGCGACAGGGTTTCGATGAAAAATCCCAGCACGATATAGAGCACCACAACAACAAGAATTGTTTTCAGCGGCGTCAGGCCCAGCCCGGTCATGAATGACGTCAATTCACGCCCTAATCCGGCTGAAGCCAGTGTAAAGTTCAAAAACGATGCCCCTATGACAATCAGCATGATCATCGAGGTGATTTTGACGGTGCCGGTCAGGCTTTGGCTTAGCATTGACCATGACAC
>JBAUHN010000172.1:0-1538 GCA_049680295.1 Sulfitobacter sp.
ACTATCTTGCTCACTCGTTTCCAACGCAACTGTTCGAGCCTTATACGGACGAAAACGGCGATCTTAAATCCCGCCCCGCCAGGGATGAGAACGGTAATCCTGTTATCTGCCGGGAGGCTGAGCGCCGCCGCGATGCCTTGATGGAACATCTGGGCGCGCTTGCCCCGGTGCAAGGCGCGCTTGATCAGATCATCTGGCATTTTGGTACGGAGATTGTCGCCGAGGTCACCGGGCGCAAACGCCGCATTGTCCGAACGCCCGAAGATCGGCTCAAAGTCGAAAACCGGCCTGCCTCTTCCAATCTTGGAGAGACCCAAGCCTTCATGGATGATGATAAGCGTATTCTGGTATTCTCCGACGCAGGCGGGACAGGCCGTTCCTATCATGCGGACCTTGGGGTCAAAAACCAGCGCTTGAGGGTTCACTATCTGCTGGAGCCGGGCTGGAAGGCGGATAATGCCATTCAGGGCCTTGGGCGAACCAACCGCACCAATCAGAAACAGCCGCCACTGTTCCGACCTTGTGCCACCAATGTGAAGGGCGAGAAACGGTTCCTGTCAACGATTGCGCGGCGGCTCGACACACTAGGCGCAATCACCAAAGGTCAACGCGAGACCGGCGGTCAGAACATGTTCCGCGCCGAAGATAATCTGGAAAGTGCCTATGCGCGGGCGGCCCTTCGCCAGTTTTTCTATCAATTGCGCGCGGGCAAGATCGATATCTGTTCCTATGAACGCTTCCAGGAAATGACAGGATTGACGCTGGATGACGGCGACGGGTCGATGAAAGAGAACCTGCCACCGATCCAGCAGTTCCTGAACCGGTGTCTCGCGCTTACGATTGCCATGCAGGATGCGATTTTTGAAGCTTTTGGTGCGTTTCTGGAAGCGATCATCGAAGATGCCCGCAAGGCCGGTACTCTCGATGTGGGTCTGGAGACATTGAAGGCAGAGAAGTTCGAGATTGTCGAACGAAAAATAATCTACGAAGACCCTGCTACGGGCTCATCAACCACAGCGCTGACCGTGGAGCGCACGGATCGCAACCATCCGCTAACGCTTGAGAGAGCCAAAGCACTTTGTGCCAGTTCAGGCAAAGCGATCGTTTGTTGGAACACATCGTCGAAACGTGCCGCGATCATGGTTCCGGCCCCAGCCTTCATGGATGAGGACGGTGTACCTATCCTTCGGGTCGATCTGATCCGGCCCATGGGGTCCGATCTGATGGTGATGAGCGAATTCAACAATTCGAATTGGGAGGAGACGGACGACAAGTGGTTCGAGAGACTGTGGGCCGAAGAGTTGGACGCAGTGCCGGAATTTAGGCAATCGAAGATTACGCTGATCAATGGGCTGCTGCTGCCGATCTGGGATCGCTTGCCTGCCGACAATATGCGGATCTACCGGTTGGAAACCGATACAGGCGAACGGGCCATCGGGAGATTAGTGACGCAGCAGCAATTGATCGATGTTTATGCCCGTCTCGGCCTTGATTGTGACATCACGGTTTCGGCCTCAGACGTTCTGAAATCCGTCATG
>JBAUHN010000173.1:0-5010 GCA_049680295.1 Sulfitobacter sp.
ACTTTGTACCTGACATTCAAAGGTCCACAGACCTGCCCTTTCTGAACATGACATTGTCTGCCACAGCTCTTGCAGCGCAAAACACGGGCGTGGGTGGGACCGTTGGTATCCTTGCTTCCCCTGCGACGCAGACCACAAGATTGTTTCATGATGCTTTGGAAGCGCAGGGATGCAGCGCCCTTTACCCGGACGATCAGGGGCCGATCCTTGCCGCCATTAAGGCAATTAAGATCAACGGCGTGACACCCGACAGCATCAAAATCCTGCAACAACAAGCGGACAAGCTGGCAAAGGCTGGTGCGCAATGCATCCTGATTGGCTGCTCGGAATTCTCTCTGATGTCCGGTGACATAACGTCGCCAGTCAGGCTGATCGACACGCTTGATGTGCTTGTTGATCAGATCACCGCCTTTTCAGGCGCAACACGAAGGCCGCACTAACGGCCCCATTCTCACCAACCATCAACAGTAGGAACTCTCATGAAGAAATATTTGACAACTGTCGCCGCGTTTGGCGCTCTTACCCTTTCCACCGCTGCTTGGGCGGAAACCGTGATCATCGGCCATTTCGGCAGCCCGACACCCATGCAGGTTGCCGCATCCGAAGGCCGCTTCGCACAAGCGACTGGCTGGGACATCGAATGGCGCAAGTTCTCATCCGGAACCGACGTGATTGCCGCCATGGCATCGGGCGATATCAAAGTGGCTGAACTTGGTTCCTCTCCGCTGGCAATTGCGGCCAGTCAGGGCATTGATCTGCAATTGTTCATGATGGCGCAAGTCATCGGAGAGGCGGAAAGCCTGATCGTGTCAGACTCCTCTGGCATCACGAAACTTGAGGACCTACGCGGCAAGCGCGTTGCTGTTCCTGTTGGCTCCACCGCACATTTTTCGCTGATGGGCGCGCTGAACCACGCTGGCATCGCCGAAAGCGAAGTCACCATCATGAACATGCCGCCAGACCAGATTGCGGCCGCTTGGGAACAAGATGCTCTTGATGCAGCGTTCATCTGGCAGCCCGTTCAGGCGAAAATTTCCGAAACCGGTTCCTTGTTGGTTGGTGCGGACAAAACAGCCGAATGGGGCTGGCCGACATTTGATGGCTGGGTGGTGAACACGGCATTCGCTGCGGAAAACGCCGATGAAATGGTCGCCTTTGCGCGCACGATGAACGAAGCGAACCTTGCGTATCTCAACAACAAAGACGCATGGACCGCGGACAGTGCCGAAGTCCAAGCCATCGCAGCCCATGTTGGCGCAAGCGCAGATCAGGTGCCCGGCATCCTTGAAGGGTTCACCTTCTTGCCCCTTTCAGAGCAGGTCACCGCAACATGGCTCGACGGTGCAGCCGCAAATGCGATGCAAAACACGGCTGACTTCCTGGCGGCAGCAGGTCGCATTGACGCCGCGGGTGAAGACTACTCCGGTTTTGTAAACCTGAACATTCCGAACGCCGCAAAGTAAGGCCAGTGCCCGCTTCGTGAATAACACGAAGCGGGCGTCAGACATTCAGGGAGGATGGGACATGGTGCTGAGCATCAATAAAGCGTCGGTGATATTTCCGGCAAAGGACGGCAGGGAACCGGTTTCTGCGTTGCACGAGATCGACCTGACATTTGATGAGGGGAATTTTGTCGTCGCTCTTGGTGCGTCGGGTTGTGGGAAATCGACACTGCTGAACCTCATTGCCGGGTTCCTGTCCCCGACAACCGGCGAGATTTTGATGGACGCAGCACCGGTGTTTGGCCCCGGCGCGGACCGCACGGTTGTGTTCCAGAAGCATGCGTTGCTGCCCTGGCTAAATGTAATTGAAAACGTGGCACTTGGTCTGGATTTACAAGGACATCCCAAGGCGCAAGCCTATGACGCAGCGCGCAAATTCATTGGCAAACTTGGGCTGGCGGATTTTGAGAAAAGCCCCGTCTACTCCCTGTCAGGTGGCATGCAGCAACGCGTTGGGATCGCGCGTGCATTGGTCTGCGACCCGCGCGTCTTACTGATGGACGAACCACTTGGGGCGCTGGACGCGCTGACCCGCGAAAAGGCGCAGGAATTGATCCTGAACATCTGGAATGACACCCGCAAGACAGTGTTTTTCATCACCCACTCCGTAGAAGAAGCCCTGTTCATGGGCACCAATCTGATTGTGATGTCGCCCCGCCCCGGCCGGATCAGCCATCGCTTTGACTTGCCATTCTCGCGGATGTTTCTGGATGGCGCCACTGCACGCGATGTTAAAGCACACCCCGACTTTATTGCTATGCGCGAAGAGGTGCTGCGAATTATCTTTGCAGATGAGGAGGCCGCAGCATGAGCAGTTCACCCAAAAAAAAGGGCCTCTTGGACCTCCTGTTCAAATCCCGTGCCGCAAAGCCCGGCGAAACCTATGGTGTGCCGGGTCAGGGCGACACCATCTGGCTTAGTGTTCTAACGGTTGTGGTCTTGCTTGCCGTCTGGTGGGTGGTGACGGCTGCCGGTCTGGTCAAGCCATTGTTTGTGCCCTCTCCCGGTGCCATCATTGACAAGTTTGTGACGATTTGGACCAAGGGTTTTACCGGCACGCCGATGTGGGAACATATCGCGATCTCCGCCGCGAGGGTCTTTGGCGCGTTTTTGTTGGCCTGCGTGATCGGCATTCCTTTGGGACTGGCAATGGGGATGACACCCGCCATTCGCGGCATTTTCGATCCAATCATCGAATTTTATCGCCCCATTCCACCGCTCGCCTATCTGCCGCTGATGATCATTTGGTTTGGTATTGGCGAGACTTCCAAAGTTCTGTTGATCTTCCTGTCGGTGTTTGCCCCTGTCGCATTGGGCGCGCGCGCTGGTGTCAAATCCGCCGCGATTGAACAGATCCACGCGGTTTATTCGATGGGGGCCACGCGCCGCCAAGTTCTGATGCGGGTGATCCTGCCCTCGGCCATGCCCGAAATTTTGACCGCCATGCGGATCGGTATCGGCTTTGGCTGGACGACGCTTGTGGCCGCCGAAATGGTCGCGGCAACCAAGGGCATTGGCTATATGGTGCTGACCGCCTCGCAGTTCCTTCAGACCTCCACCGTCATCATGGGCATCATCGTTATTGCCGCGATTGCCTATGCTTTTGACATGCTCATGCGCTGGATTGAGCGCAAATTACTGCCCTGGAAGGGCAAGATGTAAGGCCCGATCATGACACATACATATTTGAAAAAAGCCCCCGTTCACGCGGATGCAGACACATCAGACGTACAGGCCACAGTCCACCAATTGCTGGACCAGATCAAAGAGGGCGGCGAAGCCGTGGTTCAGGAACTGGCGGCCAAGTTTGACAAGTGGAGAGGCGATATCGTTGTCTCCCCTGCACAGGTTCAGGCCGCCGCCGTGCAGGTGCCGGAGCAGATCAAACGCGACATCCGATTTGCCCATGACAACATCAAACGCTTCGCCGAGGCGCAAAAGTCCACAATGGGCGAATGCGCGATCGAGATCGTGCCTGGGTTTACCGCCGGGCAAAAGCTGATCCCGATTGAAAATGCGGGCTGTTATGTGCCGGGGGGACGTTACAGCCATCTGGCCAGTGCCATCATGACCATCACAACTGCCAAGGTCGCAGGTGTGAAACACATCACCGCCGTGTCACCGCCACGTCCCGGTGCCGGCATTCCGCCTGCGATCTTGTTCACAATGGGCCTGTGTGGTGCGGACCGCATCCTTAACTTGGGCGGCGTGCAGGGCGTGGCGGCCATGGCGCAGGGCCTTTTTGGGTGTCCACGGGCGGACATTCTGGTTGGCCCCGGCAACCAGTTTGTAGCCGAAGCCAAGCGTATCCTGTTTGGCGAAGTCGGTATCGACATGTTTGCAGGCCCCACGGACAGTCTGATCATCGCGGACAAGACAGCTGATCCGGAACTGGTCGCCATTGATCTCGTGGGTCAGGCGGAACACGGCTATAACTCTCCAGTCTGGCTGGTCACTGATCATGAACCACTTGCGCGCGAGGTGATGGCCCTTGTCCCCGGTCGCATCGCCGCTTTGCCAGAAATCAACCGTGTGAACGCGGAAGCGGCATGGCGCGATTACTCCGAAGTGATCCTATGCAGTGATGCGGCTGAAATGGTGCGCGTTTCTGATAGTTACGCGCCCGAGCACTTGCAGGTCCAAACCGCCGATCCTGATTGGTATTTGGAGCGCTTGGCCAACTATGGGTCGCTGTTTCTTGGTGCTGAAACCACGGTGGCCTTTGGTGATAAATCCGCAGGGACAAACCATGTGCTGCCGACCAGTGGAGCTGCACGTTATACTGGTGGCCTGTCGGTTCACAAGTTCATGAAAACTGTGACGTGGCAACGGTCAACGCCAGTTGGCATGCGCCCTATCGCTGAAGCAACAGCGCGTATTTCGCGCATTGAAGGCATGGAAGGCCACGCGCAATCCGCCGCTGACAGGCTCGCGAAATTTTTCCCAGGTGAGGAATTCAATCTTGGATGTTAATCACGCATGGTCAAAGGCAGACCAGCTTTTTGGCTGGGCCAGCAGCAAACCTGAGCTGAGCTATTGGCGCGGCATGGCGGTGGCTTTGCTCATTGCTGCCACGGCGACCTTTTTATCTGAACATTACGGTGCACCCACAATGCTGTTTGCCCTGCTCATTGGCTTGTCCCTTGGGTTTCTGGCTGATGTTCCGGCGCTTGAGGGCGGGTTGAACTTCACGGCCAAGACCGTTTTGCGCCTCGGCGTTGGCCTCTTGGGGATACAGTTGGGGATCGAAGAAGTCCGCTCACTAGACGGCAGTGCCATTGCGGGCGTGTTCGGATTGGTGGTGCTGACGCTGGTCTGCGGTGCATTGCTGTCTTTTGTTGTGGGGCGGCGGTTTGCATTTGGCATTCTGTCCGGTGGCGCAGTCGCCATCTGCGGTGCCTCTGCGGCGCTTGCGTTTTCTTCTGTGCTCCCTGCCCGCCCGGATCGTGAAAAGGACACCGTGCTGGTTGTCATCTCGGTCACAATCTTGTCCACCATTGCAATGGTG
>JBAUHN010000174.1:0-3818 GCA_049680295.1 Sulfitobacter sp.
ATGCGCGGGTGGCGCGTGAGTTTGAAGTGTCGCTGCCGCATGAGTTGAGCGAGGCGCAGCGCCAGGCGCTGACATACGACTTTGCCAAGCACCTGGCCAATACTTATGGCGTGGCGGTGGACGTGGCGATTCACGCGCCGCACGGCAAGACCGATGTGCGCAACCATCACGCGCACCTGTTGATGACAACCCGGACGGTCACGGAAAACGGCCTGGGTGAAAAGTCGCTGATCGAGCGCGACAACAAGTGGTTGAAGGCCAGGGAGCTGACCAACTCGCACCAGCAATTGCGCGACTTGCGCCAGGCATGGGCTGGTTTGACGAATCAGCATCTGCAACTGGCCGGGCACGATGCGCAGATTGATCATCGCTCGCATCAGGAACGCGGGTTGGAGATCGCGCCCACGGAGCACATGGGGGTGCATGCGACGCAGATGGAGCGGCGCGGACTGGCGGTGACACGGGCGCGGGTGGATTCCGAAGCGGTGAAATCCAATGCCGCGGTGGTCCGCCGCAATCCGGAGGAAGTGCTGCGGATCATCACGGATGAGAAAAGCGTGTTTGACCGGCGCGATGTCGCCCGGACCCTGCATCGGTATGTCGATGAACCCCAGGCGTTTCAGGTGGCGTTGGCGCAGGTGATGGGTTCACGGGCATTGGTGCAGTTAACGGCAGAACGTAATCAGGGGAAGCAAGGATCTGGGGTGTCAGCACTCGCACGTTATACGACGCGGGATCTGCAGAAAATTGAGCACGGGATGGCGGCGGGCGCCGACCGGATGGCCGCCAGTCGGCGCAGCGCGGTGCATTCGCACCATCGGCGCCAGGCGTTCGCGGCGCAGCCGCAGTTAAGTCAGGAGCAGCGCGCGGCGGTTGTCCATGTGACAGGCGGCGCTGGTATTGCGGCCGTGGTGGGTTTCGCGGGGGCGGGTAAGAGCACGATGCTGTCGGCGGCGCGGCATGCCTGGGAGGCGTCGGGTCACCAGGTGCATGGGGCGACGCTGGCCGGCAAGGCGGCCGAGGGCCTGGAAGAGTCCAGCGGCATTGCGAGTCGCACGCTCGCGTCCTGGCAAATGTCGTTCGAGCGGGCGGCCAACGATGGACGTTCCGTGCTGGGTCCGAAGGATGTATTTGTGATCGATGAGGCCGGGATGGTGTCGTCCCGGCAGATGGCCAAATTCGTTGAGCAAGTGGATAAAGCCGGGGCGAAATTGGTGCTGGTCGGGGACCCGGAGCAGCTGCAGCCGATTCAGGCCGGCGCGGCCTTCCGGAGTATTGCCCAGCGGATTGGTTTTGCGGCGCTTGAAGGGGTGCGGCGTCAGTCCGAACCGTGGCAGCGGGCCGCGTCGGTGGCGTTTGGCCAGCACCGAACCAGCGTGGGCCTTGAGGCGTATGCTGAACACGGTGCGGTGCACCTGGTCGAGAGTCAGGACGAGGCCAAGGCGGCCATCGTGAATGAAGCGGTGGCCGATTGGATTGCGCGACCCGAAGGCAGCCGGATCGTGCTGGCCCATCGCCGGGTTGACGTGCGGGCGTTGAATGACGGTATCCGGGATGCGTTTAAGTCACAGGGCGCGCTTGCCGACGAGCGCGAATACCCAACCGCTTCTGGTCCCCGTCACTTTGCGGTAGGGGACCGCGTCATGTTCGGTGAGAACAATCGCGATCTGGGGGTGAAGAACGGGATGCTGGGGACGGTTCAGGAGGCTGGGCCAGGGCGTCTGGAGGTGCGCCTGGACGCTGGTGATTCAAAGCAGCCAAACACCGTGTCAGTCTCGGTCTCAGTCTCGCTGTCCGACTATGCCGCGATTGATCATGGTTATGCGAGCACGATCCACAAATCGCAGGGCGTGACGGTGGACCGGGCGTTTGTGCTGGCCTCGAAAACGATGGACCGTCATCTGACGTATGTGGCGATGACGCGGCATCGCGAATCGGTGCAGCTTTTTGCTGGAAAAGAGGCGTTCCCCAACATTGACTACCTAAAAAAGCAATTGGGTCGGGGCAACCCGAAAGAGACGACGCTGGATTACCAGATCGGGAAGGAAATCGAGAAGGAAAAGCGGTCGACACCGGCCGGGTTATCGGAAGCGCGACGCGATGCCGCCGTCGAGCAGGCGCGCGCGATGCTAGCGCAGACCGCCGAGACGTTGTTCGCCAATCGGTGGGCGCCGTACGAGCGCCACTATCAGGGTTTGAAAGCCGCGTTTGAGGCGGCCGATAAAGCGCTGGATCGGCACAAATCGAACGAACCGAAGGGCGTATTGGCGCGGTTTAAGCAGAAGGCCTGGCAGGCGGAACGAACAGAGCTCACCGCGCAGCGCAAGGAGGCGTTTCACCTGTTACGAAACTTTGAGCGGTCGCGGGATGGCCGTGATCAGTTGATCCCGGGATTGCGGCGAGAGGCGATAAATGAGGCCAGGCAGGTTTGTGCCGCCGTGATGCCGATGATCCGCGCCGACGATAAACGTAAGGCGGATCGACGCGAGGCAGCGATTGATAAGGCGATTAAAGCCCATGAGCGCGAGCAGGGCAGGGAAGATTTTGGGAGGTCGCGGGGGCGTGAGCAGGAACGTAGTCGCGGGCGTGGTCGGTGATTGCGTTGCAAGGACACTCCGGGACCCAAATCGGTTAGGCGTTTGTAAATCCAAGGCGGGCGTTTTCGGATCCTGCGAACGCCTGTATTTGGCCCCTTTGCATTTATAACCGGTCCAGTGGACTGGTGACACTTCTAGCCTGTTGATCGACATGGGTATAAAGCATCGTTGTTTGGATGTTGCGGTGCCCGAGCAACAGCTGGATCGTTCGAATGTCGGTACCGCTGGCCAGCAATTGGGTCGCAAACGAATGACGCAAGGTATGCACGGTGGCCAGCTTGTTGATCCCCGATTGATGCACGGCTCGTTTGAATGCGCGCTGAATCGTTGTTGCCGACAAATGCCAGCGCGCCAGACGTTTGGTTTGTCCCCATGGGCGGCAAACTGCCGATGGGAAAACAAACTGCCAGGCGAACGATTCGCTAGCGCCTGGGTATTTACGTTCCAGTGCACCCGGTAGCGGAGCCAGTCCAGCGCCGCGCAACCGGTCATCAGTATGCAATTGCAGGCGGCTGGTCAAATGCTGGTGCAGCGATTGCTGCAGCGAAGCGGGCAGTACGGTGGATCGGTCCTTTGCCCCCTTGCCGCTACGAATATTGATAGTTGCTGCCGAAAGATCAATATCTTTTACACGCAGCGTGCAGCACTCACTTACCCGTAATCCGGATCCGTACATTAACCGGGCCATCAAGGAACAAGTACCCTCCATCTGGCTCAGGACCGCGGCTACTTCCGAGGCGCTCATCACGACAGGTACTCGGTCGCGGTGCCGTACCCGGTTCAGGCCTGGAATTACGTCTAGCGGTTTATTCAGAACATCGCGGTACAAGAAGACGATGGCATTGAGTGCCTGTGTCTGGGTTGATGCGGCAACCCGTTTGTCGACCGCAAGGTGGTTAATGAACTGCGCTACGTCGGATTTGGCCAACGTTACGGGATGCTGTTTGTGGTGAAACAGGATGAACTTCTTGATCCAGAACCAGTAAGCCTGTTCGGTTCTTGGGCTCAGATGTCGTCGCCTGGCAACCGCGTGAACTAAATCGATCAACCGTGGCGTTTCGGCTGTTGATTGCTCATTGTGTTGTTGGTCTCTACCCCAAAACGGTCACTCCTTTTGTCGGTAAAAAGTGCTGAAGATACACTGTCAACTCGTGTCCGTACTACTATGTCATATACGGACACAGATCAGACCCACATCTATATGAATCAATCAGTTATCAA
>JBAUHN010000175.1:0-3071 GCA_049680295.1 Sulfitobacter sp.
TGTCTGGTCGAGGTTGTTGGCGGTCCGCCAAAGCCCACCGCGTCTTGTGCCATGCAGGTGCGCGATCTGCGCCCCGGTCCCGAAGGTCAGCCTCCGGTGGTCAAAACCAATTCGCCGATGGTCAAAAAGGCCCGCGAAGGGGTGATGGAGTTTTTGTTGATCAACCACCCGCTCGATTGCCCGATCTGCGATCAGGGTGGCGAATGCGATCTGCAGGATCAGGCGATGGCCTATGGCGTTGATTTCAGCCGCTACCGCGAACCCAAACGCGCGACCGAAGACCTTGATCTGGGGCCTTTGGTTGAAACCCATATGACGCGCTGCATTTCCTGCACCCGCTGTGTGCGCTTCACCACCGAGGTCGCCGGGATCAACCAGATGGGCCAGACGGGCCGGGGTGAGGATGCCGAGATTACGTCCTATCTTGGCGAAACGCTCGACAGTAATTTGCAGGGCAACATCATTGATCTGTGCCCGGTGGGCGCGCTGGTCAGCAAACCCTATGCGTTCACGGCGCGTCCTTGGGAATTGTCCAAGACGGAAAGCATTGACGTGATGGATGCGCTGGGGTCGAACATCCGTGTCGATACCAAGGGCCGCGAAGTCATGCGCATGTTGCCGCGCAACCATGACGGCGTGAATGAGGAGTGGATTTCCGACAAGACGCGTTTTGTGTGGGACGGTTTGCGGCGGCAACGGCTCGACACGCCCTATATCCGCGAAAACGGCAAGCTGCGCAAAGCAGGCTGGGATGAGGCCCTGAAAGCTGCTGCGGCGGCGATGAAGGGCAAATCCGTGGCCGGTCTGATCGGTGATCTGGTCCCGGCTGAGGCCGCCTATGCCCTGAAACAATTGGTTGAAGGCGCGGGCGGGATTGTCGAATGTCGCACCGATGGCGCGAAATTACCGCAGGATAATCGCGCAGGCTATGCAGGGACCGCGCGGATCGAAGACATTGATACCGCAGACTATATCATGATGATCGGCACCGACCCCAGCGTCGAAGCACCGGTATTGAACGCACGCATTCGCAAGGCGTGGCTGGCGGGCGCGCAAGTGGCGCGGATCGGTGCTGCGGCTGAATTTTCCTATGACGTTGTCGATATGGGCAATGATCGCGCAGCCTTGCTGGCGCTGACCGAACATAAATTCGGCGACATCAAAGACAAAGCGTCCGTGGTGATCTTGGGGCAGGGCGCTTTGACAAAATCGGACGGCGCTGCAGTTCTTGCAGCCGCGATGGATGTGGTTGAAAAGACGGGCGGTAAATTGCTGGTCCTGCACACGGGTGCAGGCCGCGTCGGCGCGATGGATGTGGGTGCAACAAACCCGGACGGGATGAAGGCGGTCGCGGCGGCGGATGTGATCTACAACCTCGGCGCGGATGAGATCGACATCGCGGATGGCCCGCTGGTAATCTATCAGGGCAGTCACGGCGACAGGGGCGCGCACCGGGCCGACATCATTCTGCCGGGCGCTGCCTATACGGAAGAATCCGGTCTGTTTGTGAATACCGAAGGGCGGCCTCAGCTGGCATTGCGGGCAGGTTTTGCCCCCGGCGAGGCCAAGGAAAACTGGGCCATCCTGCGTGCCCTCAGCGCGGAAACCGGCGCAGTACTGCCCTATGACAGTCTGGCGCAACTGCGCAAAGCGCTGATCAAGGATGTCCCGCATCTGGGCAAGGTAGATCAGGTGCCGGAAAACGACTGGAAACCGCTGGCCAAAGGCAAAATGAACAAAGGGGCCTTTGCGCCTGCGATGGGTGATTTCTATCTCAGCAACCCCATTGCCCGCGCCAGCCAGCTGATGGCGGAACTGTCCGCCAACGCCAAGGCGCGCCGCGAAAAACCGATGGCGGCAGAGTGATCCGCATGAGCGTGCTGTCGCCTTTGATCCTGGCAGCCTGTGGATCGCAGGTGCCCACAGCCGAAGATTTCATCCCCGAATACAAGGGCGTGGAAACCCATCTGCTGGACGGCGATCTGGTTCAGTTCAAAGTGGCCATGACCAAAGCGCTGACCACGGAAGATGTGGCGCGCTATGCGGAATGTGCGGCTGCACAATATACGCTGATCCGCGGGTATGCTTTTGCGCGCCATGTGCGTACAAATGTGGACGTAAAGGGTGGCATCTGGCGGGCAGATGCTGTTTACACAATCTCGCCAGCTCTTCCACGTGGTTCAAAGACGATCGACGCCGAAGTCGTGACTGCGGATTGCGCGGAAAATGGAATACCGACGGTGTGAGGACATATGGCTGAATTCTTTACCACTCCTGGCGGCATCGCCGTTCTGATCCTGGCACAAGTGCTGGCGGTTGTGGCGTTTGTGATGATCTCGCTGCTGTTTTTGGTCTATGGCGACCGGAAAATCTGGGCCGCGGTGCAGATGCGGCGCGGACCGAACGTCGTCGGGGCCTTTGGCCTGCTGCAAACCGTGGCGGACGCGCTGAAATATGTGGTCAAGGAAATCGTCGTGCCTGCGGGTGCGGACAAAACCGTCTTCATGCTGGCACCCTTGACCAGCTTTGTGCTGGCGATGATCGCCTGGGCGGTAATCCCGCTGAATGATGGCTGGGTGCTGTCAAATATCAATGTCGCCATCCTGTTCGTCTTCGCCGTCTCCTCGCTTGAGGTTTATGGCGTGATCATGGGCGGCTGGGCGTCAAACTCGAAATACCCGTTTCTGGGATCACTGCGGTCTGCCGCACAGATGATTTCCTATGAGGTATCGCTGGGGCTGATCATCATCGGGGTGATCATCTCAACCGGATCAATGAATTTTGGCGGTATCGTTGCCGCCCAGGACGGCGCTTACGGGTTTTTCAGCTGGTACTGGTTGCCGCATTTCCCGATGGTGTTTTTGTTCTTTATCAGTGCGCTGGCCGAAACCAACCGCCCGCCCTTTGATCTGCCAGAGGCGGAATCAGAACTGGTGGCGGGCTATCAGGTCGAATATTCCTCAACCCCGTTTTTGCTGTTCATGGCCGGTGAATACATCGCCATCTTCCTGATGTGCGCGCTGATCTCGCTGCTCTTCTTCGGCGGCTGGCTGAGCCCAATCCCGGGCCTG
>JBAUHN010000176.1:0-18160 GCA_049680295.1 Sulfitobacter sp.
AATCAGCGGCAATCAAACGACCCTGAACATGGCAAAGGCAACCCGGGAACTTTGCGATTTTTTACCGACGGTCCAGCACCGCCAACACAAACATCTGCTGTTGGAATGTACGAATTTGCCACCCTACAAGGCCGCCTTGCAACAGATCACGAAACTGCCTGTCACCGATATCCTGACATTGATCGAGGCAACACAGCCTGGCACAGTTCAACAGAGGTTCTTGTAGAATTTGACAATACATAGCGCGCGCGGACGACGACGTTTATGATGCGGAAATCGTCATGTCAGGCGGGATCACATGATCCATCAGATGTCTGGCGTTTCGCAAGTCATTCCCTTCGGCGCGCGCCAAAGCGGCGGCGGCATCATGGCCGTGGTCCAGCCATCTTTGCACCAGACGGTCGCGCAGCACGCCGATGGGGATGTCGATCAAAATGCTATAATCCCATTCAGCCGCCAGATCGCGCCAATGTGGCTGGTCTAACAGCAGATAGTTGCCTTCGACCAAAATTGTTTCATCGTGGGCTGTCACACGCCCGCCACCGGGCACCACACAGTCGTTTTCACGATCAAACGTCGGAAACGGCAAATCTTCGTTGCTGCGCAAAGACCGGATAACCGATGAAAACCCGGCAACGTCAAAGGTTTCAGCCGCCCCTTTGCGCGCCAGCAATCCGGCACGTTCCAGGTCGTCATTGTCGCGGTGAAAACCATCCATCGGGATCACGCGTGAATTCGGGATGCGGGCGCCCAATGCCTCGGCCAAGGTGGATTTCCCGCTGGCAGGCGCACCGGCAATCGCGACAATGCGTCTTCCATTGTTCAAGGGAATTGCCGCGATTATCTCTTCAAGTTTTTCAGTCTTGATAACACTCACGTGTTGATCGCTTCCGTTGGGGCGCCTTATTGCGCTGGTCATGAACGCAAATTGCATCCGACATCGTATAGTCCCTGGGATTGATCCCACACAAGCGTTTTTCAAACCCGTGCATTTGGATATTGCCAGCCGCATCAATCAGGGCGTTGCGTGCAAAAACAGCGCGGCCAGAGTCTGGACCTTTTAACTCTACGTGCACTTGCCCCCTGCATATCTGCATTTACCCTGCATCAATTTCGCCACCTAGAAAATCGTCCGGGCTGTCCGTCTCGACCAGATTTCTGCCGTCTATCTGCCAAAACCGATTGCCAACATTTCGCAAAAAGCGTCGGTCGTGACTGACCAGCAAACATGCCGCACCCTGCGTGATCAATTCCTCCTCCAGCGCCTCCTGCCCTTCGATATCCAGATGGTTGGTTGGTTCATCCAGCAGATAGAAATTCGGGTTTTTCAATCGCAATACCAGCATCGCAAGACGGGCCTTCTGTCCCCCTGACAAGGCGCCAATTTGAGTGGACTGCATCAGAATCGCAATCCCTGCGCCGGCCAACAAAGCACGTGCGCGCTGATCGCCGACATCGAATTCTTCGGTGATCGTAGCGATTGGTGTTAGATCATCGGCCAGCTGGCTGAGATGCTGATCAGAGTATCCTATAACCACTGATGGTGCCGCTTTGACGGCATTCTCCGCCCCGCCTATCGCTGACGCAATCAGTTTGATCAACCGGGTCTTGCCGGTGCCATTGGTGCCCAACAGCACGATACGGTCCCCCGGCGTGATCCATTTTCGGCCAGTTGAAAACAACATCCGCCCATCCGGCGTTGAAACGTCCACATTGTCCAAAGTGACCAAAGCTTTGGTGTGGGTGCCGCTATTAGACAGTTTAATGTCCCCGGCGCTGCGTTCATGATGCGCAGGTTTGGCCGCAGCTTCCATTTTTGCGGCGCGTTCCGCCAATTGCCGGGTCTTGACCACCAGCAAATCCGAGCCAGAGTTGATGCCGATGTTTTTTAGTTTTGCCGCCTGCCTGCGCAATTGTTGGGCTTTGTTCAGATCATTGGCAAACCGGCGTTCGTCTGCTGTGTCGGCTTCCTCCAATGCCACGCGGGCCGGTGAGAAAGGCAGGTTGAAATCGCGCGACCGTTCGGCACGTAAGAACAATGTCCGGTTGGTTGTTGCATCCAGAAATTCGCGATCGTGCGATGTGATCATTACGGGCACTTCATGCGGCATCTTGCGCAGCCAATCCTCCAGCAACCCGATGCGGTGCAAATCCAGATGATTGGTCGGTTCATCCAACAGCAATACGTCCGGTTCTGCGATCCAAACCGCCGCCAGCATCGCCGTGCGCTGCCAGCCGCCGCTCAGATCACACAGGCGCATATGCTGTACGTCATAGGGCACGCTCAAAGCGTCGAGCAATACGTCAACCCGCCAGCTTTCATAGTCCGCCTGTTCTTGCGGTAAGCCCGCCAAGGTCAGATCATAGACGCTAAGCGACAGTGCATTTTCAGGGACATCTTGCTGAACATATCCGACGCGCAGATTTCGCGCGCGGGTGATATCGCCTGTAGTCGGCTCAAACGATCCGGCCAGACAGGCCATAAGTGTGGATTTTCCGCGCCCATTGGCGGCCACCAAGCCAATACGGTCAGCTTTGGAAACTGTAAGGTTCAAATCAGCGAAAAGTGTATCACCAAGGGTAACGCCCAAGGCATTGATGTTGATAAGTGTCATTGGAAACTCGGGTCAAACGAAACTGGGCCGCAGCGCGGCTTTGGACGGACCTATGGGGCAGATATTCCCGGGTCAGCCCTGCAAACGGATTTACAGGGCGTAGCGTGGGCCATGCTGAAGTCGGCGGATAATACGCATGTTCAGCGGGTGCCCTCCTGTTGTTGCATGTGACCTTTGTCGCAGCCTAGAAAATCTATGTGGCCTTGGCAACCACTCACCTTGGTGGCCGGATCGCCTGTGCGATCTTTTTAGGTTCTGTTTTTTTCGAACGCGGTCCAGGCGGCCTCAAACATATCAAAGTCAAAACCCGCCTGCCGTGCCGGTTCCAGTATCAGATGCTCGGTCGACAACAGCTTTTCGATGGCCGCATCTAAGGTGCCAATGACCTCCTGCGGAATGACCACCGCCCCGTGGCGATCTGCGTGAACCAGATCACCTTCTGCGACCGCCATGCCGAAAATGGTCACCGGCGTTCCGATTTCTTTGACGTGTACAAATCCATGGCTTGGGCCAATTGATCCGGCAATCACCGGATAGCCCGACGGAACATCGCCAAGATCGCGCATCACGCCATTCGTCAGCGTGCCAGCCAGCCCAAAGCCCTTATGAACAGTTGTATTTATCTCGCCCCAATAGGCACCGATACAGTCGGGGAAATCCATGTCCTCGACAACCGCGATGGCAGGTGCAGACGCTTCGGCCATGTATTTGTAATAGGCCATCCGGCGGGTTTTGATGACGTCGGGCGGTTCGGTTGGCGGGGCCACTGCGGCGATCTTGGCGGTTCTTGCATATCCAACAATCGCCGGTTCATCGGGCGCGCTGCACAGCATTGTCCCGCGCGTAAACGCGTCAAAACCCCGAGCACCTTGTGCGACTTCGATTGCATTGCAAACCGTCGGCGTG
This sequence comes from Sulfitobacter sp., assembly GCA_049680295.1. Taxonomy (GTDB): domain Bacteria; phylum Pseudomonadota; class Alphaproteobacteria; order Rhodobacterales; family Rhodobacteraceae; genus JBAUHN01. The sequence goes on from JBAUHN010000176.1 coordinate 3,522, forward strand.
TCCACCGATTGCAATTTATTCAGCAAAGACGGCGTCATTGAGATCACCCTTTCACCAAGGCTGCGCCCTCGGCAAGGCTGGCTAGTTTCGCAAATGCGATGTCAGGATCGACCGCCCCAAATCCAGCGAATGTGCCAAAGCCACAATCTGATCCGGCGATCACCCGGTCGGGGCCGACAATCCCTGCAAACCGTTCGATCCGTTGCGCGACCAACTGCGGGTGTTCGACAAAGTTGGTCGTTGTATCCACGACCCCCGGCACCAGAATTTTAGTGTCTGGAATTTCAGATTTACGATCCCGGAAAACAGCCCATTCATGTGCGTGGCGTGGGTTTGATGTCTCAAACAACAGGTACTGCGGCTTGACCGACATCAACGTGGAAAACACCGTATCCATCGGAATATCACAGCAATGCGGACCCTCATAATTGCCCCAGCAAATGTGCATCCGAACCTTTTCGCCCGGAATATCCTGCAATGCATGGTTTAGCGCCTCAACGTGAGAGGCAGCGATTTTCAGGAACTCGGCATCGCTCAGATCGTTGAACAACATATGGCGTGACAGAGCGAGATCCGGACAATCCAGTTGCAGATCCAGACCGGCGGCCACAATCGTTTCATATTCGTCGCGCATTGCATCGGCCAATGCAGCCAGGTAGGCGTCGCGGGTTTTGTAGTGGTCGTTTTGCAAGAAAAGAGAGATCACGCCCGGCGACGCAGCGTTCATAAATCCCCGTGCAGCGCCATGTTTTGACATCGCGGCTTTCAAGTTGTCGATATCTTTTTGCAATTCTCCCTGACCTTTGGATGTCACTGCACCTGTGCACATTGGCCGGGCATATTGCGGTGTGCCACCATCCTCGGCTAAGCGCTTTAGAAAACCGGGAAACATCTTCAGATCTGCCGGTGCATTCCGTGGGCTATCCCCTGAAAACCCCGTGTAGCGGTCTTTGACATAGGTCGCATACGAGATTTTCGAGGTCTCGCCATCACTGACGATATCAATGCCAGCCTTAACCTGTTTGGCGACCGTTTCGTCCACCGCGCGGGTCATTTCCGCATCGAAGTCTGCCAGGTCGTATGGCTGTTCGTTCTCGCGCGCAAAAATGAAATCAACCACGCTTTGGGATCGTGGCAAACTACCAGTATGAGTGGTCAGTATCTTCGACATTTTATTCACTTTCAAAAAATGGCAGTTAGCCTTGCCACGTTGGGCCGGCCGGATCATCGTTCGAGATCACGCGGTAGAGGCTCGCTTCGCCGGTCATCGAAGGCTCTAGTTGATGCGCAAAGCCTTTGGGCAACAAACAAGTATCGCCAGGGTTTAGCGTCACGTTTTGTGCGCCCCACGTCAGTTTCCAATAACCACGCATTGGCAACAGAACGACAGACTGATCAAAGCTGACTGCGTCTTGGGAAAGCGAACCACGGGTGATGAAATCAATATCAAAGCCGGGCCTATCCGGCAAAATTCCATCTACCCCGACGACCTTGGCCGGCGACTTACCTGCCAATCCCATCAAATCCAGATACCGCGCGACATAGCGCGGAATGACTTGCAATGCAGTCGGCTCTGGCATTGTCTTTAACACCGCTTCAGACAAGGTTGGCATTGGCCCCACACCGGCAGGCAATGACTCCCCCTTTTTGGTATCGTATAGTTTGCCGTTGTCGCCCAAAACCAGCCCATGTGCGGCGGCGTCCGCAATCACTTGCGGTGCCCATGTCACGCCCCCGCCCGCATCGTCGCCGCCCAGAACAGCCATGATCATTCCATAGTCCGTGCCGATGTTTTCAAAGCCACGAAAAATACCGGTGGGGATGTTGATGATATCGCCTTCTTCCAGCGTCACTTCGCCTGCATCACCCCAGCGTCCCCAAAAGAAACGCCACCTGCCTTTCAGGACAAAGAACACCTCGGCCGTGGTATGACTGTGCAGCGAATTTCGGCATTTCGGCGGTTGCCCCGCAGCACCGATGTTAAACCCGGGCGTGTCGCGGATGTGAACATGCTGATCAGCACTTTCGCTGACGCCGCCGCCAATGATGGTAAAGTTTTCCTTTTGGTCGCTGCCCGGCGTGTGTGCATCAATAAATGCCGTTTTACATGGGATCAGATCGCCATATCGAACGATCCGGGCTTCCATGTCTTGTGGGGTCATTGCGCATCTCCTTTGTGCAACAGTATTTGTTTCCAGATCGCGATTTCATCATAAAGTGCAAATTCGCGGCGCAGCCCCCAAGGGCCGAATTCAGCGTGGCTTAGCCCCATGACATGAACCGGCGCGCCGGTTGGCGCACCAAATGCACCCCATCCGTCATGGACCCCGTCCAGCGACCATCGCAGCGCGGCCCGGGGTGACATCATACCGCCATCCATTCCAATCTGATGGTGAATCTTGAATGTCGCTGACGGAAAAGACGACCGCAACCCCACCCAGAATTTCGTGCATTCCTCAGCGCTGGTCAGCGTTTGCGCCCCGGCGTATTCGCCAATCATCGCCCGATCATAGCTTTGCTTGATGTGGGCAAAATCCTTGTCCATAATCCGCGTCAAACCATCCGCATAGCGCTGGCCCCATTCATTGTCGTTGCCACGCCCATGATAACCGCCATCGACGTCCATGGCCGGTGTAAAGGGCCGTGACGCGGTATCCGGCCCGCCCTCTGCGGCGATGAGCGATGCGGCATAGGTTTGCGGATCCATCCCAAGCTGGCGCACGATACCGCCATAATCGCGCACCAGCCATTCGTCAAAAATCGTGTCATCCTTGGCCGCACAATCCGCAATCACCCTCACGTTCCAACGTTTGCCGGTTGCCGGACCAAAAGCGCCATCGCGGCTGTGCGTGGCCACGGTGTTTAACCGGTGCGACGACAGATAACCGGTCTTGTCTTCGGACCAGATCACATCCTCGGCAAACAGCTGACGGTCCGGAAATTCGTTGATCGTGGCCATCGTCGCAGCCATGACCGCCTGATTGCCACGTTGAATACCCATCGGCGAGCGCACAGGGATATCTTTGGAATAATAGTGATTGAGCGTCGCTATGCCGCGATCTTCCCAGATTTCCTTTGTTATTCCAATGATATAATCCGGAAAATCATTCCAACGGTTTGAAAAACCCTTCATTTCGTCCATCCTTCCGGTATGCGCGATGAGCCGCGCAAAATCAGCGGCCCGTCAATTTCGATTTTTTGTGTGGGCCGGGCGGGATCTTCGATTTTGGCAAGTATGGTTTCTACTGTTGCCTCAACCATCCGGTTTACCGGCTGGCGCACAGTGGTGAGATCATATGCCCCCCAAGACGCCAACGGAACATCGTCATATCCGACGACCGAGACATCCTGCGGCACGCGCAAACCCAATTCCTGGCGCAGCGTGTCCATAACAGCGAAAGCCATGTGATCATTGCCTGCAAATATCGCATCCGGCGCATCGGCGCGCGCGATCAAATTTCGGGTGGCCGCGGCTGCGGCCGCGCGGTCATACATGCCGTCGATAACGGCCAAAGGCGCCATATCATGTGCCGCCAAGCCCTCGACAAAACCGCGCAAACGATCCTGGCCGGTCGAAGACCCCTCCCACCCGGCGATATGCGCAATACGTGTGTGACCACCTGCGACAAGAAACTCCGCTACCCGACGTCCGCCATCTACATTCGCCGACGTCACCGAAGAGTGCCCTGATCCGTTTTGTCCTCGGTTGAACATAACAACTGGGATGCCAGCGACGGCACAACGCTGTGTCAAATCAGACGACACCGCGACGGAAGCGGTGATAATTCCGTCAACTTGATAGTCGATTAGTTCTTCCACCACCTTACCAACAGTGTCCTGGCCATTAGACGCCATGAAAACCAGAATGTGATATCCTTTGGCCTGCAAAGCGTTGGACAGACGTTCCAACGCGATGGGGTAAAACTGATTTTCCAAATATGCGACAACCAAACCGATAATTCGGCTTTTGCCAGTGATCATCGCCCGCGCCAGCGAATTGGGTCTATAGCCCAACTCCTTGGCTGCTTTGCGCACTTTGGTTGCCGTCGCCTTCGAGGCGGACGCCCCAGAAAACACACGGCTTACCGCAGACTGGCTGACACCTGCGCGCTTAGCGACATCTTGTGATGTGGCTTTCTCGCTCATCAGTCTGCGGTCCATCCGCCGTCGATCATCAATGCGGTGCCCGTGACCAGTGCGGCAGCGTCAGAGGCAAGGTAAACCACCCCGCCCATAATGTCCTCGACTTCGCCGATGCGGCCCAGTTTGATCTTCTCCTCGATCCATTTGCGCCGTTCCGGATTGGCAAATGTCGGCGCCGTCAACGCGGTTTGAATGAAGGTGGGGCAGATGGTATTGACGCGAATGCCATGCGCGCCCCATTCAATTGCCATCGCCTTGGTAAATCCTTCAACCGCATGTTTGGTTGCTGCATAGACCGCCCGGTCGATGCCGCCGACATGCGCCATCTGGCTTGAAATATTGATCAGGCTGCCGGGTTTGCCAGCGTCGATCAATCCTTTGGCCACCGCGCGGGTCAGAAAGTATGCGCCCTTGATGTTTAAATCCGCGACCGCATCAAAATCGGTCTCAGCGGTGTCGGTCGCCGGCCCATGCCGCGCCGTTCCGGCGGAATTCACCAAGACGTCAAAGGGACCATTTGCAGAAATGGCTGCTTGGGTTGCCGCGGTATCCGCCACGTCTATGGTCAGCGTGCGCACGGCCATTCCCGCCGCGGACATCTCAGCTGCCACCTGTGCCAGTTTATCCTGGCTGCGCGCCGCCAATGTGACCTCGGCCCCTGCCTCGGCCAACGCCACGGCACATGCAGCCCCAATGCCCGACGATGCGCCCGCCACAAGCGCGCGGCGCCCATCAAGACGAAAAGATGGCGTGCGCGGTAAGGTCATAACGTCATTCCATTGGGCAAAGAGATCGCGTTGATATTGCGCGCTTTGTTAAACTCATTCAGTCGGGCAAACACATCGACGCCTACTTGGGCGTAAAGATCCAAAAGATCGACCAGAACCCAGTTTTCACGGATCAGCCCGTTTTCGCAGCGCCAAAAATCCAGACTACGCAACAAAACCTCATGTCCGGCTGGCGCGATGCCCATCCATCCGTCACCTTTTAGCGTCAATCGCATGTTGGGCCAGCCGGTTTCACAAACATATTCCCCTTCGGCCACCCAATGCGACATCAGGTCCCCCATCGCATCCAGCTTGCGGTCCGGCATGGCCCTTAGAAATGGGATTTGGTGCCAGTTACGGAACCCCGAAATCCCACGGGCTGTGCCAATACCGGCGGGCCCGTACCAGTTGAAACGCGGATGCCAGAACCGGTCAAGCTCCATGACTTCCGGGTTTGGATCAGCCGGATGACGACACAGTGCAGTCAGCATCGCAATGACATGATCCATCGCGCCCTGCCCGTCACCCGACACAGCAAGGCCATCGCATGGCATCGGAGCGGGCGTGCACAGATAGGCCCCCAATTGCGGTGCCATCGGCCAGGCGCCGGCCTGCATCATCAGTTCCGGAATATCCCAGATCGCCTGCATTTCGGTGATTTGGCCATCGCTTACACAAAAAAATTCATGGTAACGCATATGCGCCAGATGCCCGGTCGGCGGAATACCCAGAAAGGGCGCAGAAAACGTGCCCATGAAGTTGCCCATGCACCCGATCCAGTCCTGCCCTTGCGGTGTCGTGCCAGCCAGCACAATCATATCGCGACGTTCAAGATCGGGCATTGCGGCAATCAGCGGCGCAAGACAATTCTGCCAAAATTCGTCAGCGCCAGAAAGTCGGCCAAAGGGGTGGCACATGTGCAATTGGGCGTCTTGCGAAAACAAGGCGGAGATCGCCTTGCGTACTGGTGCCTCTACCGCCTGCGACATTGCGCGGCGATATGGCCCGATCAAAGACTTTAGCGCCTTTGGTGTCATTCCGCGGCGGTCCCATAGGCGACGTTTTTGCCGCCGTACCGCCGTACACGCAGATTGCACTGCTCAGCATGGCCAACAAAACCTTCCAGCATGCAAAGCCGTGATCCATATGCGCCGATTTCAGCCGCAGCCTGATCGGAGGTGATGCGCTGGTAGCTGTGTGTTTTCAGGAACTTACCCACCCATAGACCACCAGTGTACCGCCCTGCCTTTTTGGTTGGCAATGTATGATTGGTTCCAATCACCTTGTCGCCGTTGGCCACATTTGTGCGCGGCCCCAGAAACAGAGCGCCATAAGAATGCATGTTATCCAGAAACCAATCGTCGCGGTCTGTCATCACCTGCACATGCTCAGACGCAATGTCATTTGCGACATCCAGCATCTCGTCATAGCTGTCGCAGACGATCACCTCGCCATAGTCGCGCCAACTTGCGCTTGCGGTCTCACGCGTCGGCAGGATTTTCAGCAGGCGGTCGATTTCAGCCAAAGTCGCGCCGGCCAGTTTCTGCGAATTCGTCACCAACACAGCGGGCGAGTTATATCCGTGCTCGGCCTGCCCCAATAGATCGGTCGCGCACATCTCTGCGTCGACCGTATCATCGGCAATCACCATCGTCTCTGTTGGTCCGGCAAACAGATCAATTCCGACACGGCCAAATAACTGCCGCTTGGCCTCGGCCACAAAGGCGTTGCCCGGTCCCACCAGCATGTCAACCGGGATGATCGACTGCGTACCCAGAGCCATTGCTCCGACGGCCTGCATGCCCCCCAGAACATAAATCTCATGCGCGCCACCCAAATGCATCGCCGTAACAATTGCCGGATGCGGCGCGCCATTTACCGGCGGGGCTGACGCGATGATGCGTGGCACGCCTGCGACATTGGCCGTCAGCACCGACATATGCGCCGAGGCCACCATCGGGAATTTCCCGCCAGGCACATAGCATCCCACCGACTGCACCGGAATATTGCGATGGCCAAGCACGACTCCTGGCATCGTCTCGACCTCTATGTCCGTCATTGATGCGCGTTGCGCTTGGGCAAAGGCCCGAATTTGCTTTTGGGCGAACTTAATGTCATCCATGTCGCGGGTTGACACTTTTTGCATCGCAGCCTCGATTTCAGAGGGCGATAGCCGGAAATCTTCCGGTGCGTAATTATCGAATTTGACGCTCAGGTCACGCACGGCTGCATCGCCCCGCTGCTCAATGTCTTTTAGCGTTTCCTCGACGATCCTGCGCACTTTTGCGTCATCCTCGGCGCGCTCTGCCTCGGGCTTGCCGGCTTTCAGCGTTGTGATCGTCATCAGGTCGTCCCTTTCGTATCAACATACGGGCAACAAAGATTTAATTCCTTGGCCTTGCAGTGTATTTGTTTGTCTTATCGAGACGTAGCCATTTTTGCAGACCTTACGTCCCAAGCGCCCAATCCAGTCAGATTCTTTCGCCGGTTTTGGCATCAAATGTATGACAAATACCGGCAGAAACAGCAGCGCCAAACGGATCGCCAATTTCGGCCCGAAAGGCCTTGGGCGCCTTGATCGACACCAACGCACCACCAGCACGAACCGTGACCATTGTGGCATCCCCAAGCAATTCCAGCGAGTAGACAGTGGACGAAACCTGGCCTTTGTCCGAAAGCTGCGCATCTTCGGCGCGAAAGCCCAAAATCACAGGCCCGTCCGGGCCTTTGATGCCAGGGATTTCGACATTCTGACTGGTGAAAACGCCGTTCCTCAGCTCGCCTTCCATCAGGTTCATTGCCGGGTTGCCAATGAAACTGGCGACGAAAGTGTTGGCAGGGCGATCATAAATCTCGGTCGGAGTGGCAACCTGCTGAACGATTCCCTGGTACATCACGACCACACGATCAGCGAGGGTCATCGCCTCGATCTGGTCATGAGTGACATAGACCGTTGTCACCTTTAATTCGTGACTCAAATTCTTGATTTGCGCCCGCGTCGACACCCGCAGCTTGGCATCAAGATTCGACAATGGCTCGTCCATCAAGAACACATTGGGCTTGCGTACAATCGCGCGGGCCAAAGCCACGCGCTGACGCTGCCCACCCGACAATTCGGCAGGACGGCGATGCAAAAACTCCGTCAACTCAACCATCTCGGCGGCACGTCGCACGCGCGCATCATGCTCTGCCGGGTCCGATTTGCGCACTTTCAGCGGAAATCGGATGTTTTCGTAGACATTCATATTGGGGTAAAGCGCATAGCTTTGGAAAACCATCGCCACATCGCGATCTTTGGGATCAAGATCATTGACGCGCTTACCGTCCACCAAAATATCGCCTCCGGACGCGTCCTCTAACCCTGCGATCATCCGCATGGTCGTGGTCTTGCCGCACCCTGACGGGCCCAGCAGCACCAAAAACTCTTGATCCGCAATTGTGAGGTCAAAGTCATGCACCCCAACAAAACTGCCCCAACGCTTTGACAGATTACGCAGCTGAATTTCGGCCATTTGGTTATTCCCTTGCATACGAATGCAATCATCTTAATCGCGAATCAATCACTCAAACAAGCCCTCTTTTGCGGCATCTTGTGAAATTTAGAAAAAAAGGCCCTTGCCAGAAAGCTAATTGATGGAATAACTTTGCATTCGTATGCATCATGCTGGCGATTCGACCACGAGGCCACATGACAAGAACAATAGCTGGTCAAAAAATTGGCCAAATACTTAACACGGAGGTTCTATCACCATGTACATGTGGAAAAAAATCGCGCTTACAACAGCGTTTGCGGCGCTCAGCGGCACGACCGCAATGGCAAGCTGCGAAATCGACGCCGGACGCGTAAGTATCGTCGGTAACGAATTCCCCGCCATTCATACCGTGGCCAAGGGCGCTGCCGAATGTGGTGTTGAGGTCAAATCGAACCTCACCGCCGATCACCAAAAGATTAATCTGGCTGGTATGCAGGGAAACCCGGCAGAATACACCACTGCCATCATCGCAAACTCGTCTGTTGTCGCGTTGATCAATGAAGACGTTGTGCGCCCGCTTGACGATTTGGTCGCCGAATTTGGCGCCGACATTCCCAAGAATCGACTGATCACAATTGATGGCAAAATCTATGCCGTTGCGTTTATGGCAAACGCCCAGACCCTCGCCTACCGCAAGGATGTGCTGGCAGAAGTTGGTGCTGAAGTGCCTACAACCTACGAAGCGATGCTTGAAGTGGCCGAAAAAATTCGCGCAGCCGGCATTGCCCAATATCCGATTGGCGGCGCTTATGCGTCGGGTTGGAACTTGGCCGAGGAATTCGTGAACATGTACATCGGGCATGGCGGCGAGTTCTTTGAGCCCGGCACTGCCAAGGTTGCCATCAACAATGAGCAGGGTGTTGCCGCTCTGAACATGATGAAGGCGCTGACCGAATACATGAACCCTGATTACCTGACCCACGATTCCAATGCGACCAGTGCCGAAATGGAAGCCGGCAACGTGATGCTGATGAACATGTGGGGTTCGCGGATGGGCGTTTTGATGGACGATGAAGGTGCAGAACCTCAGGTATATGAAAACATCACCGTTGGCGCACCGATGACAGTTGGCGGCGGCGATATTGCGGCAACCACGCTGTGGTGGGATGGCTGGACCGTGGCCAAGAACATCTCGGACGAAGATGCGGTCGCGACGTTTAAGGCGATGAAGAACGGCACCAGCCCAAACATCCTGAATGACGAAACCATGTCACAGGCGGTCTGGATGATCGAAGGCTACACGCCTGCGCCCGTCAATGACGGTGTATTTGCTGCGATCAATATGGGCGCACAACCCTATCCGATGCTGCCTTTCATGGGTCTACTGCACACGGCAGCTGGCGACAATCTGGCCGAATTCCTGCAAGGCAAGGAAAGCGCGGAACAAGCCCTGTCAGATGTCGAAGCAGCCTATACGGCGGCCGCTCAGGAAAAGGGCTTCCTGCAGTAAACGACTCACGAAGGGGGCGGCAACGTTGCCCCCTTTCCTTCCCCCTCAGTCGCGGAACCACCCAAAATGAAACACAAGACATTTATCTGGTTTGTTCTGCCTTCGGCACTGACGATGCTGCTTTTTATCTTTTTGCCCATCGTGTCGATTGTCGTGCAATCGCTGCATGTCGACCATGATCAGGTGATCATTACGGTTGAAAACTGTGGACCGTTTGGGTGCAAGCAATCAACGATGATCGACCAAGACGCCACCGACGCGCTGCGCGAGGGCCGACCGTTTGGACGGTTCGCGGGGGCAGCGACCTATCTTGATCGCGGCCATCTGGCGGTGAACGAAGTGGGGCAAGCCTGGAACGCCGCACAAAGCTGGCGTGAATTCGGGTCACAAATGCTGAACCTGCCATTTTACAAAGCGATGGCCTTTACGCTGACCTATACGTTTGTGGTGACACCGCTGGTGATCCTCTTTGGGTTTGTGATCGCGGTGGCCGTCAACAGTGCCTTGGCCATCCTGCGCGGCCCGCTGATCTTTTTTTCCCTGCTGCCGATGATCATTACGCCATTGGTCGGGTCGCTGATCCTGTTTTGGATGGTGGATGCCCGTGGTATTGTCGGGGCCACTTTGCAAAACATCGCAGGCGATCCGGATTTGTCGATCAAAGCCTCGACGCCGTTGATGTGGATCATGCTGATCGTCTATGGCGTCTGGCATTCAGCGCCTTTTGCATTCATCGTTTATTATGCCGGGCTTCAGACGGTAAACACTGACAGCCTGGAGGCCGCAATGATCGACGGGGCATCACGGTGGCAGCGCATTCGCTATGTTGTCGTGCCGCATCTGATGCCCCTGACAACATTCATTGCATTGATGCAGTTGATGGACAATTTTCGGGTGTTTGAACCGATTGTCAGTTTCGCCGCGTCAGCGCATGCCACATCCCTAAGCTGGGCGATCTATAATGATCTGGGCGGCGAGACACGGCAACTGTCTTCGGCTGCCGCTACATCGGTGCTGACGGTAATGGGCATCACAATTCTATTGATGCCGGTGCTGGTACGCACCTGGCGCGATTTCGGGCGGAAATAAATCATGGCAAGCAAAGCATTACAAAAACCGTTCTCTTTGACCGTGTTCACAGTGGTGGTGCTGGCGGTGTGGATGGCGCTGGCCGCGTTTCCGTTCCTGTGGACCTTATGGGGATCGTTCAAAGTCGAGGGTGATTTCTTTTCCAAAGCCAACTGGGCTGCGGCCATCACTGGCGAAATGACCCAGGTAGAAGCAGGCGCGCGCACGACTGGGCAAGGATATCACGGTGCCTGGATAGAAGAGGAGTTCTGGCGCGCGGCAATGAATTCGACAATTATTTGCCTTTTCGTTGTGACAATCTCGCTGACATTGGGCACCCTTGGTGGCTATGCGCTGTCGCGCTCGCCCTATCGCTATGCATTCTGGTTTCTGATCATTGCACTGGTCTTTCGTGCTCTGCCGCAGATCACGTTGGTGTCTGGCTATCTGCCAGTGTTTTTCGAATTCAACATGTGGGGCCACTTGCCCACAGCAATCGTCGTTTTGGTCGCAATTAATCAGCCGTTTACGCTTTGGATGCTGCATTCGTTTTTCAAAAACATCCCCGCAGATCTGGATGAAAGCGCCATGGTCGACGGCTGCAACCGGTTTCAGGCCTTTCGTCATGTGATCATTCCGGTGATGTGGCCGGGTGTGATAACGGCAGGGCTGTTTTCTTTCCTGTTGGCCTATAATGACTTTGCGGTGACGACGATGATCCTGTCGAAGGAAAACCAAACCATGATCCCCAAAATCGCAAGCTTCCTCGGCACCACCCAGACCAAAGGCAATGTCATGTTCGCCGTCTCGGCCGTAGTATCGGCCACCGCACCGCTGTTTGTGCTGATCTTGGTGTTCCAACGCCAGATCGTGTCCGGGCTGACCGCCGGTGCTGTAAAAGGATAGAAGAAATCGCGCGCGAAATCCGCCCGACACCGCCAACATCAGCTAAGAAGGGTATGGAATGCCGGGCTTTCAACGCGAAAAACAGGTTGTTCTGAACTACTATAAAGCGCTGGATGCCGCCGACCCGGCGGACACCGCCAAGGTTCTTACCAGCTACACCGGCCCCGATTACATTTGGCGTGGCTTTCACCCTTTCCATCTTCAATCCGATGCAGCGCGGGTTGCCGATTTGTTTTGGCGCCCCTTCAAAACCTCTGTTACGCATATGCAACGCCGCATGGATGTGTTCTTTGCCGGGCGGAACTTTGTGGATGATGGGGCATCGGTTTGGGTCTGTTCGATGGGTCATCTTATGGGGCTTTTCGACATGGAATGGCTGGGCATTCAACCCACCGGCAAGATGGTCATGCTGCGCTACGCCGAGTTTCACAAAATCGAAAACGACAAAATCGCCGAGACTGCGTTTTACTTCGATATTCCACACATGATGATGCAGGCGGGCTATGCGCCATTTGCGCAGCAATCAGCCGCCCATATGGTGCAGCCGGGCCCTGCAACCCACGATGGCCTGCTTTATGCTGATGCTGATGCAGATCAGGGTGAACGCACGATGCAAGCAATCAATGCGATGATCCAAGACCTTGGCAAATGGCAAAGTGGCCTGCCGCTGACAGAAGAATTGGCGCGCAGCTGGCATGATGACATGATCTGGTGGGGGCCCGCTGGCATCGGCGCGACCTATACAATTGCCAGATACGCGGAACAACACTCCGGCCCGTTTCGCGCGGGCCTAAGCGACAGATCAGGCACCAGCCACATCGCGCGCATTGCCGAAGGACATTTTGGTGGCTTTTTTGGCTGGCCCAATTTCACAGCGAAACCAACCGGCGGATTTTTGGGCCTACCGTCCAGTGATATTGACTGCGAATTCAGGGTGATAGACGTTTACAGACGTGATGGCGGCAAGCTGAAAGAAAACTGGGTTTTCATAGACATGCTGCATTTCTTCATGCAGCATGGTACTGATATCTTGGGTGGTCTTAAGGATGGCAGCGCCGGGTAATCGTCCAACCGGTTTTCGCCGGGGTGCCAGCAGCCCGAAATCCACGCGACTTCAACAATAAGCTTTAGGGATAAAATATATTTACTTGAAATAAATTGCACGACGCCCTAGCCTCCCTGTAATTCAACAGGTCAAAGGGTAGCATTATGCGCGTTGCATGTCTGGGAGGTGGACCAGCGGGCCTATACTTCGCGATCTCGATGAAACTGCGCAATCCGCAATCTGAGGTCGTGGTGTTTGAGCGCAACCGCGCCGATGACACCTTTGGATGGGGCGTTGTCTTGTCCGATGAAACGCTCGACAATCTGCATGACAATGACCCGAAAAGTGCGGCCGCCATTCGCGATCACTTTGCATATTGGGACGATGTCGCACTGATCCACAAAGGCAAACGTACTGTGTCGGGAGGTCATGGATTTTGCGGCATTGGCCGCAAGCGCCTGTTGCTGATTTTGCAAAACCGCGCGCGTGAACTGGGCGTTGATTTGCGGTTTGAAACCGAAGCGCAGGACGCATCGACCTATATGGACGACTTCGATGTTGTTGTCGCAGCTGACGGGTTGAATTCTAAAACCCGCACCGAATTCTCCGACGTGTTTCAACCCGACATCGACCAACGCCTGTGCCAGTTCATTTGGATGGGCACACATCAAAAGTTTGACGACGCTTTTACGTTCATATTTGAGCAAACCGACAAAGGCTGGATTTGGGCGCACGCTTATCAATTCGACGACCAGACGGCGACATTTATTGTTGAATGCACGCAAGCCACGTTTGACGCTTATGGCTTTGCCGATATGAGCCAGCAACAGTCGATAGCGATCTGCGAAAAGATATTCAAAGACCACCTTGGTGGTCATGCTTTGATGACCAACGCCAATCATATTCGCGGGTCAGCCTGGCTGCGCTTTCCGCGCGTGCTTTGCGAAAAATGGAGCCATAAGAACGTGGTTCTTTTGGGCGACGCATCCGCCACGGCGCATTTTTCCATCGGATCGGGGACCAAACTGGCGGTCGAAAGCGCCATTGCATTGGCCGAATATATCACAAAAAGCGATACGCTAGACGCAGCCTTTGATCGCTACCAGCAAGAGCGCCGTATCGAGGTTTTGCGCCTGCAATCTGCTGCGCGCAATTCCGTCGAATGGTTCGAGGATGTGGAACGGTATCTGGGTCTTGATTCCGTGCAGCTGAATTATTCCATGCTGACCCGCTCGCAGCGGATTTCCCACGAAAACCTGCGCGAACGAGATGCCGAATGGCTGGGGTCAGCCGAGGCGTGGTTCATGGATCAGGCAGGGGCCAAGGCCAATGGCCCTGCCCGCGCGCCGATGTTTGCCCCGTTCCGATTGCGCGACATGCACTTGAAAAACCGCGTCGTGGTGTCGCCGATGGCGCAATACAAAGCAAAGGATGGCTGCCCGACTGATTGGCATTTGATCCATTATGGCGAGCGCGCAAAAGGTGGGGCCGGACTGGTTTACACCGAAATGACATGCGTGGCGCCGGATGGGCGCATCACGCCGGGATGTCCTGGGCTATACGCCGCTGAACACGAAACCGCATGGGCACGCCTGACCGCATTTGTCCACGCTGAGACAGATGCGAAAATCTGCTGCCAGATCGGCCATGCCGGGCGCAAAGGGTCAACCCGCATCGGTTGGGAAGGTATGGACCAGCCTTTGCCTGACGGAAACTGGCCGCTATTG
>JBAUHN010000177.1:0-1942 GCA_049680295.1 Sulfitobacter sp.
GTTCTCCATTCGTTACAAAGGCAAAAGCGTTTGTCGTATCACAGCATCTACGGCCATCCGTCCCTTTGTTTCCCGCTTGAAAAATGCGTCAGAGATTTTTGAGACCTATGGATCGGGGCCAATCATATCACTCCTGAATCTCTTTCAGATACGCTACGAGGTCGACAATCGGGCGGCTGGTCAAAATAGGTTGTCCGGTCTCTGACTTGAGCGGCGTATCATCTCCTTCAAAGAAAGACCCGTAAATCGGCATCGGTGAGCCGTGGCTGACAAGCGGGTCACGTCCATCAATGCGCATCACGACCCGTGTTGTCGGAAATGTCTTATATCGCTTTGCCAGTTCGCGCAAAGACGGTGGTTGCAAAAGCAGGGCAGGGGCTAAAGGCCCATTCCCGCGTCCGTCCAAGCCGTGGCAGGTCGAACAATGGATATCAAACAGCTCAGCGCCCGCATTAGTATCCTGTGCACTTGCGGAATTCTGCATTAACAGAATGACGGCTAGCGATCCTAGTAACAGCTTCATGGCGATTCCTTCTATGTGTTGGACCAAGTTAAGGCCGAATCTGAAGATTGAAATGATCAGGATCAATCCCCAAAGGCCACGCTCCTATTAACCGTCGTTTTTACCCAATGGCGCGGCCGTTTGGATTCGAGCCGGGATATCGGAGATACGTGAAGAGCCCTTGATATTGATCAATTAGCCCCAAGTTTATGCCGTCTAAAAGCGCGGCAATGCCAACATTGCAAAGGCGGACAATTTCATGACCGGCATCGACGCATTCTCCCACAAAGCCAAGGATTTACCGGAGGCAGGTGACGTCCTCTCTCGGACTGATCTGAGGCTGTCTACAGGATGACCGGCGAAAACAGCCATGATGCCTACAAGCCCGCGAAAATCGCGG
Organism: Sulfitobacter sp.; assembly: GCA_049680295.1. Classification (GTDB taxonomy): domain Bacteria; phylum Pseudomonadota; class Alphaproteobacteria; order Rhodobacterales; family Rhodobacteraceae; genus JBAUHN01. The sequence goes on from JBAUHN010000177.1 coordinate 903, forward strand.
TCCTGATAGAAGACCTGGGCATTGCCAAGGCTCAGCTTCCGTTGTTGCAGATGTTTGTGCTCGCTATCCTTGCCGGCGCCTTCATTGGTTTCGGTGCAGCAGCTTACACGGCCGTGATGACCGGGGTGGATGCCACTTTTGGGCCTTCTAGATTGCTTGGCGGTGTGGTGTTTTCGCTGGGTCTTATTCTGGTCATCGTCGGTGGCGCAGAGTTGTTTACCGGCAATGCGCTTATGATCATGGCGGCTGTTGATGGAAAGATCACAATGCGCCTGCTGTTGCGAAGTTGGGCCGTGGTTTATGCGGGCAACCTGATCGGCGCTGCGGGGCTCGCCGTTGCCTTCGGGTTAAGCGGTCTTCTGGATGGCCCGATGGTAGGTACCGCCGCAAAAATCCCTGAAGCCAAGGCCGCGTTGCTGCCATTGGAGGCCTTCGTGCGGGGCGCTTTGTGCAATGTGCTGGTGTGTCTCGCGATTTGGCTGTCGTTTGCTGCACGGACTGTGGCCGGAAAGGTGCTGGCGATCCTCTGGCCGATAAGTGCGTTTGTTTTGCTTGGCCTCGAACATTCAATAGCGAATATGTACTTCTTTCCCCAGGGCTGGATGGCCGGGTCCGGCGTAACGGTGACTGATGCATTGGCGAATTTGATCTGGGTCACCTTGGGAAATATTACCGGCGGAGCAGGCGGTGTCGCCTTGGCATATTGGTTCGCCTATCTTGGTCGGTTCTCTCGCTGACCAACCGTTTGGCCGAAGGGCCAGAGGATGGGCAGAGACTTTCTACGGACAAGCGGCGCATGCCGCTGAAATTTCGTGAAGATGCAGGATTGATGGTTCCTGACCCTAGCAGTAACCGAAGCAATTTCTGAGGATACTCTACTCCATTTCCGCTGGTCGATCAGTCGACAGGAGCTGATTGCAAAATACCCGGTTGATTGACTGGAAGGGACAAAGCCTATTCCTATGAAGTTGTATTGAGCACGAGATTTTTTCGATATAAATCGATGAATTCGTGTTCGCCGGAAAATGGGTACTTTAGAG
>JBAUHN010000178.1:0-2470 GCA_049680295.1 Sulfitobacter sp.
GCTCTGCGTCACTCTTTTAGTCGGTTTCCCGATCGCATCTTTAGCACAGCAAAGTTCAGATGAACCATTAATTGTGATTGAGAAACCATGGGCGCGCGCGAGTATTGGAACATCGCGACCCGGTGCGGCCTATCTGATCGTTCGAAATGAAAGCAGCGAAGCGATTTCCCTTGTTGGACTGCGCACAGATATCGCAGGAATGCCCTCATTCCATGAGACCCGAACGAACTCCGACGGTATCAGCAGCATGGCTCCGGCCGATGATATTTTGATCCCGGCGGGTGGAATGATTGCCCTCGAACCCGGCGGGTATCACGCGATGCTGATGAAACTGAACGCACCGCTCGTCAAGGGCGAGACGTTTATGATGACGCTGCTGTTCTCGGACGGAACGGAGGTCGAAACCAATGTACCTGTCCTGGGCATCGGTTCGCGTGGCCCTGAAGGTTGAAGCGCGTGATAGTCAGAGTGGCCAAATTCCTAGCGGTTGGAACTGCGGCGATTATTGCTGCTTTGGTCTTTGGCTGGTGGCAGATCGACGGGCCTGGCGCTGAATCTGTCATCAGCAAGCGGTCTTTGCCGTTGACCGCGATGGACTTCAACCTGATCAATCAAGACGGTAAAGATGTGGGTTCGCAGAGCCTAGTTGGCCAACCAAGTTTGGTATTCTTCGGCTTTACCTACTGTCCAGACGTTTGTCCGGCGACGCTTTCGGATATTTCCGGTTGGTTAGACGAGCTAGGCTCACAGGCTGAAGATCTGAATACAGTTCTGATCACCGTCGACCCCGAGCGCGATACAGTTGAAGCAATGGCTGAGTACGTTTCTTATTTCCATCCGAAAATTCAAGGCTGGACAGGGACACCAGAACAGATTGCCAAGGTCGCGAAGGGCTTTCGCGTCGATTATGAAAAAGTGGTAGATGACGATGGAACCTACACATTAAATCACACCTCAGGTGTTTTCCTTTTCGATGCAACAGGCCGCTTCGTCAGCATTGTTGACTATCATGAACCGCGTGAATTTGCTGTTCCAAAAATTCGACGCGCAATGCGGGCAAGTACAGTAGGGGTGAACTCATGAAGCTAAAGTGTCTCGGACCGGAAGCGGCATCGTCTGCGGAAACAACAGACCTGATGTTAAATGAACAAAACTGCAAAACATTTGGTTGCGGCATAAAACTAGTAAAAATACATCAAGGAATGAATGATGCGAAATAAAATCCAAATTCTGGCTGTTGCAACGCTTATGTTAACTGTAGCAACAGTTTCAACCGCACAAACTGCAATTCACGTCGGAAAGACAAGAGGGTGCGGCTGTTGTGTCGCTTGGATGGAGAAGCTGGCAGACGCTGGCTTTGCTCCTGAAGGCGAAAACATGGGCGGCGCGCTGGTCCGTTTGAAAATGGATCGTGGTATCCCCGCGAAATTATATTCTTGCCATACTGCGACTGTTGAAGGTTACACCATCGAGGGGCATGTTCCACCTGAGGATATCGCTCGATTGCTCGCAGAACGTCCCGAAGCCATTGGCCTTGCCGTTCCAGGTATGCCTATCGGCTCGCCCGGAATGGATTTCGGGGATGGGTCTGATGCCTACGATGTCTTTTTGATCAAATCAGACGGCAGCACTGAAATATTTTCATCATATCCGGAAAGCTGAGTTGGAACAGTTCGCATCACTTTCGCCTGTCATGCTCGGATTTCTTGGAAGTCTCATTGCCGGTCTTATGACCGCTGTCGGCGCAACACCGGTGCTGTTCGGCAAGACACCCTCACGAAAGTGGCGCGACATTTCGCTTGGCTTTGCTGCGGGGGTCATGCTCGCGGCTTCTTTCTTCTCACTTATCATTCCTGCGCTTGACGCTGCAGAAGGGCGATACGGAGATGGCGCAACACCGGCGCTGATCGTCTGTGTCGCTATTCTGTTGGGGATGGGAGCAGTTGCTCTCATGAACGAAATGATCCCGCACGAACATTTCAGCAGCGGAAGAGAAGGCCCCGAGGCAGCTTCACTGCGCCGCGTCTGGCTTTTCATTATCGCAATCACGATCCACAATGCGCCAGAAGGTCTAGCGGTTGGCGTCGCCTTTGGGGCCGATGGTTTTACTGGCGGCTTTCCCGTTGCTCTCGGAATAGGCTTGCAAAACGCACCAGAGGGTTTGGCGGTGGCGGTCGCATTGCTGGGAGAGCGATACTCAGCGCGCACTGCGTTTGGTGTTGCGGCACTGACTGGCTTGGTTGAACCTATAACCGGCTTTTTGGGAGCCGCTGTAATTGTTGTCGCTGAACCATTGCTTCCGTGGGGTCTGGCATTTGCCGCGGGCGCGATGCTTTATGTCATCAGCCATGAAATCATTCCTGAAACTCACCGCAGCGGCCATCAAAAGCAAGCGACGACTGGCCTTGCGATTGGTCTCGTCGTGATGTTGTTCCTAGACGTCTGGTTAGGGTAGTTCATGAAAAGCTAT
>JBAUHN010000179.1:0-24978 GCA_049680295.1 Sulfitobacter sp.
TTTTAGTATGGTATTAGTAGGGCGTATGTTCTAACACCCTCGGAGTTTTTAGGCTGTGGTAGCTCAGTGGTAGAGCGCGTCATTGGTAATGACGAGGTCGGGAGTTCAATCCTCCCTCACAGCACCACCGAACTTTAGCCAAGCGAAAGGTTAACCGGACTTTCAGGATTACGCAGGGTGGCAGTCACGCCGTTGCTGCGATGAGAGATTGGGCTAGACCTTGGACGTTTCGGAGTAGGGACCCCAGAAGGGCTGCAGGCGCGCCCGCATGTACCAGGTGAGACGCGTCAGGAATTTGTGTAATGCTTTGCCTTCACGAGATCATGTCACTCGTGCCGATGCTCGGCCGGAATGAAAGTATCTTTCATACCCCATGTCAGGTGAACGTCGAAATCTGTGGCCGAATAGAGTTCTTGTGCATCCGTGATATGCGTAAGATCGGCCTGAATGAAGAGGCGCTGGCAGACTATGCAGGTTGGTTGAAGGCGTCTTTGAACATCAAAGCACTTTGGAAAAGCAGATCACTGGATGTTGTTCATTGCAGATTTCCACGGCGCAAATTCATTAGCCGTCTTTCGTTTTCTTCTTAATCCATCCCAGCGCCCATTCCACGGCACTTAGGCCCAGCAGGCCAAGGATCGCAAAGATGACATAGCGGAAGTCCCAAAACTGGGTGCCGCGCAAGAGGGAAAGCTGGCCATAGCCAAACCAAAGCGCCCATGTGGCCAACCCAGCCAGTATTATCGTCAGACCGCGCAACATCATGGCGCGTGCCGGATCGTTTTGGGGTCAATGTTAAAGACCAATAAATCCCCATGCCTTTCAACGACGCCTTCGATTTCAACGTAAGTGGCTGTGAAATTCAGGATGTCTTGTGTCACTGGCCCCCCCTTTGCATTGGCCATTAGCAAAAACTGGCTGCCCTCGACAGCGCCGGATGATACAAAGACCGGCGGGACATCGCCCAGCAGACACAGGTTTGCGCAGGCTTTATGCGCCAAACCTCTGCCGGGTCGCATAGCGCCGTTCAGGCACTTCCCGTCGCAAATCTCGCCCGTCAGTTTCCAGCGCCCCAATTGCGTTGTCCTAACGGCAAAACCATCCGTTTCACTGTCATCGGCGCGCAGCCCGTTTTGGCCATTGCGCAGCTGCAACCCATTCAAATCGCCGCGCTGCAATGTGGTGCCGGCAATCCTGACGGTGCGGCCATCCAGATCCTTGGCGCGCTTGATGACGCCGCGTTTGCCGCCGCCGGTTAGCAAAATGGTTTCGCCACGCGCGTAACGGTTACTCTCGATCACATGCAAGACCGGGTAGGGATCGGCGCGCAGGATGCCGATTGCAGTCGCGGGCCCCATAAATGCGCCGCCCTGAGTATCCGTTTGAGTTGACGAAATAACGTAGGAAACGGTGGCGAAGAAAACGAGGATGAAGACCGAGCATGCGATCAGAAAGGGCCTCAGGCCTTTTGGAATTTTGCCCCAACCGACAAAGAATGGATCTGCAGGTTTAGCCATGATCAGTGTCTCGGAAAATGATGGGTTCAACGTCGGTTCCGGGTTGGTTGGCCTGACGGTCGATATATAGGATGCCGCCCTCCAGCTTCATGTTGTAGGTCGGGATCATTTCGGTGAAAGGTGCGGGCGACCGGCCATTGCGGGCCTTGTAGCTAAAGCCATGCCAGGGGCATGTGACGCAGCCGAATACAATCTTTCCTTCGCCCAAAGGGCCGCCCTGATGGGCACAGGTGTTTGAGACTGCGGAATAGGAATTCCCGGTTCTAAAGATCGCCACACGTTCGTTGGCGGATAGGGTGATAATAGCGGCGCGTTTGTCCTGGATGTCGGTGGGTTTGCAGGCTTTGACCCAGTCAGTAACCGTTGGTTTGACCTGTCTTTCCTTTTGCCAGGCCAGAAAATGCAGGCCCGCGACCAATAACGCCGAACCTGAAAAGAGAATGCCAAAGGCGGGATTTTTTGCATCCTGAAAATAGCCAAGGGCAATATGAGCCACCACAAAGACATAGGCCGGGTAGATCAGCAGGTGCAGCGCTTTCCAGATCGGGGCGGACAGAAAGGCCAGCCAGAAATCATGGCTGGTGGCGGCGAGAATCGCCAAAATCAGCAGGGCGGCAATGCCCAGTGCTTCGATTGGAAAGCCCAGTATTTGAGCAAAGCTGACGTTGGACGTCAGCAAGGCTTCAAGCTGCGGCTGCGGTGAAAAGCTAAAGTACCAGCCCAGCACGTAGACCGCATGGGTAAATGCCACCGCAGTTGTCAGAACGCCGAAATGCCTGCGATTGTAGAGGACCGGCAAGAACCGCGTGTCGAGCCGGGCCAGCGGGCCGATGCATAAAATGGCGGTGAGCATGAAAAACGCACAGGTGCCAAAGGCCCGCATTCTAAGGATTGCGTAGTCGAATGGTCGCGTCAGTTCTGCCGCAGGTGTGCCCAAACGAATAAAGGTCAGGATGTAGACAACGACCAAAGCGACCAGCACTGCATCATATTTCCACTTGTTCAGGTTCCACTGAACGGGGACGTATTTAACGCTCATTTCGCGGCCTCCAGCAATATGGGCGGTGCCAATGTGCTGGGGTCCTGGCGGGCAAATATTGCGACTGCGATGATCAGGGGGATGGCGCAGACAAAGCCCAAAGCGGCCCGGCTTTGGGCTTTGCGGGGCATGCGGTGGCGGTCTAGACGTTCCTCGCCTTTGCGCAACACCCAAACGCGCCATATCACCAGTGGCCAGATCAGCAAAACGCCGGGGATCAACAAGGGGCGAAATATCCACGCGCCTTGGGCGTTTTCGTCCAGACGACCCAGCCCGAATATCAAAAAAACGGTCGCGACAACGCCGCCCGCATAAAGATACCAAGTGCCAATCAACAATAGCGTCACTGTGCCGGGGTTTCCTTTTGTTGTGTCGCAGCTGCGTGCCTACAGGTGTTGCCCGCCATCAATGCACAATAACTGGCCAGTGAAGGCGCGCGCGTCCAACAGAAAGTTCATGGCTTGCACGATGTCTTGCGCATTAGCGCCGCGTTGCAACGGTGATCCGCGGCGGTGTTCGGCAAATTGCGCGTCAGATTGTTCTGCGCCTTGCAGGGTTGAGCCCGGACCAATGCCATTGACGCGTATATCGGGGCCCAAAGCGCGCGCGCTGGTTTGGGTAAAGGCCCACAGACCCATTTTTCCGATCGTATAGGTCATATATTCCGACGTCAGCTTTTTGACACGTTGGTCGACCATGTTGATCACGCACGCCCGCGCCAACATTTCGCCATCGCTTTGACGCGTTGCGGCGGGGGCTTGTCGGGCAAAGTCTTGGGTTAAAACAAACGGTGCGCGCAGATTGGAATCGATGTTCATGTCCCAGCTGTCTTGGGTCGCGGATTTGATCGAATCGTATTTGAAGATTGAGGCGCAGTTGATCAGGATATCCAGATCCTTGCCTAATCCGTCACGGGCACGTTGAACCAAAGCGCCGGTTTGATCCGGGTCCAGCAGGTCCGCATGCAAGGTGACGCATTTGACGCCAAACGCGCGGATGTCATGGGCGGTCTGTTCTGCAGCCTGTGCGTTGCTGTTATAGTGCAGTGCTATGTCGACGCCGCGGCGTGCCAGGCCAAGTGACATTTCGCGGCCCAACCTTTGTGCGGCCCCGGTCACCAAAGCGGCGGAATATGTGGTGTGGTGGTCTGACCCCGGCATGGTATTCATTTACGGTTCTTTCCACATTTGCACTGATCCTGACCATAGAGCGCCTGCCGCAGGCTTGCAAAAGCCATGGCATCACATGCAGGTGATTGCGGATCATGTTTGGGTAGACCCCATTTCAGATGTGGGTGGGCTGACGCCTCGCTAAAGCTCGGCGCCGGCTTTCAATTCCTGCCATCTGATCAATGCGTTTGCGCCCAAACTGGCAATCGGATGGGGCGGTAGTTTTGTGGGTTTCTCAGCGGCAATCGCGCGATCCAGCTGCACCGACCGGGTGCCTGTTGCCAGCTCGGCGGCCAGCATCCCCGACAAGGTGCCGCGCGCCGTCCCTAGACCGTTTTGGCAGCAGGCGGTGAAAAGCCCGGTTTCGACCTCTTCAACAACGCTGACGTTATTGCGGCTTAGGCACAGCCGACCGCCCCAGCGGTATTGCATCTCAACCCCGGCCAACATCGGGAAACGGGCGCGGTAGGATTTGTCGTGGGTTTTGGCGACGTGGTTCAGACGGGCCTGAGAAACCTCCATGGAGGCATCGAATGTAAATCGGTTGCGCACCACAATCCGGTCGCCACCGGTGCCGCTGATCCGGCGCACGGTTGTCCCAACCGGGTCGGCCGGTGTCAGTCCCCATATTTTTGCGCCGCCCAGCCTTGTCACTTCGTCCGGGGTCAGGGCGCGGGTCATCGAGGCATAGGTAAAGATGTGCATCAGCCGCTGCTTTTGAAAACCAAAGCTGTTGAGATGGCCGTTCACCGCCAGAATGACCCGAGGTGCCGTGATCTGCCCGGTGGGCGTGGTCACCAGCCAGTCGCCTTTCCGTTCAAGGGCTGTGACGGGGCTGTCTTCGAATATCTGGATGCGGTTTGACGCCAGCCCGCGCGCAACACCGCGCACAAATGCTGCCGGTTGGATTATGGCTGCACCGGGCGTAAATAACCCGCTGCGGTAATAGTCGGTGCCGGTCAACTGCGCCATGTCATCCGCGTCTAGCCGTTGGCACGGCTCGCCCATGGTCGACAGATGTGCGGCATATTCGCGGTTGTGACGGTCACCCTTTTCGCTGGCCGCGCCGTTGATTTTTCCGCTGCGGGTAAAGGCTTCGTCGCTCAGGCCAAAATCCTGCGCCATCCGGGCGGCAAAGTCGATGGCATGGCGGTTGTCCTGGGTCAGTGCCACATCCTTGTCCAAAGCCCCGCCATAATCAGAGGAGGACAGATCATGCGGAAGATCAATCATAAACCCGGAATTGCGCCCGGCGGGGCCTTCGCCAACACGGCGCGCGTCAAGGATAACAATATGGTCGTCCGGGCAAATCTGTGACAGGCGTCGCGCGGCGGCCAATCCGGCGAACCCTGCACCTATCACCACCCAGTCTGCGGTCTGATTGCCGTTCAGTTGTAAAACAGGACCTGGGTCCGGCAACAGGCAGTTCCAGGCAGCGGGGCCAGGGTCGCGGGGCAGTTTTTTGACCTCTATACGCGCCACCCTAGTGATCCTGATTTAGCGCATCAGCCGCCGGGATTTCGCGTTCACGACGGGCGATATAATCGCGCAGTTCATCGTCCACGCTGGGATCAAGCCTGGGTTCTTCGTATTCGTTCAGCAGGTCTTTTGCGCGCTGCAGGGCGCGTTCGTTAATCTCAACCGCACCATCTGCCTGCCATTGTTCGATCGAGTTGTTGTCGAACATTTCAGGCATGAAAAACGCCCGTTGAAAGTTCTCCAGCGTATGCGGGTGGCCCAGATAGTGACCGCCTGGGCCGACATCGCGCACGGCTTGCATGGCTTCGTCAAAGTCGTCCCAATTGATGCCCTGCACCATGCGGTAGCCCATGGCACATTGTTCGGCGTCGACAATGAATTTGGCCATGGAACAATGCATGCCCGCCTCGTTCCAGCCCGCCGAATGCCAGATGTAGTTGGCACCGGACATCAACACCGACATCATCGTCGTGGCGCTTTCATATCCGGCCTGCGCGTCAAAGGTCTTGGCGCCGCCCAATGTGTTCGACGTGCGCCATGGCACATCATAAAATCGCGCCATCTGGCCGATCATCATATTCATCAGGCTAATCTCGGGGGTGCCTGCCATGGGCGCGCCGGATTTCATCGACACGGTTGACAGATAGTGTCCGTAGATCGCTGGCGTGCCTTTGTTGATGACTTGTGTATAGGCCAGCGCGCTGAGTGCTTCGGCGTTTAGTTGCGCCACGGCGGGGGCCACACCTGCGGGGGTATTGGCACCCCCAAGCACGAAGGGCGAACACAGCACTGGTTGGTTGTATCTGGCAAACGCCCGCATCGCCCCCAGCATGGTTTCATCCCAGACCAGAGGCGAGTTGCCGTTGCAGTTTCCCGTCACAACCGGGTGGTCGCGCATGTAGTCACGCCCGAACAGGATCGCACACATTTCCATCACGTCTTCGGCGTTTTTGGGGCTGGTGGTCATGCCCATAAACGTCTTGTCGGAATGTTTCATCGAGGAATAGGTGATTGCCAGATGGCGATGGCTGATCGGATGGTCGTAGGGTTCGACAATATGATGGGCGGAGGAATGGATCGCGGGCAGCATATGGCTGAGTTTGTGAAAATCAGCCAGGTCTTTCAGCGTTGGGTTGCGCCGCACATCATCCAGATCGCGCAGATAGGGCGCCCCTGTCATCGGCACAAAGATCGAATGATCGTTGCCAAAAGGCAGGTTATTGTCGGGGTTGCGTGCGTGATAGGTAAAGGACGCCGGGATTGATTTGATCAGTTCGCGGATCAGCCCACGGTCAAGGTGCACGGTTTCGCCGCGCACATCGGCGCCAGCACGCTTCCAATCGGTAAGGGCGATGTTATCGCGAAACACCACGCCAACGTCTTCGAGAATGTCCATCGAGGCGGCGTCGATCCGGGCAATCTGATCGGCATTCATCGGTTCCGTCAGCGGGATGCCGCGTTTCAGGGCGGGCAACATTTTGGTGTCGCGGGTTTGGCGGAACGCCTTGCGCGCCCCGCGCCCGCGCCGGACAGTGCCTACGGCATCGACGCTCATGCGACGTTGTCGCCTTCGGCGGGATCGGTCAGATCAATCCAGATGGTTTTCAGCTCGGTGAATTGATCATGCGCATGAACTCCATTGTCGCGCCCGCCAAAGCCTGATTGTTTGTAGCCGCCAAAGGGCGTGGCGATGTCGCCCTCGCCGTAGCAGTTTACGGTGACGGTTCCGGCGCGAATGTCGCGGGCTGCGCGGATAGCGCGGCGGGTGTTGGCTGTGAAAACGCTGGCCGCAAGCCCGTAGTCGGTTTGATTGGCGATGGCGATCGCTTCATCGTTGCTGCCTGCGGTAATGACACATAAAACCGGCCCAAAGATTTCCTCGCGCGCTTTGGGGTCGTCGCGACTGACGTGATAGATCACCGGTTTGATAAAGGGGCTATCGGCGCGATCTGCTTTGTCAAGAAAACGGCTGACCTTGGCGCAATGGTCGGCGTCAATCATCGCGCCTATGTGATTGGCCGGATCCAGCGGGTCGCCGGTTTTCCAGTCGCGCATTCGGGCCTCAATACGGGGCACCAGCGCGTCTTTTACATCCTTGTGCACGATCAACCGTGATGCGGCCGAACAATTCTGACCGGCGTTCCAAAAGGCGGCATTCACCACATGTTCGGCGACATGATCCAGATTTTCAGCATCGTCAAAAACGACGGCAGGGTTCTTGCCACCGCATTCCAGTACGATTTTCTTAAGATTGCTGTCCGCGGCATAGTGCAAAAACCGCCGCCCGGTTTCGGTGGACCCGGTAAAGCTGACCATATCCACATCCATATGCCGGCCAAGTGGTTCGCCAACGGACGGTCCATCACCGGGCAGGACCTGTAATACCCCGCGTGGAACGCCGGCTTGGGTTGCCAGTTCCGCAACCCAAAGTGCTGTCAGCGATGTTTGCTCGGCCGGTTTTACGATCACCGAACACCCTGCCGCCAATGCCGGGCCGATTTTCCAGGCCAGCATCATCAAAGGGAAGTTCCACGGCAAGACAGCCCCCACTACCCCGATCGGTTCGCGCACGATCATCGAGATTGCGTCGTCGCCCGTTGGGCTGGTCTGATCATATATTTTATCAACAGCTTCCGCGTGCCATTTGATACAGTCGATGGTTTCGGGCACATCAATGGTTTCACAATCGCGGATGGGTTTGCCACTTTCGATGCTTTCCATCACCGCCAATTGACGGCGATTGCGGGTCATCAATTTGCACAGGCGGATCAAAACGTCCTTGCGCGCTGACGGGTGCATCTTTGACCAGTGGCCTTGTTCAAACGCGTCACGTGCTTTTGCCACCGCGATATCAACGTCATCTGCATTGCAGGCGGCAATCTGGCACAGGGTCTCGCCGGTGGCGGGGTTTGTTGTGGTCAGCGCGGACCCCGAGCCCGCGCGGTACATGCCATCGATAAAGGCAGTGCGTGGCAGATCAAGTCTTTGGGCGATGGCGCGGTATTCCGCTTTGGTCAAAAGGTCGGTCATTATGCCTCTCCCGTGATGGCGGCGATGGCAGTGTTCATGGTTGTGATCACTTGGGCCAATTCGCGTTTGTCGTCTTTGTTTAAAGGTTGCAGGGGTTTGCGGGGCGGGCCGGCATCAATACCGCGCAAGGTTAGCCCGTATTTGATACATTGCACGAACTTTCCGCCCTGTTCCAAAACGCGCATCAACGGCAGCATGGCCGACATGATGGCGCGGCCTTTGGTGAAATCGCCCTCGACGGCACAGGCCTGATATAGAGCGATGTGCGCTTCGGGGGCGAAATTTGATCCAGCACAGACCCAACTGCGCGCGCCCCATGCAAAAAACTCTAACGCCTGATCGTCCATCCCGCACGACAGCGCGATATGCGGATAATCCCGCGCCAGCATGTGCAGCCTGTTGATGTCGCCAGAACTTTCCTTGATCGCGCAGAAGTTTGGGCTGCGGCCAAGACGGTCAAGCGTTTCCTCGTCCATGTTCACCGACATCCGACCGGGGTAGTTATACAGCATGATCGGTAAGTTCGCAGCGCGATCAATCGCCAGCGCATGAAGGGCGATTTCGCGACCCGTCGGGTAGGCATAGGGTGGAGTTGCCACCAGCAAGGCATCGGCACCTGCCTCTTTTGCGGCCTGTGCAAAGACGATGCTGTCCTCGGTGCGGATGGCGCCTGTGCCGACGATCATCGGCACACGCCCGGCGATCATACCGGCGGCGGTTTTCATCATCGCGATCCGTTCATCGGTCGTTTGTGCGTAGTATTCACCGGTCGATCCTGCGACGATGATACCGTTGACGCCTGCGCTGATCAAATGGTCGACGGTTTGTGCCAACGCAGGTTCATTGCAGGAAAAGTCATCGTGATACGGGGTCACTATGGGCGTGTAGATGCCTTCAAATTGCATGGCTTTTTTCTTTCATTGATATCACGTCAAGCGGCAGAGGATCGGGGCGCACGTATTTTTCCAATTGATCGCGGGACAGATCCCAGTGTTGCAGGGTCAGGTCGATGGCGACGGAAGGTTCCCGTGCCTCGATTGCCGCAATCATTGCGTCATGTTGGGCGATGGATTTGGCGATCCGGGTTTCATCCGCGTGGGTTTGCGGTCGAAAGAATGTATGACTGAGCCTTGTATGATCGACCAACATGCGGTTCAGGCTGGCCAGCAGATACGGGTTCTGGGCCATGTCGCCGATTTGTTCGTGAAACTGATGATTAAGCAGCGCGGCCTTGGCGTTTTCCCGTCCCAGTGCGGCCTGGGTAAAGCTTTGTTGCGTTGTTTTCAGTCCGGCCAATTGCCGGCTGGTCCGGTTTTCGGCAGCCAGTCGGGCAATGGATGAATAGATCAACGGTGCGGTCTGAAAAAACACACGCATGACTGCCAGGTCCATCGAGACGACCTTGGCGCCGCGGTTTTCTTGTTGCTGGACGTAGCCATCGCCCGCCAGTCTTTGCAGCACTTCGCGCAAGGGCGTTCTGGAAATCCCGTATTCCTCGGACAGTCGCGCCTCATCCAGATCGGAACCGGGTGCAATATCCTGCGACAGAATCCGTGCCTTGAGGTCCGTCAGACAATGCAATTTTGAGGGTTTTTTCAAATTCGATTCTCCTGCGTACAAATTGTATACAAGTGAAATACAAAATGGGTCAACTCAAAAAATCAAACTACACCACAACGACAAATGGCACCCTATCGCGGATGCTTGGGGCGGTGATCCTCTAAGGTGGCCGGGAATTCGAACAGAATTGACTTGGCCAAGCCTGCCACTGCGGGTAATCAGCCGACAGCGACGACCATTGCTACTGACAAGAGTCCGAACACCGAAACAATGCTGGCGACGTGATAAAAATAGGCTGCGCGCCGTTCTTTTTTGGCAGCATTCAGTGCTGTGACGCGATTTATGGACCGCGTTGAGTAATTGTCGACGATTAAAATATACTTCATGGTTACCTACCTACTTACAAATTTTCCGGCATTGGCGGGGCAGCCTGCCCGGGTCCTCTGCATGAGAAAACATTTAACATGTGAGGTTACTGGCGGGGCAATACGGCGGAAATTAGGTGGGGAAATACAGCCAGAAGTAGAATAAATTGTGAAGGGCATGCCTTGGATTGGCGTTTTTTAAGGCCGGGCATCCTAATGTCGAAACAGTATGCACGGCAAACGAGAATTCTTTCGCCTGAGCCGTTTCTGGTCCGACAATCGTTTCCAATCCCTGCACAACGCGGTGTCAATAAATGGCAAAAGAAAGTTGGGCAGTTTTGCCTTATTTCCCCGAAACTGCCCCGGAAACAAATTGTTTCCTTTGAAAATCATGAATTAGCCCTGCGAAAAAAGGGTGTTTGACGCGGATTTTGTGCAGTAACACTGTGTGGATCTAACCAAAATCCGGACCTTTTGGGGACGCACAATGCAAGTCAACTACACGGAATTGACCAAGACGATCGCTGCTCTGACAGAGGGCGAAGACGACGTTGTGGCGTTGATGGCAACTGTTGCGTGTGAGGTGCACCATTCAGATGACAGGTTTGACTGGACCGGGTTTTACCGGGTCGTTGCACCGGAGTTGCTGAAAGTCGGCCCCTATCAGGGCGGGCACGGATGCTTGCAAATTCCGTTTTCACGCGGGGTGTGTGGTGCTGCGGCGCGCACAAATGAGGTGCAGCTTGTCGCCGATGTGGATGCCTTTCCCGGTCATATCGCCTGCGCAAGCGCGACCAGATCGGAATTGGTTTTGCCGGTACGAGATGGCGATGGTCAGGTGATCGCCGTTTTCGACATCGACAGCAATTTGGCAGCTGCGTTCAGCCAAGCAGATGCTGCTGGTTTGGCGGAGATGTTGAACATGGTCTTTGGCAAGATTGGGCTTGACCCCTAAGGGGCGCATTTTTTCTGAAGCACCCAAGGTGGTCAGGATCAACGGCGCACCCCGCAACACGATGCAAGCGGCACGCGTGAAATTTTGCTGGATTTTTTCACAGGAGTCTGCCACCGTGAAAAAACGACATCAATTTTCACGGGAATCCATAATGCGCCACGACTTGCCTGCACATTCTGATACGCTTGGGGCGGATCTGCGTGCGCTGCGAAAAGCGCGTGGCATGACATTGTCGGACCTTGCGGACAGTCTTGATCGGTCCGTCGGCTGGCTTAGTCAGGTGGAGCGTGATCTGTCAGAGCCTTCGATCACCGATCTGCGCCAAATTACTGCGGTGCTGGGCGTCTCGATTTCCATGTTGTTTCGACAGGCGGCGGCCCCGGCCGATGAGGCGGGATTTGTTGTGCGCAAATCGACCCGTCGCGCCATTGGCAGTTCGGTTGAGGGGCTGGTCGAGGAATTGTTGTCGCCGGATCTTACGGATGATTTCGAATTGGTCCATTCGACGTTTTTGCCGCACAGTTCTATTGGTGACGCCGTAACACGCCCAACTCAGGAAGTGGGCTACCTGATTTCAGGGCGGCTGGATCTTGAAATTGCGGGCAGAGAATTTACCATTCACCCCGGCGACAGTTTTCGCATCCGGGGTGAAACGCACCGCTGGTCCAACCCCTACGATGAACCTGCCGTGGCAATCTGGGCCATTGCCCCACCGGTGTATTAAACGATGAGCTTTGATGCATGGGCCATTTTCGCATTGTTCTGGGTGGTCTTTGTCACCACGCCGGGACCAAATGCGGTCAATTGCATCTCCAACGGTATGACCATCGGTTTTCGCCGTGCCATGATTGGTGTGTTGGCAATCTTGACGCAGGCCAGCCTGTTTCTGGTTTTGTCGGCTTTGGGTGTGACGGCTCTGATTGCGGCATCGCCGGCTGCGTTTACAATCGCCAAACTGGTCGGTGCGGGCGTGCTGATCTGGCTGGGAATTCGGGGTTGGATAAACGCGAAAAAACCCGTCCGCATTGATGACAGGCCTGCGCATTCTGTGTTTTTGCGCGCGCTTGCCATTGCGACTATCAATCCCAAAAGCGTTGCAGGTTATCTGGCCGCGTTTTCGCAATTTGTGCAGCCGGATGTGCCGATCTGGGAACAGATGATTGTGATCATGCCCACCGCGCTGACGCTGACGGCCATCAGCTACACCAGCTTTACAGCCCTTGGGGCCGGAATTGGGCGCGCCGCATTAGGGGCGGTGTTCAACGTCTGGGTGCGCCGCGTCATGGCGCTTTGCTTTATTGTGTATGGCGCGCTTTTGGGTGTCGCTGCCACTCCGGGGAGAATGTGATGCTAAAGGGATCTTGTCTTTGTGGCGCAGTTCAGTTTGCGGCCAGCGGGACGGCGAAAGACCCCGCCGCCTGCCATTGCAGCCAGTGCCGCAAGCAATCGGGTCATTATTGGGCCGCCGTAAACGTGCCCATGCGCGGTTTCAAATACACCGGCGAGGTGCGTTGGTTTGCCGCCAGCGACGCGGCCAAACGTGGCTTTTGTCCAACCTGCGGGTCGTTCTTGTTTTGGAAGGGCCACGACGAAGACGAAATGGGCGTTGCCTTGGGCGCGCTGGATGGTCCGACCGGGCTGACGCTGGATCGTCACATCTTTACCGCCGACAAGGGCGATTATTATCAGATCACGGACAACGTCCGCCAAGAGGAGCAAGAAGATGAGTGAATTTCCCAAAACCGCCCGTGTGGTCATTATCGGCGGCGGTGTCGTCGGCGTGTCGTCGCTGTATCATCTTGCCAAGGCAGGCTGGACCGATTGCGTGTTGCTGGAAAAGAACGAGCTGACCGCCGGGTCCACGTGGCATGCGGCGGGCAACTGTCCGAACTTCAGCACGTCCTGGGCGATCATGAACATGCAGCGCTATTCGCTCGATCTTTACGCGCGGCTGTCCAAAGAAGTTGACTATCCGATGAACTACCACGTCACCGGGTCCATCCGTCTGGCGCATACCAAAGAGCGGATGCAGGAATTTGAACGCGCCTGTTCGATGGGGAATTATCAGGGTCTGAACCTTGAGATGATGGACAACGCCGCGATCAAGGAAAAATATCCGTTCATTGAAAAGCACGATCTGGCAGGCGGTCTTTGGGATCCAGCGGATGGTGATATCGATCCCGCGCAGCTGACCCAGGCTTTGGCCAAAGGCGCGCGCGACATGGGCGCGCGGATTGAACGGTTCTGCCCCGCGACGGGCGTCAGCCGCGATGGTGACGAATGGATTGTGCATACCGACAAGGGCGACATCCGCTGCGAAAAGGTGGTGAATGCGGCAGGCTATTACGCGCAACGTGTTGCGGAATGGTTCAAACCCTATGGCGGACGGACCCTGCCGATGACGGTGATGAGCCATCAGTTTTTCCTGACCGAAGAAATCCCGGAACTGGCCGCCTGGACCAAGGAACGCGGACACAAGGTACCTTTGCTGCGGGACGTCGATACGTCCTACTATTTGCGGCAGGACAAAAACGGCCTGAACCTTGGTCCTTACGAGCGGAACTGCAAAGCGCATTGGGTCACGCCAGAAGATCCAATGCCCGAGGATTTTTCATTCCAGTTATACCCCGATGATCTGGAGCGGCTGGAATGGTACATTGAAGACGCAATGGCACGGGTGCCGATACTGGGCACCTCGGGCGTTGGTCGGGTAATCAATGGGCCGATCCCCTATGCGCCGGACGGATTACCGCTGATCGGGCCAATGCCGGGTGTTCCAAATGCGTTTGAGGCCTGCGTGTTCACCTTTGGCATTACCCAAGGTGGCGGCGCGGGCAAGGTGCTGGCTGAATGGGTCACGCAAGGCCAGACCGAATGGGATATGTGGGCCGTCGATCCGCGCCGGTACACAGATTACACCGATCAGGATTATTGCAACCAAAAGGCGGTCGAGGTTTACGGCCACGAATATGCGATGCATTTCCCGCACCACGAATGGCCTGCGGGTCGCGACAAGAAACTATCGCCGGTGCATGACAAAATCATCGCGGCGGGCGGCCAGATGGGTGCCTATAACGGTTGGGAGCGCGCCAATTGGTTTGCCAAAGATGGCGATGATACCTCGCATGAAAGCACGCAGACATGGGATCGCAATGGCCCCTGGGCGGTTCGCGTGCAGCAAGAATGCGAGGCGGTGCGGGATGGCGTTGGGGTTCTTGATCTGCCGGGGTTCTCGCGGTTCAAGATCAGTGGTCAGGGTGCGGATGAATGGTTGCGCGGATGTGTTACCGGTGCATTGCCCAAGATCGGGCGCGTGGGGCTGGTTTATTTCGCAGACAACCGGGGCCGCATCCTGACCGAGATGTCAGTGACCCGCGAAGCCGAGGATCAGTTTATTCTGGTGACCGCAGCCACCGCGCAATGGCACGACCGCGATGTCTTGCTTGGCCTCATGCCGGATGATGGCAGTCTGACGCTGGATGACTGGACGACACGCATGTCCACTTTGATTGTGACCGGCCCGAAATCGCGCGACTTGCTGTCTGGTCTGACGGATGCGGACCTGAACCTGCCATGGCTCAGCTTTCAGGAAACGGAGGTCGCAGGCGAATGGGCCGCGCTGATCCGGGTTTCCTTTGCTGGCGAATTGGGCTGGGAAATCCACGCCGAGAACAGCAGCATGAATGCGATCTATGACGCTGTGGTCAGTGCCGGCGCAGTGCCGTTTGGCATGTATGCACTGAATTCTCTGCGTATTGAAAAAGGTTACCGCGCATGGAAAGGCGATCTCAGCACGGATTATTCGATGTTTGAAGGAGGATTGGACCGCTTTGTCAGGTTGGAAAAACCGCAGGATTTTCCCGGCAAGGCGGCGCTGCAAAACGAGAAACAGCAAGGCAGTGTGAAACGTTTTGTCACAATGATCGTGGATGCGGGCGATCAGGACGCGCCCTATATGTCGACTGTTTGGCATGAAGGTCAGGTTGTGGGCGAAACCACGTCTGGTGACTGGGGATACCGCATTGGGAAATCCGTCGCACTGGGCATGATCCGCACTGATCTGGCGGTGCCCGGAACTCAGCTGGAAATCAACATCTATGGCAAAATGTGCGCCGCTGTGGTGCAAGAAGACGCGCCGCTTTGGGATCCGTCAAACGCAAGACTGCGCGCATGACCGACATCACGCTTTTGGATGGTGGCATGGGGCAGGAACTGGTGCACCGTTCCGGTGACCGGCCCACGCCCCTGTGGTCGACCCAGGTGATGATCGACCATCCCGGCCTTGTCGGGCAAGTTCATCGTGATTTTGCCGATGCCGGTGCCACTGTGGCTACCACCAACACCTATGCGGTGCATCACGACCGGCTGGCCGGAACCGATCTGGAGGGGCAGTTCGACCGTCTTTTCGCGCTGGCTTTGGATGAGGTCATAGACTGCGGTGCGCGGCGGGTTGCCGGTGCAATAGGCCCATTGGTCGCGTCCTACCGGCCTGATCTGCACCCGCAGGCCGACGTTGGCGCGCCGCTTTATGCAGAAATCGCAAAACTGCTGGCGCCTGATTGCGATATGCTGATCTGCGAAACAGTTGTCTCGCACCAGCATGCGCTTAGCGTGATGGCCGGGGCCGCCACGGCGGGCAAACCGATCTGGCTATCGCTGAGTGTGGATGATCGCGACGGCACCAAATTGCGTTCGGGCGAGCCTTTGGACAGCATTCTGCCTGTTGCCAAGGCCGGGGCGGCAGCGGTGCTGATCAATTGCTCGTCGCCCGAGGCGATCCCGGCAGCGCTGGACATCATTGCGCAAAGTGGCCTGCCATATGGCGCCTATGCCAATGCGTTCGAACAGATCTCTGATGATTTTCTCAAAGACAAACCCACCGTGGATGCGTTGCAAAAGCGCCGTGATCTAACGCCTGAGGTCTACGCCGACCACGCCCTGAAATGGGTGGAACAGGGGGCGACGATTGTGGGTGGTTGTTGCGAAGTCAGCCCTGCCCATATTGCTGAAATCGCCCGCCGCCTGCGCGCGGCCGGGCATGTGCTTGTATAAAAGGATACGTTGATGTCTGATCTTCCCTCATCCGCCCGTGTTGTCATTATTGGCGGTGGCGTCATTGGTTGCTCTGTCGCATATCACCTCGCGAAACTTGGCTGGAAGGACGTGGTGTTGCTGGAGCGCAAGCAGCTGACGTCCGGCACCACATGGCACGCCGCCGGCCTGATCGGGCAATTGCGTGCCTCTGCCAATATGACCAAACTTGCACGGTATTCAGCCGAACTTTATGCCGGGCTGGAAGTCGAAACCGGTGTGGCAACCGGCTTGCGGCAATGTGGTTCAATTTCTGCCGCGCTGACAGAAGAACGCCGCGAAGAACTGTTTCGTCAGGCCGCCATGGCCCGCGCCTTTGGTGTTCCGGTCGAGGAATTAAGCCCCAAGGAAATCAAAGAACGCTACGAACATATCAATCTGGACGGGGTTGTCGGGGGCGTTTGGTTGCCCACGGACGGGCAGGGCGATCCTGCCAATATCGCATTGGCGCTGGCCAAAGGTGCGCGGCAGCGTGGGGCATTGATCAAAGAACGGGTACGGGTGTCGGGGATCACGCGGCAAGGGCGTCGCGTGACAGGTGTGGACTGGGAAGCAGATGGCGAGATCGGCCATATCACGGCGGATGTGGTGGTGAACTGTGGCGGGATGTGGGGGCATGAAGTTGGCCGCATGGCGGGCGTCAACGTGCCGCTGCACGCCTGCGAACATTTCTACATTGTGACCGAAGCCATCGCCGGGCTGACCCAGATGCCGGTCCTGCGGGTGCCGGACGAATGTGCCTACTACAAGGAAGACGCCGGAAAAATGTTGCTGGGTGCGTTTGAACCCGACGCGAAACCCTGGGCGATGAACGGCATTCCGGCAGGCTTTGAATTTGACCAACTGCCCGAAGACTTTGATCACTTTGAACCGATTTTGGAATCCGCCGTAAAGCGTCTGCCCATGCTGGCAGAAGCGGGCATTCACACGTTCTTTAACGGACCTGAAAGTTTTACACCCGATGACGCCTATCATCTGGGACTGGCGCCCGAGCTTGACAATTTCTGGGTGGCCGCCGGGTTCAACTCTATCGGCATTCAGTCCGCTGGTGGGGCTGGCATGGCTTTGGCGCAGTGGATGGATGAAGGTCAAAAACCCTTTGATCTGGGCGATGTGGACATTGCCCGGATGCAGCCGTTTCAGGGCAATAAAACCTATCTGTTTGAGCGGTCCAAGGAAACGCTGGGTCTGCTCTATGCGGACCACTACCCCTACCGCCAAAAAGCGACTGCGCGCGGTGTCCGGCGCACGCCGTTCCACCAGCATCTGCTGGATCAGGGCGCGGTTATGGGTGAATTGGCAGGGTGGGAACGCGCCAATTGGTTCGCCGCCCCCGGCCAGGCGCCCGAATATGAATATTCATGGAAGCGTCAGAACTTTTTCGACAATGTGGCTGCCGAAGTGTCCGCCGTGCGCAACAATCTTGGCATGTATGACATGTCGTCATTTGGTAAGATCCGTGTCGAAGGGCGCGATGCCACTGCCTTTTTGAACCATGTGGGCGGCGGGCAATATGACGTGCCGGTTGGGAAAATTGTCTACACGCAATTTCTGAACAATCGCGGCGGGATCGAGGCGGATGTCACAGTCACGCGCCTGTCAGAAACCGCCTATCTGGTGGTGACACCAGCGGCGACACGGCTGGCCGATCAAACCTGGATGATGCGCAACATTGGTGATTTCAATGTGGTGATCACCGATGTCACCGCAGGCGAAGGCGTGCTGGCCGTGATGGGGCCCAATGCACGGAAATTGCTGCAAAAAGTGTCACCTGCGGATTTTTCAAATGAGGTCAATCCGTTTGGCACAGCGCAGGAGATTGAGCTTGGCATGGGCCTCGCCCGGGTGCACCGGGTGACTTACGTGGGTGAGCTGGGCTGGGAGATTTACGTCAGCGCTGACATGGCCGCCCATGCGTTCGAAGCGCTGCATGCCGCCGGGCAGGACATGGATATGAAGCTATGTGGCATGCATATGATGGATTGCGCGCGGATCGAAAAAGGGTTTCGCCATTTCGGCCATGACATCACCTGCGAAGACCATGTGCTTGAAGCAGGCCTTGGCTTTGCTGTCAAAACCGACAAACCCAGCTTTATCGGTCGCGATGCCGTGCTGCGGAAGAAAGAGACCGGCCTGAACACCCGATTGGTCCAGTTCAAACTGACCGACCCAGAACCGCTATTGTATCACAATGAACCGGTGCTGCGGGACGGCGAAATCGTCGGCTATCTGTCGTCGGGGGCTTATGGTCATGCTTTGGGCGGCGCGATCGGGATGGGTTATGTGCCGTGCCAAGGGGAAACCGCCGCGCAGGTTTTGGCCTCAACATATGAGATTGACGTGGCAGGTACGCGGGTGGCTGCCGAAGTGTCACTGAAACCGATGTATGACCCAAACTCGGAACGGGTCAAACAATAACCAGGAATGTCCGTGGGCCGGGTTGAATACCGGCCCCACATCTGAAACCACGCCTCATGGAAACTGAATACGCCCCGCCAAACTACCCGTTGAATATTTTGCATGAAGACGCAGATGTTGTGCTGGTGGACAAGCCAGCGGGTCTGTTGTCGGTGCCGGGGCGTGGTCCGCATTTGGCCGATTGCCTGATCAGCCGCCTGCAGGTCGCCTTTCCTGACGCATTGCTGGTGCACCGGCTGGACCGCGATACATCCGGCGTCATGGTTTTTGCCCTGACGCCGCATGCGCAGCGCGATCTGAACGCACAATTCCGCGAACGGCGCACGCGCAAAACCTATGTCGCTGATGTATCAGGCGTCCCTGCTGCATCGAAGGGTACCATTGATCTGCCGTTGATCGTTGATTGGCCGAACCGCCCACTTCAGATGGTGTGTCATGACACCGGCAAGCCTGCGCAGACCGACTGGACGTTGATCAAGGACAAAGGCGATACCGCACGCCTGCGCCTGATCCCCAAAACCGGCCGGACCCATCAGTTGCGCGTGCATATGCTAAGCATGGGCCACCCGATATTGGGCGATCCGTTTTATGCCACAGGGGCGGCGGCGAATTACCCGCGCATGATGCTGCATTCAGAGGAACTGCGGTTTAATCATCCGCAAAGCGGGCGGTCGATGAAACAACGATCAAAGGCACCGTTTTAGCAGCAATCGCCCAGTCGCATGCAAAAGGGCCACCGCTAAGGATGGCCCTTTTGCATTTCTTGTGAACCGGAATGATTATTCGGCGGCCCAGCCTGAGACGGCTTTAACTTCAAGGAATTCTTCCAGCCCGTACACACCGCCTTCGCGGCCATTACCGGATTGTTTGTAACCACCAAAGGGCGACCCCTGGGCAAAGCCCTTACCGTTGGTTTCCACCATGCCCGACCGCAACTGCCGCGCGACGCGACGGCGTTTTTCGGTGTCTTCGGTCTGCACGTAGTTTGTCAGACCGTAAGGCGTGTCATTGGCGATGGCGATGGCTTCCTCTTCGGTGTTGAAGGGGATGATCGACAGCACCGGGCCAAACACTTCTTCGCGGGCGATGGTCATCTGGTTGGTCACGTCGGCAAACACCGTGGGTTTAACAAAGTAGCCACGGTTCAACCCATCCGGTCGGCCCAAACCACCCGCAGTCAGGCGGGCCTCAGAGATACCGATTTCGATCAAGCCCTGAATTTTGTTGAACTGCGCCTCTGAGACGACAGGCCCGATGTGCTGGCCCTCGTCAGAGGCGGGACCAACATGGGTGTTTTGCGCCACTTGCGTCGCCATTTCCACCGCTTCGTCATAGCGCGACTGATGCACCAGCATCCGGGTCGGCGCATTGCACGATTGACCAGAATTGCGGAAACACCGGATTGCACCGGATTTGGCGGCTTTGGGGTGGGCATCCTCAAAGATAATATTGGCGCCCTTGCCGCCCAATTCCAAGGATACGCGTTTCAACGTGTCAGCGGCGGCTTTGGAGATGGCGATCCCGGCACGGGTCGAACCGGTAAAGCTGACCATATCCACGTCCGGGTGTGCGCTAAGCTGGCTACCGACGCCTGGGCCGTCGCCATTGAGCAGGTTAAACACGCCCGCCGGGAACCCGGCCTCATGCACGAATTCGGCAAACAACAGTCCACTAAGCGGTGAAATCTCTGACGGCTTAAGGATCATTGTGCACCCGGTGGCCATGGCTGGCACGGCCTTCAGCACGATCTGGTTCATTGGCCAGTTCCATGGCGTGATCAATGCGCACACACCAATAGGTTCCAGCAGCGTTTTCTCGGATTCGTTGAAATCACGCTCAAAGCTGAAGTTTTTCAGGGCTTTAAGGAATCCGCCCATATGCCAGGTGCCGGCACCCACTTGCTGAACACGACCAAGATCAATCGGCGCGCCCATTTCCATGGATATGGCCTGGGCCATTTCCTCGGCCCGGTCTTTGTAAACCTCATCCAGTCGCTTCAATAGTACCGAGCGTTCCTCAATTGAGGTTTGCGACCAGCCGGGAAACGCAGACCGCGCAGCTGCAACCGCGGCATCGGTATCGGCCTGACCACCCAGCGAAATCGTGGCACATTGTTCCTCGGTAGAGGGGTTGATCACTGCCATATCATTGGCTTTGGCAGGGGCAACCCATTGACCGTCAATATAGAAATCACGCTTTTCCAACATGGATATACTCCTTTGCATGTCAGCTGACCTTGCGGCCCAATTTGCGGCACTCTGTCACTGGGTTGCAATAAGGGCAAGAGAGGGGATGAAACCCCGATCAATTCGCATTATGTTGGGCTTACAAAGATCAGCCACCACAACATCGGAGAGAAAAATGGGTTTGCGTATTAACGACGTCGTTCCGAATTTCAAAGCGGAAACAGACCAGGGTTCGATACAATTTCATGATTGGATTGGTGACAAATGGGCGATTTTGTTTTCGCACCCAAAAGATTTCACACCCGTCTGCACAACAGAATTCGGCGCGGTTGCCCAGCTTGCTGCTGAGTGGGAAAAGCGCGGCACCAAGGTAATTGGCGTGTCCGTTGACGGCGTTGAGGACCACAAGAAATGGAAAAGCGATATTGAGAAAGTCGCGGGAACCACGGCTGGTTTTCCGATCATTGCGGATACCGGGCTGGACGTGTCCAAGGCCTTTGACATGTTGCCCGCCGAGGCCTATCTGCCCGATGGCCGGACCCCTGCGGACAGTGCCACCGTGCGGTCGGTTTTCATCATCGGACCGGACAAACAGCTCAAGCTGTCGATGACATATCCGATGACTGTGGGTCGCAATTTTGCTGAAGTGCTGCGCGCGCTCGATGGGCTGCAAATGTCGACCGGGAACGGCGTGGCCACTCCGGCCAACTGGGTTCCAGGCGATGATGTCATTATTCCGCCGACAGTGTCCAATGAGGATGCCACAGCCAAGTTCGGTACTTTTGAAACAGTGCTGCCCTATTTGCGCACAACCAAAGCGCCCGGCTAAGGCAGCGCTGGCACACCCTCGCGCGGTGTTGATACGCCGCGCGAGGGCAGATTTCAGGTGTCCGCGTCGAGAACGCCGGACCGGAACACGATACCTGCGGCGACACCGCCAATAATCGGCGCTACGATGAACAACCATAGCTGACCCAGGGCGGTAGCACCTGCGAACAGGGCAGGGCCAATGGAGCGCGCAGGGTTTACGGACACGCCGGTGACATTGATGCCGACCAAATGAATCACAACCAGTGCCAGGCCAATAGCCAGACCGGCGATAGGTGTCGCAGCACCCCCGCCGGTTGCACCCAGGATCACCACCACAAACAAGAATGTGGCGACGACTTCGAAGACGAAGGCCGCGAACATGGTATATTCACCAAGATATCCGGCACCCCAGCCGTTTTGACCCAAACCATTGGTGGCAACCGAATAGTCAGCTTTACCTGACGCGATGATCAAAAGCACCAAAGCACCGGCAATGGCGCCTGCCACTTGCGCAATGATGTAGGATGCCGCTTCGCTGATCGCCATCCGGCCTGAGGCAACGACGCCAAGCGTCACCGCCGGATTGATGTGACAACCCGATACCGGGCCTATCCCGTAGGCCATGCCGATCAGGGCAAGGCCAAAGGCAAAGCTGATGCCGGTCAGGCCGATGTCGCCGCCGGCAATTACCGCTGCGCCGCAGCCAAATAGTACAAGTGTGAATGTGCCGATAAACTCGGCGATAGATTTTTTCATTTTTCCCTCCTGGAACAGCACTATTGGGGCTGCGCCGCCAGATGTAGTCAAGAAGCCCAAATGTATTGAGGGGAAAAACGATGCGTTTGACGCAAAAATGCCCCGCCGTTTCCGACGGGGCATTCCAGAAAGATAGGTAAGCCGACTATTCTTCGGCTTCTTCTTTATTAACTTCTTCGCCGGTTTCCTGATCGACGACTTTCATCGACAGGCGCACCTTGCCACGATCATCAAAGCCCAGAAGTTTGACTTTGACTTCCTGACCTTCTTTCAGAACATCCGACGGATGGTTCAAACGGCGGTTTTCGATCTGGCTGACGTGCACCAGACCATCGCGTTTGCCAAAGAAGTTCACGAAGGCACCGAAGTCGACGATTTTGACGACCGTACCGGTGTATACTTTGCCCTCTTCAGGTTCGGCCACGATCGAATGGATCATGTCGTAGGCTTTTTTGATGGCTTCGCCATTGGGCGATGCGATCTTGATGATGCCTTCGTCGTTGATGTCGACCTTGGCGCCGGAAACTTCGACGATTTCGCGGATGACTTTACCACCAGAACCGATCACTTCGCGGATTTTATCCGTGGGGATTTGCATCGTCTCGATCCGTGGCGCGTGGATCGAGAATTCTTGCGCACCGGTCAAAGCTTTGGACATCTCACCAAGGATGTGAATACGGCCAGCTTTGGCCTGTTCCAGCGCTTTCTCCATAATCTCGGGCGTGATGCCTGCGATTTTGATGTCCATCTGCAAGGATGTGATCCCGGCTTCTGTTCCGGCCACTTTGAAATCCATGTCGCCAAGGTGGTCTTCGTCACCCAGGATGTCCGACAGGATCGCGTAAGATCCGTCTTCTTCCAGGATCAGACCCATGGCCACACCGGCAACGGCTGATTTCAGCGGAACGCCCGCATCCATCATCGACAAAGAGCCACCGCAAACCGACGCCATCGAAGACGAGCCATTGGATTCGGTGATCTCGGATACAACGCGCACGGTATATGGGAAATCCGTAGCGGCAGGCAAAACCGCCTGCAACGCGCGCCATGCAAGTTTGCCGTGACCGATTTCACGACGACCCGGAGGGCCCACGCGACCCACTTCGCCCACCGAATAGGGGGGGAAGTTGTAGTGCAGCAGAAAGTTCGATTTGAAGTTGCCATGCAGCGCGTCGATGAATTGTTCATCATCGCCGGTGCCCAATGTGGTCACAACCAGGCCCTGGGTTTCGCCGCGTGTAAACAACGCAGACCCGTGGGTGCGTGGCAGAATGCCGGTTTCGGACACAATGTCGCGGATTTCGTCGGTTTTACGACCGTCGATCCGTTTGCCGGTTTTGACAACGTCGCCGCGCAGAATGCCAGCTTCGAGCTTTTTCATCGCCGAACCAAGGTTGGCATCCGCAAGCTGCTCTTCGCTCAGGGCTTCTTTGATGGTCTCGCGTGCTGCGGAAACCGCGGCTGTTCGCTCTTGCTTGTCTGCGATTGCAAAGGCTGCGCGCATGGCTTTTTCGCCTGCCTTCTTGACCGCTGCCGACAAGTCGGAATAGTCAACAGGCTGGAAATCAAACGGCTCTTTCGCGGCATCTTCGGCCAGATCAATGATCAGGTCGATGACCGGCTGGAATGCGTCATGGGCAAATTTCACAGCACCCAGCATTTCGGCCTCGGAAAGTTCATAGGCTTCGGATTCAACCATCATCACGGCGTCTTTGGTGCCGGCCACAACCAGATCAAGGCGTTGATCAGGGTTCAGGCGCAGGTCTGTCATGTCGTCGACGGTTGGGTTCAGGATGTATTCGCCATCCTCAAATCCAACGCGGCAGGCGGCGATCGGGCCCATGAACGGCGCGCCGGAAATTGTCAGCGCCGCCGAGGCCGCGATCATTGCGACCATGTCGGGGTCATTGACCAGATCGTGGCTAAGAACGGTACACATTACCAGAACTTCGTTTTTGAAGCCGGGAACGAACAGCGGGCGGATCGGACGGTCGATCAGACGGCTTGTCAGCGTCTCTTTCTCGGTTGGACGCGCTTCGCGTTTGAAAAAGCCGCCCGGGATTTTACCGGCGGCATAATATTTCTCGTTGTAGTGGACGGTCAGCGGGAAAAAGTCCTGTCCGGGCTTTTGGCTCCGCGCGAATGTCACGTTTGCCATGACAGATGTCTCGCCCAATGTGGCGATGACGGACCCGTCTGCCTGACGGGCGACTTTTCCTGTTTCCAGTGTCAGCGTTTCTTCGCCCCACTGGATTGATTTCTTCGATACGTTAAACATCTAAGTTTCCTGTTTAGGCCAATCTGGCCATTGCATAGGGGGCGAATTCCCCCTGACCCCGGTATCTTCTTTGTCAGGCGCTGGGGTCCGGGCGCCGGAATTCAGATTGCGCGGGCATACAGGAGTTTGCAGGCGATGGAAAGAGAGGCATTGCCGGGATGGCAAGGCTGGTTCGATGGGGCGCGTGATGTGAAAAAGGGCGTCTTGCGAGCGTGCGGAAGACGGAGGTTTCGGCATTGGATTGTGGTGCGGAAACTGGGCAGATGAGTGGTTTGGGCACTTGTTGACATCTCAGCCGTCCCACTCCTTGCCAAATCAAAGATTT
>JBAUHN010000180.1:0-43705 GCA_049680295.1 Sulfitobacter sp.
GTATTGGTCGTCGGGGCTTCTGCCTCGGGGTTGCAACTGGCCCGCGAAATCCAGGCGTCCGGGCGTCAGGTCACGCTGGCCGTCGGCAATCACCTGCGTCTGCCACGCGTCTATCGCGGAATAGACATCGCCATGTGGCTTGAGCTGATCGGCGCGACAACCATTCCATATGACAAAGTAGATGACATCACCCGTGTCAGGCGGACACCGTCTTTGCCGCTGGTTGCAGGCGAAACCATCGACCTAAATACGTTGCAGGAAACTGGGGTCGAAATCACCGGCCGTCTGGTCGCCATGAACAATGCGCGCGCCTTGTTTTCCGGCTCGTTGTTCAATCTCTGCACCGGGGCTGATCTGAAAATGAACCGCCTTTTGACCTCAATCGACGATTGGGTTGACGATCATGGCTTGTCAAATCTTTTCGCACCAGTCGAACGGTTCGCGCCCACCGCGCCGCCCGCAGCACCACGCCTTAGCGTTGATCTGATCGCTGAAGGATTTGGGTCAATCTTATGGGCAACCGGCTACCACCCGGATTTCCGCTGGCTCAACCTGCCGGTTTTCGACGCAAAAGGTGCGCTGAAACACGAGGGCGGCGTTGTCGCGCAGGGGCTTTATGCAATGGGCCTGCCCTATCTGCGGCAGCGTAAATCGACATTCATCGACGGGGCCAGTGACGACGCAAACGCCCTTGCCGACCACCTGATCACTGGCCTGCCCCGTCAAATGGCCGCCTGAGATACGCAAAGGAGTAGAAACATGACTTATCAATTCGCAAACAACCGGTATGACGCGATCATCATTGGCGCGCGCTGCGCAGGCGCTGCGACGGGCATGTTAATGGCCCGAAACGGCGCGAAAGTTCTGATCGTCGATCGCGAAAAGGAAATTCATGATACGCTGTCGACCCATGCGCTGATGCGCCCTGCGGTGACACTGCTGGATCAATGGGGTCTTTTGCCCGGCATCCAAAACGATGGCACGCCTGCGGTTCGCAGCACGCATTTCCACTATGGGGATGAACGGATCGACGTGCCCATCAAACCTTGCGGCAATGCCATCGGTCTTTATGCACCACGGCGATGGTTGCTGGACCGGGTTTTGCGGGATGCGGCCGAAGACGCTGGTGCTGAGGTGCATGGTGGCACGAACTTAGTTTCCGTTGCGAAAGCCGCCTCGGGGCGGATCGTGGGGGCGGATTTACGTCACCCGGATGGAACCGTTCAGCGGGTTTTCTGTGATCTGCTGATCGGTGCGGATGGGCGGCGCTCAACCGTCGCCGAGAGTGTTGGCGCACGGATTGTCGCGCAGTCGCCTGACCGTTCTGCGGCGATTTATACCTATGTCGACGGCCTGCCAAATCAGGGGTACCGTTGGTACTATGGCGATCAGGTCACGGCTGGCCTGATCCCGACGACGCATGGCATGCATTGCCTGTTTGTTTCTTGCAAGCCTGATACTTTTACTACGCGGTTCGGGAAAGATGCCTTTGGTGGTATGCTGCAAATACTCGCCACATGGGCGCCCGAAATCGCGGCGGATCTTAAAAGGCGCGGTCCGGCGGAAAAGATCCGTCGCTTTCCCGGTGCGGCAGGCCACATGCGCGATTGCGCCGGTCCAGGATGGGCGCTGGTTGGCGACGCGGGTTACTTTAAGGATCCGGCCACGGCACATGGCATCACGGATGCATTTCTAGATGCAAACCGACTGGCCAGCGCTGCATTGACCAGCCCCGGTGATCTGCGCGCATATCAGCGACAACGCGATCAGCACGCGCCAACACTTTTTCGGCTCACTCAGGAAATCGCATCGTTGCAATGGGATTTCGACAGGCTGAAGGCACTGCACATGGATCTCACACAGTTCATGAAAGCTGAACAAGATGCCGTGCAGACGCCTGCGTTTGCAACCGCGGCTTAAGGACGGTCACCATAGGGCGCGCTTGCTGGTCGAAGCCTTTGTCACCAATCGAACCTGCCCTATGTGCGGCCTTCAGATAGAAAGGTTTTGACCAGACCAATGATTTTTTCAAGGTGCGCGTCCGTCAGGTTCTGGTGCAATGGAATGTTGAGTGTGATTTCATTGGCCAGTTCGGCGCCTGGCAAAACAACGTCTGAATTGAAGTGTTTTATCAGGTGCAGCGGATAGTACCGGAACGTGCAATACACTCCGTTCTCGGCCAGATAAGCCGCAAGGGCGTCTCGCTTGTCGCCCACTTGTATCCAATACATAAAATAGGCGCTCTTGTAGCCCTTGGCTGGCTCAGGTGGCCGAAGAAGCCCTTCGACGCCGGCGAAAGCTTTTTGGTACGTGTCCCAGACCTTTTTGCGGCGCCGCGTGGTCGCAGGCAGTTTCTTAAGCTGCACACGACCAATGGCAGCAAGAATATCGTTTGATATGTGACGCCCGGCAATTTCTTGTAGTTCGTATTCCCACCAGCGTGTCGGTTTGGATTTGGTTAATGCATCGAGACCCGAGCGGGTTTTGTCACCGAGACCTAAGAACCGATGGGATTTAGCCAGTTCGGCAACGGCCGTATCGCGAATAGCAAGGCCACCGCCATCGCCCATAGACACTGCCTTTACAGCATTGAAGCTAAAAACACCGATATCGCCAAATGTACCGCAAGCGCGCCCGTTGATGCTGGCTGGAAAAGCAACTGCCGCGTCTTCGATAATGGCAATGTCTGATCCGCACGCCTGCAAAATAGCTTCCATGTCACACGGGTGTCCGCCGTAGTGCAATACGATAACGGCGCGGGTTTTATGGGTGATCAGGCGGGTAATTTCGTCGGCAGTGATGTTCAGCGTATGTGGATCTACATCCGCAAAGATCGGTGTCGCGCCAACCTCGACAATGGCACTGGCGCAGGCAATAAAATTGATCGAACTGACAATGACCTCGTCACCGGGTTTGATATCCAATGCCTTCACGGCCAGAAAAATCGACGCCGTCCCGCTGCTGGTAAGCAAGAAATTTTCGGTTTTGAGGGTTGTTGCCAAATCTGCTTCAAAAGCATCGCACACCGGCCCCTTGCCCAGCCATTGGCTGTCAAACACCGTGCCGACCGCATCAAGTTCCTCTTTGCCTAGGGAATTTGAAAACACCTGGATGTAGTCTTGTGGCAAATCCGCTGACAAATCCCGATCCCTTTTCCTTAGCCCAACGTCAGGCAATCTTGTGGCATGGTCTACAAGAACGTGAATGCCGTCAACAAAAGTCAGCCAAAACGCTGTTCTTTAAGCGAAATTACATTCCGCTGCGACTAAAAAGCCCGGTTTTCAAGTCTGGGTTATTTACCAAACCCTAATATGAGCAGTCAAAAAGAACGCGTTGAGGCAGGAATCACCACTGCAGGGATTGGACTAACATGTTGCATCTACAGATTTTTCCCGAAATGCGTGCATAGCAAAATCAGCATTTATTCATTGAAAGCAACAGCTTAACTGGCAACAGCCATCACCAGCATCATCAAAGTTTCTCTTTTGCGCCGCATTGTTGACGATTTCTGAGCCGATCAGATTAAGGCAGATTCCTAATGAAGTATTAAGACGTGGCCCTGCAGGGTGTCGATGCCTGCTCCGCGTTGGAACCAGTGAATCTTGGGAGCGGGAAACCACGATGGCGATGAATGAAACTGTGCAGTTTGAAGACGGGCAAGATCAGCTGGATGAGCTGCTGCCCGGATCTACGTTGCTGCATGGTCAGTACACGATCACGCGTTTTCTGAACAACGGTGGCTTTGGCATAACCTATCTGGCCAAAGACAGTCTGGACCGCGTTGTCGTTATCAAAGAATGCTTCGCGGATGCATTTTGCCGTCGCACAAATACGATCGTTACTGCCAGATCACGGGCCTACCAGAATGAAGTGAAGTCGATCGTGCGGCACTTCTTGCAAGAGGCGCACAGGCAATCAAAGCTTGTCCATCCCAACATCGTCGGCGTGCACCAGGTCTTTGAAGACAATGACACAGCCTATATGGCGCTGGATTATATTGACGGCAAAGATCTGATGGATATCCTAGAAGATCCGAGCACGACGCTTAGTCCTAAACAAATTGTCAACCTGACCCGCAAGCTGCTGGATGCTGTTGGGTTTGTTCACACCCATGGCTTGCTGCACCGTGACATTTCGCCAGACAACGTTTTGCTGACGGAAACCGGTGAACCCATTTTGATTGATTTTGGTGCGGCGCGTGAACATGACGTAGCGTCGGCACGCAAACATTCAGCATTGCGCGTCGTTAAAGACGGCTATTCACCACAAGAATTCTATATCGCGGGCAGCGAACAAGGCCCCTGGAGCGATCTTTATGCATTGGCTGCAACCCTATATCACCTGATCAAAGGCGAAGCACCTGTAAATGGCCAACAAAGGCTGGCATCCCTTGCCGAGCAAAAAGGCGACCCCTACGAAAAGCTGGCCGGAAACATCAAAGGATACCCGGCGCATTTCCTGGAAGCCATCGACAAAGCCCTGATCACTTTGCCGCAAGAGCGTTTGCAAACAGCCGCACTGTGGCTGGAAATGCTGGATCAGGATAATGCCCAAGACAAGCATGCAGCGAAAGCCGCCAATGCGTTGACGGAATTGAATTCGCAAGACGAGATTGAGCCAGCACCCAAAGGCAAGGCCAAGTTTCTGTTGCTGGGAGGTGCCGTCGCAATCGCAGCTATTGGGGCTATTGCCTATGTCTCGAACAGTTCAAAGACCGCGCCGCCTGCGCAATTCAGCGCGCCGCCAAACACCCCTTCCGAGACACCGCGGAACGAACCGGTTGTGATCACCGCTCCGGTCGAAACTGAATTCGAAATGGAAGGTGCCGCCGATGTATTTGCAGCGGTATCAACAGCCGTAAAGGCCGCAGAAGCTGAGGCCGAAGCCACAAAGGCTGCCGAGCAAAAGGCAGCGGCAGAAACCGCGGCGCTTGCGGCCGCAGCGCAAAAAGCGGCAGACGCCGAAGCAGCCGAATTGGAAGCGGCGGCGGCTGAGAAAGCACGGGCCGCAGCCCAAGCAGCGGCCCAAGCGGCACAAGCAAAAGCTGCACAAGAAGCCGCAGAAAAGGCAGCAATCGACAAGGCTGCAGCGCAGGCCGCTGTGGCAGAAGCCGCAGCAATAGAAACGGCGGCAGCAGAGGCCGCAGCAGCCGCAGAAATCGCCGCGCAAAAGGCGGCGCAAGAAGCTGCATTAAAGCCATTGTTACAGCAGCAGATAAGCTTTTCTCTTTGGGACATTGAAATCCCCTTCCAGTATTTACAACATAGCGTTCGCAACAGTGAACCTGTTCTGATTACAGGCGTTCCGGTTGGTGAAAACCTAAATCCCGCCGGTGACTGGATTGCCGAAGGTGTGGAAATATTTTCGGTAAACAACAACCCCCTCACTAAAGGCATTTCATTTGCCACGCTCTTGTTGAACGATCTTGTTGTTGATCCCGACGGGCTGATGCGCGCTTCTGTGCGTTACAAAGCGCCTGCAAAAAACAAATTTGAGTTTGGGTTGATTGCAGTTCCGGTTGTTCGAAAAGCGGGCCTTGCCGATGGCACATTGCTGGAAATGCACATGGTGAACGACAAATGGGTGACGAAAGTCACCGAGGTCGAAAACGAACAATCAGACCTGCGCAGCGGTGACACATTGATCGCGGAAACAACAACCGGCACGGCATTGGACACCACCGACGCGCTTGAACGGGCGCTGCACACGTTGGTTGCACGCAAGCTTGACACAGCGCGCATCCGGGTGCGGCGAAACGGCGGCGAACTGACCGTCGATGTAGCACTGCAACGCCAAAATGAGGCGGAGAAATCAACCCTTCAATGACCGATAAATTGATC
This sequence comes from Sulfitobacter sp., assembly GCA_049680295.1. GTDB lineage: Bacteria > Pseudomonadota > Alphaproteobacteria > Rhodobacterales > Rhodobacteraceae > JBAUHN01. Next base: position 5,841 of record JBAUHN010000180.1, read on the forward strand.
GCAACCCGACACGTGAAACAAATTGGCACATGCTGAATTCCAGCTCCGCCATTCCCGGTACCAAAGGAACATCTGAATGAAACAAAGCACCACAATGCTTGGCGCATCGGCGCTGGTCTTGAGCCTGACCGCTGGCGCGACAATGGCGCAGGAGGCGTGCAAGACTTACAGAGTCGGGCCTGGCGATACTTTGGTCAAAATCTCGCGTGCGGCCTATGGCGAAGACCTGTTTCGCATGATTTACGATGCCAACAAAGAAAACATCGGACGCAATCCGGATGTCATCACCGTTGGGACGTTGCTGCGCCTGCCCTGCCTCACAAACACGGCGGCAGTGGATGCAGTCGCTGCACCCGCGTCGCAAGATAGCGCCGAACCAATAGTTCTTATTACCGGAAACGATTTCCCGCCCTTTACCGACGAAAGCCTGCCGAGCCGTGGGCTGTTCACCGAACTTGTGGAAACCGCAGCCTATCGCGCAGCACCGCAACAATCGCTGAATGTAAAATTCGTTAACGATTGGGACGCGCATCTGGAAACTTTGTTGCCGGCAATGGCATTCAGCGGATCCTTTCCATGGAGCCGCCCCGATTGCGAACAACCCGCGACCTTGTCGACCGGCGATAAGAACCGCTGTGACAACTATCTCTATTCAGATCCGTTTTATGAAATCGTAGACGGCTATTTTGCGCGCAACGGCAGCGGCTATGAAACCGCAACGTCACATGATGAACTGATCGGCGCAAATATTTGCCGCCCCGAGGGCTATTCAACCGGCCCATTGGATCAGGTTGGTCTTCGTGAGCCAGAGGTTAAACTGGTGCGCCCGGTCAATGTGTCGACCTGTTTTGAAGAGTTGTTCATCGGAACCGTCGACATTGTCGCCATTGACAGCCAAGTGGCGGTTGAGACCATTGCTGCCCTTGGGTTGAAAAACGAAATCACTGAAAACCCAAATCTTGGCGCCGTCGATGCGCTGTATGTCCTTGTCCATAAGGATCAAGAAAGAGCTGCCGAAACGCTGGATATTCTCAACCGCGGACTGCGCGAAATGCAAGAATCCGGAGAATGGTTCGAAATTGTATCCACAACTCTAGAACGGAGAATGGTGGCGCAAACCAATTAACGATGTGTCTTTTGGGCGATTGAAAATGAATTGCCTGATGTCCCCCCCAATACTGTGGTTGGCCAAGAAACCAATGCCAAACAGCACGAAACTAAGAGAAAGAGGTCCAAAAAATGATGAGCAACACAAAAACGTATACCCGTCTGGGTGCAATCCTTGCCGCCGCAATTATGTTGCCGGTGGCCGCATCTGCGCAAGAAGCCTGTAATCCGTATACGGTTCAAGTCGGCGACAGCCTGGGCACAATTGCCCAAACCGCCTACGGCAGCTTTGATTATCAAATGATTTTCAACGCAAACCGAACTGCGATTACCAACCCCAACAGCCTTGAGCCAGGAACGGTTTTGCAACTTCCTTGTGCGGATGGATCGCTTACCGAAGGTGTCGATGTCGCAGACACCATCAAGCAAGAAGAAGAAAAACAAGCCAGCCGTCCCAAATCTAACGTCTATGCGCCGCCCATTAAGATGGTTTCAGGCTCAGGCTGGGCACCGTTCACCGGTGAAGAATTGAAGGGCGGCGGCATGTTCGTGCGTCTGGCAACGACAGCCCTGAACCGCGGCGGCAATGATCGCGACTACAACGTCAGCTTTGTCGAGGACTGGGGCTCGCACCGCGACACGTTGCTGCCCATTGGTGCGTTCGATATCTCGATCGCATGGTTGATCCCGGAGGATTGTTCGAATCCAGCTGAACTGGACGACGACAGCGCCCGCCGCTGTACCGAGCTGGACCACACATTGCCGATCTACGAAGCCGTAGGCGCCTATTGGTCGATGCCAGACAACAAATACGCGAATGTCACCCAGTTCTCGGACTACGCTGGTGCCGTAATCTGCCGCCCGGAAAGCTGGTCACTGAACGACATTACAAGCGAAGGTCTGGTCGAGCCGATTGTGACCATGATCCACCCGGCGACAGCGCGTGAATGCATTGAGGCACTGCTGAAAGGCGAAGCCGATATGGCACCACTGGACATCGAAACCGGTGGCGCATCGGTTGCCGAAATCGAAGAGGCGCGCGGCGTTGTGCAACCCAACCCGAACCTGTCCAAACTGCAGCAGATTTCCTTTGTGACCCATAAAACCAACCCGCGCGGTCGTGTCTATATGGCGATGCTGAACAAAGGCTTGAACGAAATGCGCGAAAGTGGCGAATGGTATGCGATCATCGCCGACAGCCTTGCCGACTTTAACAAGGTGTCAAACTAAACACATCATCCCGTCGTTGGCAGTCAGACTTGATTGCCAACGACACCCGGCATGTGTGTGCGGTCGCACAACACGTTCGAAGAACCACAAGGCACCAGTTTCAAAACAGCACGCATTGATAACGATGGCCCGAGCCACAAAGCGCCCGCTCTTTGAAACGCCAGATTCAAGCCTTTTTTTCGACAAAGTGAACTGAAAAAAACAGGCCAAGATTCCTGCGCACATGTGTCTCAGGCCCTTTGGGCTGACTTGCGGTGGGCAAAATGGGCAACAAAAGGGCTAATCAGTATGAAATTATTTGGCAAAAACATTGGCAGATCACGGTCAAATTACTCGCAACCAGAAGAAGATTGGACCCAAGGCGCGATCATGTCAGCGCCCGACAGAACAATGGCCGACGACGATGCGCCGTCCAAAACAGTTCGGCTTAGGCTGGAGGAAGCCAATCGGGTGGGCGATAAATCACACGTCAAAAAGCCGACGCTCATTCCGGGTCCGGCCGTGAACATCTGGGACCTGGACGACCCTTCCGATGATCTGTCAGATTCTTTGCCGCAGTTAGAGCCAGAGCCCGAACAGACAACCCCGCAGTCTTCTGCCCGTGTGGTGGGCGCATCTGTGCGCAAGCGCCGCACTAAAACCCGCCTTCTTGGGTTCGAAAAATCCGACGGTCGCGTTGTCGATATGATGAACAACCCGGTCGAAAACACGGGGGCCAAAAGCACGAAATTCCCGGTGGGTTGGGTCGTTGTTGTCAAAGGACCTGGACGGGGCGAATCCTTTACACTACTCAGCGGCATGTCATCTATTGGCCGTGGTGATGACCAATCCATACAGCTTGATTTTGGCGACCGTGCAATTTCACGCAGCATCCATGCGGCCATCGTCTATGACCCTGAAACCACCAAATTTCAGTTGGGTCATGGCGGCAAAAGCAACATTGTGCGTCTTAACGACAATCCGGTGATCAGCAATGAGACGCTGAAAGACGGCGATTTGATCCGCATCGGTGAAACCACTATTCGCTTCGCAAGCCTTTGCGGAGAAACATTTAACTGGGAAGAAACCACAGAAGGGGACCTTGATAGTGTGGAAATCGCCGGAACCCCGATTTGATGTTGCCTCCGCCATTTGTCAGGGCGGCCGAGACTATCAAGAAGACGCAATTATCACCGACTTTCCAGCTGGAACCGATATCGGCGTTGTCGTATTGGCGGACGGAATGGGCGGGCATGCCGCGGGTGATGTGGCCTCTAAACTGGTTGTCACCGAAGTTTTCAGCGATTTGAAATTTGAAAGCGCAAATTTTTCGGAATTTGAGACCGATATCCCGAAATATCTGAATGCGGCAGCGGCCAATGCCAATCAAAGCGTGCGCGATTACGTTAACGAAAACCCAACGACGCGCGGCATGGGGGCAACCCTTGTTGCGCTGATTATGGTCGAAAACCGTATGTACTGGGTCTCAATCGGGGATTCGCCACTGTTTCATATGCGCAAAGGTAATCTGGAACAGATCAACGAAGATCATTCGATGGCACCGCAAATCGACTTTATGGTAAATTCCGGGTTGATCGACGCGCAAGCCGGTCGTGATCACCCGGATCGCAACTGCCTGACTTCGGTGATCATGGGCGAAAAAGTCGCAAAATCGGATTGCCCGAACACGCCCTTTCAATTGGAGATCGGCGACATTGTGGTCGTGTCCAGCGACGGCCTGCAATATCTGGAAGACGCGCAAATTGAGAAAATTCTGCGCAAATATCGACGCAAGAAAAGTGCCGAGATCGCCGAGCATCTTTTGGCAGCGCTGCGCGATCTGGCAGATGTCGATCAAGACAACATTTCATTTGCCGTTGTTAAGCTGAACCACAACAAACCGATCATCCAACCTGTCCGGCAAAAACCAGTGCAATTAGTCAATGATATTACCGCTGGCGCCACACGGGTCGCTGCATCAGAGTTTGAAAACTCAAGCGTTGAGCAAGACCCACAAGAGATTTCGGCCAAAGCCGCCCAGGGGGGGAAATAAACGTGCTAAAAAAGGCTTTGGATGAAACGCGGGGCGCACTGGCCGAAGCGGTTTCATCAAATCGATTTCCGGCCCATTTGCATCACCAGATCCGCGCCCTCATGGGGCAGATCGATGCGCCTGTGCGCCTGACAATATTTGGTCCGACCGGGTCGGGTAAATCGACGCTGATCAATCTTCTTTTGGGCAGTGAGGTTCTGAACCCGGACCACAAATTGCCCACGACCCAATTCAAATGGGGCGAGGCGCAACACGCGACCTGCACTATGGCTGACGGCAGCACGCACACTTATCCACGTTTCGATACCGCTGAAATTTCATCGCGGGCACCAATTTATATCGAAGTCGAACTGCCCCTGCCCGCTTTGGGAAAAATCAGTATGATGGAAGTTGTGGTATCGGGTGGTGCGGCCGAAATGGCCCAAGCGCTCGCCTGGGCCGACAAGCGAACCGATATTGCGATCTGGTGCACCCAAGATTTTGACGAGACCGAACAAGACGGCTGGCTCAGGGCCCGTGATGACATGAAAGATCACGCTTTTCTGGTCGTGACCAAGGCAGATCTTTTGGCAGCAGAAAACCAGCTTGAAAACACGCTGGCAGACCTCAACCGCGAAAGTGCGGACCAGTTCATTCAGATCTTGCCACTTGCGACCCATGAGGCCATTGCGTCACGCAATTCTGATGGCCAAATTGACACCGACAAAATGACTAAAAGCGGGGGGCGAGCGCTGATCTCGGCCATTTTGAGCGAAGTCGAACAAGGTCGTCGGGCCCTTTGTGACAATGCCGAGGTATTGCTTCGCCAATACCCAACCGCGACGGATGCGGCTGAACCTTCACAGACTGCAGCGCAAAACGCGCCTGCAGAGGCCGCCAACACAGTACCTAAAAGAACACAGCGGCCCACAGACAAACCCGTTTCGAAAACGAAAAAATGGGTGGATCAGCCTAAGTTAACGGGCGTGGATTACGCCGATGCCGTGGGTCGGTTTTCCAATTGCGGCCAACGATTTAACGATGAAATATCTAAGACCGGCAGTTTGGATGTCAGGCGCCTTATGCAAGAAACGGCCAATTCGGTTCAATGGTTGTGCGACCACATTTGCGAGAACGGCGACGAAAGCGACGCCACACTTGTGCAAATGCGCGACAGTGTTTTCGACGCCGCGGACTTGATGCAGTTGATGTTCATGGAAGAAGACGGAAACGCGGCCGCGGATTCCATCGCCTTGGTGATCCAACTGAAACGCGACATGGAGGCACGGCTGGCAGCCTAAACGAAAGCCTTCAAACACAATTTCCGACCTGCGCCGTCTTAAAAATTCGTTAACCTACCGGGCGAATTCAAATTTTTGCCGCAATTTGGCCTTCCTAAACCAGTTCAATAGGTCTCGCAGTACGGGTGAGAGATTCTTGTGACTCAACATAGAGTAAAGAAACCGAACCTTTCATCACGCTGCTTTGGGATTAGGGCCATACGATGAACAGCGAACTGGAAATATCTTCTGAGCGATCTCGAGGCGGTCACCACCGCTTTTCGGAGTTTGGGCTTGAAGAACTGGTAAACTTGCGCGGCGCAATCGACGATCTGCAAGACACGTTGCTGGACATTGACGCGATCAGTGGTCCAACTCCGGACCGCCAGGTCGCTAAGCTGTCTAAAGAACTAAGAAAATTTGAACCCAGTATCACGATGGTCGGTCAAATTAAGTCCGGCAAAACATCTTTGGTCAATGCAATGATCGGACAACCAGAATTACTGCCCGCCGATGTCAATCCGTGGACGTCAGTCGTGACCTCCCTGCATTTGAATACGCACCAAGAGCCCGGCGCACCGGCGGCGTCGTTTCAGTTTTTCGATGGCTCCGAATGGGACCGTCTGGTTTCAAACGGCGGACGCATTGGCGAATTGTCAATGCGCGCAGGTGCCGATGACGAGTTGAAAAAAGTCCGCGAACAAGTTGCCGAAATGCGGGAAAAAACGCGTACCAGACTGGGTCGCAAGTTCGAATTGTTACTTGGTCAGCGCCATGATTACGGCCGAATGGATGACGATCTGATCCAGCGGTACGTGTGTCTTGGCGATGAATTTGACGAGTTTTCGACCTCTGACAACCAAGGCCAGTTTGCCGATATCACCAAATCCGCTGATCTGTACCTTAAAGCGCCGGCCATCCCGTTGCCGTTTTGCATTCGCGACACGCCCGGCGTGAATGACACCTTCATGATGCGCGAACAGATCACCATCAATTCGCTTCGTGACAGCCGCCTTTGCGTGGTTGTCTTGTCCGCATCTCAGGCGCTCAGCTCGGCTGATATGGGGCTGATCCGGCTGATCTCAAACGTGAAATCCAAGGATGTCGTGATTTTCGTCAACCGCATCGACGAACTGGCAGACCCGGTTGCGCAATTGCCCGACATTCACAAAAGCATCGTGTCCACCCTGTCCAAGCTTAACATGCCCGTTGAACCAAAGATTGTGTTCGGCAGCGCCTATTGGGCAACCGTGGCCTTGTCCAAATCTATCGACGAAATTGATGGAGACAGTGCCGATGCGCTCGACAGTTATGCAAAGGCCGTACAAGGCACCAAAGGCCCCAAGATGGCGCAACGAGATCTGATCTGGTTGCTGTCAGGCATTCCGACGCTTTACGGGATTCTGGCGGAACGTATCGCCGAAGGGCCCGGCGCGCGTCTATTGTCAGATATCCGCTCGCGCGCTGAAAACCACGTCAGAGGGCTGCGCGCGACATGCTCAGTTGCTTCTGTCCGGATAGATGGTGACACGATCGACGTGATGGAACCGGCATCGCTGGACGCGCAATTGACCCAAATCGAAACCCAATCCCACAACCGTCTAAAAGAAACATTGGATGGATTGTTTGAAAAATTCAGCGCGCGTGTTGATCAATCGCACAGCCGGTTTCTGGATCGTGCATTGGAAGTGTTGCTACAGCATCTGGAACAAAACGGCGATAATGAGGTTTGGCAGTACAATCCCGACGGTTTGCGCGCGTTGTTGCGCACCAGTTGTCAGGTGATGCGGAAAAATTTCAAATCAGCTTGCGAAACAGCCTATGATGCTGCGGCCACAGACATAACCAATATCTACAGCAAAGCCATTGGCGTCGGTGTCGACGGCTTTACCGTAACGCCCCCTGTCGCGCCAGAAGTACCTGCACCTGTCTCACTGGGTGCCACCATCGCATTGGATCTACAAACGTCCTGGTGGAAAGGCTGGTGGCAACGCCGCAAAGGACATCGTGCCTATGCCGACGAATATTACAGCCTGATCGAAGCGGAAACCGCTCCGTTACTGCACGATCTCAAGGACCGTATGATCACGGATATCCGCGCGGCTGCGGAGTCGCAACTCTCGGTATTTTTGGCCGAACAACGCACGAACTTGATGGATATCGTCGAAAAAGCACACGTCAGCCTGGACGACCTGAACGATCTGCTGGGCATCAACACCCAAAACCACCGTGCCGAAATATTGGATTTGATTTTGAGCGAATTGACAGCCACTGCGGATCAAAAGTCACACTCCGGCAAATCCACCCCAAATGAAGGAGTGGCCGCGTGACTGAGAAACCTGACCCTATCCGCAAACCCCGTCTTGGCATCATGGGTGAATTCAGCGCCGGCAAAAGCACCTTGTCGAACCTGTTGCTGGGCAGGCGCGTGCTGCCGGAAAAAGTAACTGCAACCCAATTGCCACCTGTTTGGATGACAACAGGTACCGACAAACCTAGCCGCACGACAACCGATGGTCAGACGCACCCCATACTGCTTGATCAACTTGAGAACATATCGCCCGAAGAAACCCGGTTTATCAAAATCAACATCGAAGCCGAAATCCTTCATCATTGTGATATCATTGACTTTCCGGGAATTTCCGATCCGAATATGTCATCCGCTGTGTGGGAACGTTTGTTGGGCGAAGTCGACGGCGTTTTGTGGTGCACACATGCTACCCAGGCCTGGCGCCAATCGGAATCTTCTGCCTGGGAACTCATCCCCGAACATGTGCGTCAAAACAGTTTGTTGCTCATTACCAGATTCGACAAACTGGTTTCCAAACGTGACAAAGACCGCGTTACCGCAAGAGTTGCCCGTGAGACGTCAGGTCTGTTTGCCGACATCTGTCCAATTTCGCTGACGCAATCCCTGGCCGCCGGCAATCATGAATCTTTAAGAGATGCCTCAGGTGCGAGCCAATTGTTTGACGCGATCGCCAATATTTTGGAGAGCCTTGGCAATGCAACGGCAAGGTCGAATGCGCAAGAAACGCCTGCTAAGGACGACGCGTGCAAACCCGCCGCGACGCCGGCATCAGACACGACACCAGAACACGCAGAGGTTTCTTCAAGGCCGAACGACACCCCTGATGCCCCTGTGATCATGGCCGAGCAAACCCAACAACAATCCCCTGCTGCAATTGTGCCGCGTCGGGTTACGTCAAACGGGTCGGCGAGAACGCAACGGCCCAGCCGATCCGCAAGAACGTCGTCGCTCAGCGCTATTTAGACGCCAAGAGACCTGTCAACGTCGTCGGCTGGTTTCACTTGATTGGCCGCAAAGCGAACCGCCGGGTCCGAAAACCTTTGGATTTCGCAAACGACTTACGGCTTTAGCCACGCGCGCAACTGGTTAATGTGGGCTTTTCATGACGTCAAATTTACGTTACCCATAGTTCCAAGAATGCAGGATCGTTAACTATGGTATCGGATGAACTCGACGCGTTGCGTGGTCAATTTTCGGCTTGCAAAACAATTGCTTTCGCAGATTTGTCGACCGGGATGATATTGATGACAAATGGCGATGCGTCGGTAGAACGCAACAGTCTTGACCGTCTGTGCACCGAAGCTGCATTACTTCTTAGTAAAATCGGCCAACCACAGTTTGGCGACTTAGATGCAAATACCGCGATTGCCGGCATGCAAAACCAGATCAGAGTATTCTTGCGCGCCCCAAGCGAACCAAATGACGCCTTGTGCTGCATTGGCACGCATGAACTGGATCTGGCAGCATTTTTGCCTCAGGCGCGAGCGTGTTTGCAAAGGATAAGTGAAAATGGCTGATTTCAGAAAGCCAAAGCACCTCTGGACGAGGGTATATCTTTGACGAACGATCCCGAAATTCTAAAGAAACTGACCATTTTGGCATCCGAAAAGGCAGTGTTCCGCGATGGCGCCAGGGTCATATCAAACAACCTGATTGCGCCGCTGTCCGCTGTGCTGGACGAGATCGACAATACCACGCTTCGGCGTAAACTGACGTTTCGGGCGCAAGATACATTTTTGTCCCTGTTGGTCGCAGGCCGTCGGGTTTTGTCCCTTGTCGACACGTCTGATGACCTTGAAAACAGTGCGCCATATTTGAATGTCCCGCTGTCGCGCGACGACAGCGAAACCTTTGAAGCTGTTGCGTCTATTCTTTTCAATTTTGCCGACCAAAAAAGCAGCGTTTCTGTGGAAAGCTTGCCAGCTGAAACAGCCGTTGGCCGTAACGAGATTGGCATCTCCGTCGGGCGTTTGGCGCAACTGCTTGAGGTGGATCTGGACGAAGAGCGCCCCAAACCAGTTCAGCATTTTGTTGAAACCTGTGGTGATGCGTTTGCCGCCTGTCTGTTCGAAACAGACGGGCTTTGGAACAGCCAGGCAAAAGACACGATTATGCTCGCGAAACTGCAAAAAATTGCAGATCAACAATGGCCGAAATTCCGCAATCAGTACGAAAACTGCACACAGGCAAGCACCCAACCGCATTTGGTTGTGTTAGAGGGCGGTGCGGAACACTCAGACCTTATTGCTGCGACCTGGGCGCAGGGTGAAGCAACATTATTCGCCTGCGCCACGAAGGATTTTGACCATATTCACAAAGTCTGGCGTGGCTTGTTTACATTCTGACAAGCCGGCGATCCCATCATCAAGACCAGGCAATTCACCTTATCCTGCAAGCGTCGACTTCCCCGCGAAATCACTTTTTCGCATTTCCGGCTGAAAGAACGTCTGGCAAGCACGACCTGCGTTTTTTGAAGCATAAAGCGCTGCGTCAGCATCTTGCATCATCATGTCTGCATTCGCCGTATCATAGGCTTGCGACATCGCAGTTCCAATACTTGCAGAGATCAAGCACAATTGGCCCTGAAATGGAATTGGCTCCTGCAGTTTTTCGATAATTCGCGTCCCGATCCGTCCAAGTTCGGCACAGGATTGAATGCCATCGACCAAGATTACAAATTCGTCGCCCCCGACACGCGCGACGGTATCGCATGACCGCGTTGCGTCTATCATGATGCGCGCGACTTCTTGCAATACGAAATCGCCTGCCGCGTGTCCCATGGTGTCATTCACTGCTTTGAAATAGTCCAAATCAATGTGCATCAGCGCAAAGGGCATACCTTTGCCGATGTAGCTGTCAATAATACTATCTGTCGCGCGCCGGTTCTTAAGACCGGTTAGCGTGTCAGTCAACGCTTGCTCTTCTGCCACGGCACGCGCGTTTTGCAGGCGCTGGCTAAGAGAGCGCGACGCCGCCATGGCCGCGGAATTCGCCTCAATCAAGTAGAGCATTTCGATTGTCAAATCGGTTGCCGCGAAATCTGCGGCCGTCAAAGCGTAGTCGCGCACGGCATCCAGTATCGAGATTCCAAAAGACAGGTTGAGAACCATGACCCCATCGTCACCAATTGGCATCAGTACGCCCTTGAGATCGCTTTGATCCGCACCGCAAAGCGCCAGATGCAGTCGGATGCCGGAGTTACCACGCAGCCCATTCGGCGACGTGATGCAGTTGGGCCGTTTGACGTTGAACACGTCAAAGAAATTCTGACCTGTCCAATCCAGATCAGGGCGCAGTTTGCACGTTGTCGGACCCACGCTGAGGATTACCCCATGTCTGTCCAGACAAATGTGCATCGGGCAAAACACATCGAGCATATTTTGCAAAGATTGCGCGCTCACCTTGCCGCTGCGCCCAACTCAAAGCTGCGGCCAGCCGCATATTTGGTTTCAAGCAACAAAATCGAAACGGTTTCCACCCCGTCGTCTGCCCCTTCATGTTCGAGATACGCCAATACACCATAATCGTCTGCCATCGCCCGCAAAATGCCGACCAGCACATGCCCGTAGCCCGGAAATTCGTCGTAGCATTTGAGCCTGAGCCGACAATCCCCTTCCTCGAACACTGAAATCCGAGGCAACCGCAAATCCGACACAGCCAACCGCGCCCTGTCAGGCAGATCGTCCAGAGAATTCAGAAACTCGACAAAATCAACGCCGCCGAACCGCAAAAGCCTGCGCAAAGGTTCAACATTGGGATGCGACACCAGATATGTGCCTATATCCTCCAAAATCTCTGATCGCGGACGTTTTAGGATGTTTTCGGCGGTCTCAAGAACGCGCAATGTCAACGCATCCTCATACATCCACATCGCCTCAAACTCGACGAACCCAAGCTTTGCCTGTTCGGCAATGGCAATCCAAGTGTCAACGCCGTAACTGTCTGAGACAAAGGATTGAATGGCTGTGTTAACTAGTCCGTGCATAGGTGTGTGTCCCCGATATCGGACACATATTGCACCGCCAAAAGTTAATATTCGCCCAATAGCAGATTGTGCTAAATCAAAACTACCCTTTGGTTAAAAATCCGTCGGCGCGCCACCTTCGGTTTTCCGCCGGGCCACAAATTCCGCCAGTTCTTCGCGAATGGCCACATCCATCGGCGGTTCTTCGAAGTTGGCGATGATGTCCTTAAACATCAAATGGGCGCGTTCCGGTGTCCACACCCCGCCCGCAACTTCCCATCCTTCGTAGTTCTTCCAGTCGCTGAGGAAAGGTTGGTAGAACGCAGTTGTATAGCGGTCCTGCGTGTGTTGAATTCCGAAGAAATGGCCGGTGTTTCCAACTGACTTGATCGCATCCAATGCAATCTCATCTGGTCCGGTTGCGCAAATCACTGGGTCCATATACCGCTGAATTTGCTGCAATACTTCGCAGTCCATGATAAATTTCTCCGGGCTTGCGATCAATCCGCCCTCCAGCCAACCCGCCGCATGGTAAACCATGTTCGTCCCCGATTGCACGGCGGCCCACAGGCTGTTTGACGTCTCCCACATGGCTTGCCCGTCGGGTACATTTGCAGCACAGACCCCGCTTGAGCGCATGGGCAGCTTATAAAACCGCGCCAATTGCCCGGTCATCTGGGTCGCCCGCATATATTCAGGTGTCCCAAATGCTGGCGCACCCGATTTCATATCGACGTTTGAGGTAAATGTACCGATTGCACAGGGGCAGCCCGGATTGACGATCTGCGCAAGCACAACAGCGCAAAGCGCCTCGGCCAGCGATTGCGCAACAGCGCCCGACATCGTCACCGGCGCCATGGCGCCCGCAAGAGTGAAGGGTGTAACAACCAAACCCTGACCCCGCCGGGCCATCCGCATCCATCCATCAAGCATGGGAATGTCGTGCTTCAACGGTGAGGTCGAATTGATATTCGTGTACATTCGAGGACTTGCGTCGAATTCCTCATGTGACAGACCGCCCGCAATCCGCACCATTTCCATGACATCTTCGACACGTTCTTTGCCAAGGCTATAGGCATGCATGACCTTGTCCGTCAGCGTCAGCTTATCAAACAAGACGTCCAGATGGCGCACGCTGGCGTGGATATCGACTGGCTCCACCGGATAACCGCCGGCAAAATGGATGCAATTAAAGTATTGGGTCAATTTCAGCAGATTGCGGCACATCTCGCGGGTGCCGGGGACTTTAGTTCCCAGTTCCATATCCCAGTAATTCGGCGGCGATGACACGTTGCCGAACAGAAGGTTCTTTCCGCCAATGGTAATTTTTCGGTCCAAGTTACGCGGTGTCAGCGTAAAGGTTTCAGGGGCTTTACCGATCCACTCCATGACAAAGTCACGCCCCATTCGGACGTTTTCGCCCTCAATGGTGCAGCCTGCTTTGCGCAAAATCTCCAGCGCTTCATGGTTAAGGAATTCAATGCCGATCTCTTCGAGAATCCGCATCGCACCATCATGGATCGCCTCAACGCCTTCCGGCGTCAGAGGTTCGGTGGGGCGGTCAATGTTAACCGGCGGATTCCATGGCATTTGTTCGATGACAGAGGTGCCGCGCCGATGCGCAGCCCCTGCGCGCCCACCTGTCCGCGTTCTGCGTTTGGATGATTTTTCAGCCATGTTTGGATCCTTTGCCTGAACATGAACTTAGAAAGCCTTAACTTCGCGATCCAGACATCTCTGTTCGCGACTGAACTTGTCGCTTTCGGCCAATCACCTGCCGGATCCACGACATCCGCGCCTCACCAACTTTAGGCAGCAATCCAGTCAGGCAAACCGCCGATATCGGACAATACCACATCGGCGAAATCAACCAGATCGTCCCTTGTTGCCATTCCGGTCAGAACCGCAACGCAGTGCATGCCCGCCGCCCGGCCCGCATCCAGATCATGCACGCTGTCGCCAACCATCGCAATTTCACTGGGCGCAAGCCCAACCGCTGTGGCAAAAGCCAGCAATTGCCCCGGTTGAGGTTTCCCGCCGTGCCCGCTGTCAAACCCTGCGATGAAATCAAAATACCCGGTCACGCCTGCCGCATTCAAATGCGACCGCGCCGGGGCTTCGGCATCATTGGTTGCAACGCCAAGTTTCATGCCCGCGGCTTGCAATCCGGACAGAAAAGGCACCAAAGGCACGGCTTCGACCTGTGGCGCCTTGGCCGCTTCCTCGTTCAACATATGCATCAGGCTATCCTGATCGTGACTTGGGAAATGCGGCAAAAGCGCTTGCGCCACTTGAAATGAGGTCGACGCGATCACGATACTATCACGGGCAAAAATGCCACCTGCAAAATCAAATCCGATTGCGGCCCCGACGGTCTGTGACTTAGACAGATCGCCCTCGCAAACACGCAACAAAAACGTCTTCGCCCAAGCGTTCCAGGTCGCTCCGAAATCAAAAAGAGTGCCGTCCTTATCGAAAATAAGGCCTTTGACCTTGCTCATGTCCAATTCACCTCTCCGCCGCCGGGCAAAGCCTGACGCGCCATGAACAACCGATCGTAGGCCAGATTTTGCGTGTCACAAAATTCGATCACCCAGGCGTCATCCATCATAACAAAATCCAATACCGCGCCCAAAAACACCGGATCAGCAGCGCCCGTACGAACGTCGCTTTCCGATGCCCCGGTGGCGCCCAGAAAGACCGGCAGCAATTCCTTGTTACCCGCCAGCCAGGCCAACACCTGCAACGCCAGCGTTTCGGCGGATTCTTGCGTAAAACTCATCAGACCCAGTTCTTTGAAATGTGACGAAACCCTTTCTTAACCAATCAGCATCCAAAGTCGACCTCAAGAAAGACACAAGCCAAAAGGATGTGACGCAGGTGCTGGGCAGAATCCTAATCGTTGATGCAATTGCGACCAATCGGATCGTCCTAAAGGTCAAGTTGACGGCCGCATGTTATGAGGTCGTTCAAGCGGCCACCGCCGATGAAGCCCTGCAAATCGCCGAAAGACACATACCCGCGTTGATCATTTGCGCTGCTCATTTGAATGGGGGGTCTGCCGTGAAATTGATCCAGCGCTTGCAGGCCAGACACCGCACGTCGGCGATTCCGATGCTGATTATCGGCAATCGCCCCGACACCCAGACCAAATTGCAAGCCCTGGCTGCCGGCGCCAGCGATGTGATGTTAAAACCCCTTGATGACGGGCTGATGCTGGCACGTGTGCGCAGCCTGATCCGGGCGCAAAACACCGCTGCTGAGTGGAAAATCCGCGATGATACGTCGCGCGCTTTGGGCTTTGCTGAACCCGCGGCAGAATATGATTTGAATGGGCGGATAACCTTGGTATCGGCCCTTCCGGTCACTTCCTCAAAGTGGATGTCCAAACTGCGGCCTGTCGTTGGCGGCAGGACAAAAATCACCACGCCCGACGTGGCGCTGCGCAGTGAAGTACCCGGCCAATCGACAGATGTGTTTGTGTTGAACCCGTCACCGGGCGAGCGGCAAAATGGTGAAACATTGCGTCTTTTGGCCTCTATCCGTGCCAATTCCGCGACCCGCCATGCCGGCATATTGGTCATGCAAACAGAACCCGGCGCGGCCCTGGGCGCACATGCGTTGGATTTGGGCGCGGATGATCTGATGACGGATGGATTTGACATGGCCGAACTTGCCCTACGGATCAAAGCTTTGCTGCGCAAAAAACGCAATGCCGAGCAGTTGCGCGCATCCGTGCGAACCGGGTTGCGTGCCGCGGTTTTCGATCCTTTGACCGGGTTGCATAACCGCCGATACGCAATGCCCCATTTGGCCCGCGTCGCCGAGCAAGCAATGGCAACAGATCGTACATTCGCCGTCATGGTCGCCGATATGGATCACTTTAAACGGGTCAACGACCAATTTGGCCATGCCTCCGGCGACGCGGTGTTAGTGGAAACTGCCAACCGTTTGCGCCGCAATATGCGTGCCGTTGATTTGGTCGCCCGCATCGGTGGCGAGGAATTCTTAATTGTCATGCCTGCGACGTCACTTCACGAAGCCCGCCAGGCCGCCAGCCGGTTGTGCGCGACCATTGGCGGCTCAGGCTTTGACGTGCCGGGGCACAACGATCCGATTAACGTAACTGTCAGTATTGGACTGGCCCTTGGCGGGAAGAACCTATCCAACCAGTACCACGCTTCATCGGCCGAGGCCTTGTTGGATGCGGCCGACAAGGCGCTTTACGGGGCCAAGGTTAAAGGCCGCAACCAATTCACGCTCAGTAGGCCCGCAGCCTGACATCAGCGTCGGTTTTTGTCGCGCTTTTGACGCCCGCGTTGCAACAACTCGTCCAGTTTTTCTACGTAATCAGCGCGGTCTTGCGAGGACATCTGTGACACCTGTGCCACCCAGGCATCCTGTGCCACGCTTTGAATGCGCGCTATCACTTTGGTTTGACCCTCAAGCGCCGCGCGCACTTGGGCCGCTTCAAATGGTTCCTGCTTTAGCGCAGCCAAAACGGCGGCAAAATTTGCCAGGCGCGCGTCCCTGTTGGGTACATCACCCAACGCCCCGGACCGAATATCGCGAAAAATCTGCCGGCGCTGCGCGCGCGGCAGCGCTTGCATATAGGGTTGGGCATACCCTGCAATCGCCGAAAACGCAGGGCGTCTGTCACCGCCCTTGTGCCGCCAGGCCGATCCTGCAACCAGGCCAACAAATGCCAAATTCGCGGCCAGCGATAAACCCAGTGCAATCCTGATCCAACGGGACTTGCGCGCTTGCGATGGTGCTTTATCCGTTTGCGTCATCATTTATCCCTCTTCGATGTCCCAGCCAAAACCCGAAAGCAATGGCGTATAATCTGCGCTTTCGACAGTTTCACTGCCCCAGATAATCGCGCCCGCATCGGGCAAAACCTCAGGCGGACTGACACCTATCCAAAATCCCGCACAGGCCGCTGTAGCCAGCCCGCCCAACCCTTGCCAGCCGCCCAGTGCTCGCACAATTGCCGCCCAACTCAGCCCACGCGATTTTGCCGTTGCAACCTGACCTGGCTGTAAGGCGTGTGCGTCCGCCACAACGCGGGCCAGCAACCCGGCAGGCGGATCAACAGGCGCAGCACGTGCTTGGGTGAATAAATCATCAACCAGCTTGTCTGTTTTTTGTGGGTCATCAGTCATCATCATATCCCAATTCGTCCTGTCGCCCGCCAAGGATTTCGCCAAGGCCACGTTTCCCACGCGCTGTCAGACTTTCAACCGCCCGCGGAGTGATGCCCATAATCACGCCAATCTCGGGGTTTGCGAGTCCTTCAATATGGCGCAAAACGACGGCTTGCCTTTGCCGCTCAGGCAGTTGATCCAGCGCGGCTTGCAACGCGTCAATGCGTGCACGGTTTTGCAGATGATCCGCCGCACTAGGCGCAGGATCTGCCGGATCACTGATCTGATCCAGCCCAATTGTACGGCGCCTGCGCAACCGATCCGTGCATAGATTGGCCGTCACCCGAAACAGCCATGTCGTAACCTGTGCCTCGCCCTGGCGCCAGTCGGGGGCAATTTTCCAAAGCCGGGCCAACGCGTCTTGCGTCACATCTTCGGCCTCTGCCCGGTCACCCAAAAGACGCAAAGCATGATTATAAACACGCGGCGTCAGCCTGCCGGTCAATGCTTGCGCAGCCGCCGGATCGCCGTTTGCATATCGGACCAGCAAAACAGAATCCGATATCGCTGTGACTGGCAAATCTGTCTGACGACTGTCGTAGGGCATATCCATCCACTGTACCGCTAAACTCATGCGACGCAGCATTCAAGCTGCGCCGCGGATCACCATTCATGCGTCAGTCAGCCTGTTTTTCTCCCCGGCGGTGACGCCGAAACTGTCGCCCTGCTTCTTTGAACTCTTCCTTAGAGATACTGCCGTCGCCATCAGCATCTGCCCGGTCAAACCGCTTGGACGGATTGTGGCGGGCGCCCAGCTCCTCTGCTGAAAGCTTGCCGTCGTTATCTGTGTCCATCCGCTCGATCATCCGGCTGGCGCGTTTTGCAGCGCGGGCAGATGCCTGTGCAGCCAGTTCGGTCTCGCTCAGAAACCCGTCGCCGTCCGTGTCTGCATCGGCGAACCGTGCCTTTGCTTTCGCTTCCATCTCGGCCTTGGTAATCTGCCCGTCACCATCGGTATCAAACGTTTCAAACGCAACTTTGCCACGCGCGCCGCCTTGGTTTGCCAGCGCAACTCCGCCCGTCACAACAACAGCTGCCGCCAATATCCCGGCAATAAAAGTAGAATGTTTCATGGGGTCGTCTCCTTGGTTTAACTTTGGTCGAACGGCCCTTTTTCCGGCCCGACGTAATATCAAACGCGCGGTCACAGACATTCCGTCGAAAATTCTCAGGGTTTTCTTAAATCGTGACGCGGCATCAGCAATTATTTGCGACATCCGGTCGCAACAGATAGGCTGCGTCTTTCAATTCGCACCCGAAAAGCGCATGACAGGCCCATGATAGAAAACAGCCACCACTTGCAAAATACAGCCCAGTTCGCCCCGCAAGCCTCGCAAGATCGCCTGGCCAAACAGGCGGTGTTTCGCGGATTTCGCAGGAAATGTCCGAATTGCGGCAGTGGCGCGCTGCTGAAGAGCTATCTTAAGGTCAATGACACCTGTGCGGCCTGCCAGGAAGAACTGTTTCACCATCGCGCCGACGATGGACCAGCCTATTTGACCATCTTTATCGTAGGTCACCTGATGGCGCCGCTGTTGCATTTTGCCTTTGTGACCTGGCGCCCGGCGCCGATGACGCTTTTCACAATTTTTGCTGTTGGATGTGTCGGACTATCGCTTTACCTTCTGCCCAGACTAAAGGGCGCGATTGTCGGGTACCAATGGGCCAGACGGATGGGCGGTTTCAGCGCAAGCAGCTGACGTCCCGGCCCGCATAACCAAAAGGGCAGCACCGGATGACGGACGCAACACACAGCAAGCCGATCGACAAAACAGCCGTCCGAAACGCATCAACCGTCATAGTTATACGCGACAGATTGTCTAATCCACGCATCCTTATGGGACAAAGGGGTGAGAATGCCGCCTTTATGCCCAGCAAATTTGTGTTTCCCGGTGGTGCGGTCGATCACGGTGACGCCGCCGTCCCTTTGGCGTCTCCCCTGTCGAAAATCTGCTTGGATCGCCTGAGCGAAGACGCGAAAGCGGATCTGACACATGCATTGGCCGTCGCGGCAATTCGCGAATTATGGGAAGAAACCGGCCTGGTCCTTGGTGCAAAGGGCGCTTGGCATGGCACGATTCCTGCGGATTGGCAAAGCTTTGCCGCAACCGGTCACCTGCCAACGGCACAGCCTTTGCAGTTTGTTTTCCGCGCACTGACACCACCCGGACGCCCACGCCGGTTTGATGCGCGGTTCTTTTTGGTCGATGCCACCGACATTGCCGGTGACCTTGATGATTTTTCCGAGGCCTCGGATGAGTTGTCGCACCTGCAGTGGATCCCGCTGCAAGATGCACGTCGTTTCGACATGCCGTTCATCACCGAAGTTGTGTTAAGTGAAATTCAGGCGCGTACGGCGGAAACTGCGCCACCAAAAAGTGTTCCGTTTTTCAAAAATAACGACGAAGAAAGCTTGTTTTTGCGTCTAAGGGGGCACCCGCATACCGACTAGGGTCTAGCGTTGGCCGCGCCGCCAGAGCGGATGCGCAACCGGATCCTTTGATCGCCAAAAATACAGACCAAAAATCTCGGCGTAGGAGCGGTAAGTATACCCGTCATTGCGCCTTTGAAACCGGTCCTTTTGACTGCGGTACAGTGCCGGCAACCGATGCCACGCGACAGACGGATGCATGTGGTGCACGACGTGCAGGTTATTATTCAAAAACAAGAACGCCAAAACGCCTGTGTCTTCGACAATCACAGTCCGGCCTGAAACCCGTTCATGCGCACGGTGTTCCAGAAATGTGCGAATGCGCAGCACGGCCATGGCGACGTAAACCGCGATCAGATAAGCCCAAACTGGGATGTGGGCGATCCAAACAATGGTCATTACCAGCATAAAACCGGGCATGTGCAGCAACCATCCACGCAACACGGTCCGGTCACCGGCTCGGATCGCACGCAGATCATCACGCATGAAAACATATTGCGACAAAAATGGCCCCAAGACCATGCGACCCAACAAAGTGTTGTTTCCGCGCAGTATGGCCCGATGCAGCGCTGGCAAATTCCCCCATACTTCAGGATCCAAATAATTGGTTTCGGGATCATCATATGGATCAGTCAGGCGTGCATCGCGATGATGTGCCAGATGCAGATCGCGAAAACGAAGATACGGAACAAGCAACCCAAGCTGCGTCAGCCCCATCGCATCATTGATCCGCCTATTGAGAAAAGGGTGCCCGTGCAGGATTTCATGCGTTAACGACGCGTGCAAAACCAATGCGAACACAGTGAACACCATGCTCAGCAGTGGCGATATTGCCCACCCCCAGGTGATCGCCCCCGCCCAAAGGCACAGGCATCCTACAAAAAGTGAAAATGTCCTGACATCCCATGTTCGCGACTTGGTTTCGGGTGCGTTTTCACAGGTCGCGATCTTAACAATAGTCCGTTTCATCGTCAAAGAGTGTTCACTTTCAATTGGTTAATTGAAACCCACCCTACTGACAGTTTTGGGTCACGAAAATTCCCAAAATTGTTAACAAACCCCGCGATCTGTGATATTTATCACCATATGACGTTAAGTATCAGCAAAAATGACCGCGCGCAGCAGTTTCGCAGCCGACTTGACGCGGCGATGAAGGCCGTCGACATGACGCAAAGCGGGCTTGCCCGTCAGATCGGTGCGGACCGATCCACGATTTCACAGTCGCTGACGGGTGATGGCGCAAGATTGCCAAGTGCGCATGTGGTCGGCGCCTGCGCCGCAGTGCTTGGTGTGTCGTCAGACTGGTTGTTGGGATTGTCGGACCGGCCCGAAAATGCCGCCGATCTGTTGTCGTCCAGCCTGTCATTCAGCGAGGCACCGCGCGCCTTGGTGGATGAACGCATCTTTGACTGGCACAAAGAAGCGGCGGGCTACAAAATCCGCCATGTTCCCGCCGCGCTGCCCGATATGCTGAAGACACAAGCGATGTTGGAGTGGGAATACGGCCCGCATCTGGGCCGCACGACGACGCAAGCGATCAACGCGTCGCGCGATAGGTTGGACTGGATGCGAGAGGCGCAATCAGACTACGAAATTGCGATGCCGCTGTTCGAAGTGCAATGTTTTGCTGCCGGGACCAGTTATTACGCAGACCTTCCGGCCGATACGCGACGCGAGCAAATGGATCACCTGATCGCCTTGACCCGGCAATTGTATCCGCGATTGCGCATCTATCTGTTTGATGCACGGCGGCTTTATTCGGCACCATTGACCATTTTCGGTCCTTTGCTGGCCGTCTTCTTTACCGGCGGGCATTACATGGCTTTTCGTGACCGGGACCGCGTGGAGGTTTTTACCTCGGACTTTGACCAGTTGATCCGCGAAGCGTCCGTCGGCGCGCGCGACTGCCCGGCACATTTGTTATCATTGCGCGCGCTGATTTGCTAGATTTTCGGATCGGGGTTTTCCGTGTGCCCGTCGACAGCAATGACCTGCCCTGATACCAGCCGCGCCGCGTCAGACCCCAAAAACAGCGCCATATTGGCGATGTCACTTGCTTCTACAAAGCTGCGCATCGAAGTACCTTTGGCATAACCGTCATAAACCTGATCGCGTGTCATTCCTTTGGCTGCTGCCTCGCGCGACAGCACAGCTTCCATGCGCGGACCTTCAACCGCGCCGGGACAGATTGCGTTGGCCCGAATACCGTATGGTCCCAGTTCCATCGCCAGGGTTTTCATCAGGCCGATGATCGCCCATTTGGCCGCTGCATAGGGCGCACGGTTCGGATAGCCGTATATTCCTGCGGTAGACGACGTAAGAATAACGGATCCCGAATGCGCAGATTTCATCAAGGGCGCTGCATATTTTGTTGCCAGAAAGGCGCCCTCCAAATTTACAGAAACGCAATTTTTCCAATCAGTTATATCGATATCTTCAACCATTGCATTAGGTCCAGCGATTCCGGCGTTTGCGCACAAAACATCAAGTGACCCAATTGTGGCAAACAAATCTTTCATGGCCGTCTCATTCACGACGTCCACCGGATGGCATTTCCAGGTATCCGGGCATTTATCCAATGCTGCCTGATCTACATCCGTCACCCAAACGTCAAAACCTGCCGCATCAAACGCGTCGCCCATGGCGCGGCCGATACCGGACGCCCCGGCGGTTATCAAAACCCGTTTCATTTGGCAGCGCCGATCTGGCGCCCCAGCCCTTCAGGTGCCGGCAAATCCGACTGGGCATTCGCAAAGCGCATCAAAGCGGTTTCAATCGCAGCACTTGGCGGCGAAGGTCGCCGCGTTTGCAGGCTGACATGCAATAAGAAGTGTTCGCCGGTTGCCAGTAACCGATCGCCTTCGAACATTTCATGCCAGAGGTGCATCTTTTTGCCAGCCCCGGCGATGACCCGCGTTTTAACCTCAATGGTCGCACCGGCATGCACTTCATCTATGTGACGAATGTGCGTCTCGGCAGTGAAATAGCTGCCACCACTGGCGATATAGTCGGCATCACAGCCAATAATTTCCATAAATCGGTCGGTTGCATCCCCAAAAGCCTGCAAATACCGCGCTTCGTTCATATGTCCGTTGTAGTCGGTCCAATCCAATGGCACGGCGCGCTGCACCGTCAGCACCGGCGCTGCTGGATCAGCGATGTCGTCGGCAATTGCCCCCAAAACACGGCCATTGCGAAGAAAAGCATCATGATCAGACGCTACCTTGCCCGCGCCCCACTGCCGCCCTTTCAACGCGCGGATAATGCCAACCAGATTGCCATCGCGGATCTGTTCCAGATCCAATGGCGTCAGATCACCCGCTTGATCATCACATTGCGTCCCAACCATCTCGATGAAATCATCCGTCAAGTCGGGCACATCCATCAGCTTGGTCCAGGGCCATTTCAGGCACGGCCCGAACATCGCCAGCATGGCCCGCATACCGCCTTCGCCGCCCGCCAGATGAAAGGTCTGCATCGTACCCATCTGCGCCCAGCGCAATCCGGGGCCATAAGCGATCGCCGCATCCAGTTCTTCGGCGGTCGCAACGCCATCTTTCAGCAGCCAAAGTGCCTCGCGCCAAAGGGCCTCTTGCAAACGATCTGACAAGAACCCTTCAATCTCGACCCGGCAATGCAGGGGGTACATGCCTAAGCTCGCGTAGACGCCCTTGGCCCATTCAATGTGCTCGGGCGCGGTTTTTTCACCCGCGACCAGTTCAACCAGCGGCAAAAGATAGACCGGATTGAACGGATGCGCGACGATAAGACGGCCCGGATGCGCCATTTTGGCCTGCAAATCCGTCGGCATAATGCCCGAGGTCGACGAGGCGATGACCCCTGTCGCATTGACCTCTTCGATCTGGGCATAGACAGCCTGTTTGACCTCCAACCGCTCAGGAACCGCCTCGACAATCAATGACGCATCTTTGGCCGCCTCGGCCACGGTTGCGCAAAATGTCAGGGTGCCCTCATCCGGCAGGGCGACATCGGTAATCCCCGGCAATGATTTGCGCGCCTTGTCAAGCATCGCAGCAGCCTTGCGCGCGGCCTCAGGATCAGGGTCATAGATCGCCACGTCCCAGCCATTCAGCAAGAAACGTGCCGCCCAGCCACCGCCAATCACGCCGCCCCCGATAATTGCAGCTGTTTTGATCATTTTGCCCCCACGATCATTTGAGAAATATCATATCCGTTAAAGCGCATGATTTCTTGCGCTGCCTTCAGTTTGTCGGGGCGGATGTCGCCGGTTCGGCTGAGAATCCAGCCCATTTCGCCGCTCACCGTTCCGATCGTTGCGATCCGCAGTTCAGCATCCATCCACATCACGACAAAGGCGCGGGATTTGGCCGTCAGCTCCGGTGTCGCGACCTGCAAAATACCCGTTGGGTCGACAGCGACAGGGACGTCCAATACCGGACCCGCGTTATCTGGGCAGGCAACCTGCAAGGACGACGTATCATCAATCGTCCACTGCGCCTGGTCGCAGTCTGGCAAAAACCGGTTCGGGTAACGGGCAACAACGTGCCATTTGCCCTGAAAGTTTTCCGGGGTGAACCGCGTCGTCGCACTGATCGGAACCTCTGTGTCGCGGAAATCCGAAGGCTTTGGCAATGAAACGCAGGCAGCCACAGCTACCAGTGAAACACTTGCAATCACCCGCAATGCAAAACGCCCGAAATTCACACCGGTGCCCGCTTTGTCAGGCGCAGTTTCTCGCGCACTTCTGCAGGCCCCATTACCCGCGCGCCCATGTTCTCGATGATGCTGCCTGCGCGTTCAACCAACTGCCAGTTTTCCGCCAACTGCCCTTTGCCCAGCCATAGATTATCCTCAAGCCCGACACGTACATTGCCGCCCGCAAGCACCGATGCCGCCACATAGGCCATCTGATTACGCCCCAGGCCAAAGCCCGAAAACGTCCAGTTGTCCGGCACGTTATTGACCATCGCCATGAATGTATTCAGGTCATCAGGCGCGCCCCAAGGCACCCCCATGCACAGCTGCACCAAGGCGTCGGGTTCCAACACCCCGTCGGCAACCAATTGTTTTGCATACCATAAATGACCCGTGTCAAAGGCCTCAATCTCGGGTTTGACGCCAAGTTCGGTCATCAGGCGGCCCATTGCAGTCAGCATACCGGGCGTGTTGGTCATCACATAATCCGCTTCGGCAAAGTTCATCGTGCCGCAATCCAGCGTGCAAATTTCAGGCAGGCATTGGGCGATATGTTCAACCCGCGCGGCGGCCCCGATCATGTCTGTCCCAGCGGCCAGTGGCAGTGGCGCGTCTGGGGGACCAAAGATCATGTCGCCCCCCATCCCGGCCGTCAGGTTCAGCACCACATCTACGTCGGCTGCACGAATACGGTCTGTGACCTCACGGTAAAGCGCAAGGTCACGGGCAGGCACCCCGGTTTCGGGGTCGCGGACGTGGCAATGCACAATCGCAGCCCCCGCTTTAGCGGCCGTAATCGCGCTGTCTGCGATCTGCCGGGGCGAGCGTGGCACGTGCGGGCTGCGGTCTTGCGTGGCACCAGACCCGGTTACGGCACAGGTGATAAAGACATCGCGGTTCATCGTCAGTGGCATCTCGGATCTCCTTGAAATTTCCGCGATGATGGCGCAGCTATGGTGGACCGACTTGATAAAATACGAATCCAATTTGATGAAATTCGCAAAAATCACTCAAACGACGATCCTTGTATTGGATGAGACGAACACTTTGTCCTTTGCCGCAGCCGTTGACCCATTGAGGGCAGCAAATCGGCAAGCGGGGCGCAAGTTGTTTAATTGGCAGTTTGTCACGCCCGGCGCAAACGATGTCTTGTTAACCAGCGGATTGGCCATCCCTGCGTCGCCCATAGAAAGGATCACCGAATGCGATCTGTTACTGGTTGTCGCCGGTTTTGAGCTTGAGGCGCAGACGACACCGGCGCTGCGGGCCAGTCTGCGCAGGCTAGCTGCGCGCAGCACCCTTGTGGCCGGGATTGACGGCGGTCCGTGGGTTATGGCCAAGGCAGGGTTGTTAGATCGTCACAACGCCACAACACACTGGGAAGACATGGAAGATATGGCTGGGACCTTTCCGCAAGTGACCGTTCAAAACGCGCGTTATGTGGTCAGTGCCAATCGCATGACCAGCGGCGGTGCCGTACCTGCAATCGAGATGATGCTGCATATCGTCAGCACTCAGCATGGCGCAAGTCTGGCCGAACGGATCGCCGGCAGCTTTATCTATGACGGCGATACATCATCCGCCCGTCCGCAAACCCGGTCGCCGCAGCGGTTGCGTCATTCGCCGCTGACCGCAAAGGCGCATACAATGATGGAGGCGACACTGGATGATCCGCGCCCGATCGCGGATATTGCACGCGATCTGGGCGTTAGCCAACGCGCATTGCAGACCCAGTTTCAGACCCGTCTGGGCACCACGCCCAAGGCGCATTCCTTATCTCTGCGCCTGACTGAGGCTGACCGCCTTGTCCGCCAAAATACCCTGCCCTTGCACGAAATTGCCTTGGCCACCGGGTTTGCGTCTCAATCCAGTTTTGCCCGCGCGTACCGTGCCGCTTTTGGCAGATCAGCCCGCGAAGCGCGGCAAGGTAAAGGCCAGTAAGGCTTTGGGTCAGGTTCTTAGGTTCCTGATTCTAGTATGGCATTGGATGTGCACGGTGCGCCTGATCAATGTCTTGCAGCACCTCGTCGCCCAGGGTGATATCCGCCGCACCAAGTGCGACTTCCAACTGCTCTGGCGATGTTGATCCAAAGATCACGGACCCCATAAACGGTCGCTGGGCGCACCAGGCAAGGGCCATTTGCGACGGGTTCAGCCCATGTTTTTGCGCAATAGCCAGATAGGCATCCACCGCCGCAAAGGCCCGTGGGCCAACGCGGCCGCCCAAATCACTGTTTAGTGACAGACGCGATCCTTTTGGTACCGCGCCATCTTGATATTTACCGGTCAACAACCCCGTCGCCAGTGGTGAAAACGCCAGCAATCCAACGTCTTCATTGATGCAGGTCTCGCTCAGATCGGTATCAAACAACCGGCACATCAATGAATATTCGTTTTGGATTGACGCAACCCGTGGCCCGCCAACGCGGTTAGCGGCCTCGATCCACTGGGTCGTCCCCCAGGCGCTTTCATTGCTTAGCCCAAAGGCACGAATGGTGCCGCGATCAACCTCACGCTGCAATGCGCCAAGCGCGTCTTCCATATGCGCGATTGTGTCGGCGCGGTTCTGATCCGATGGGTCAAAGGTCCAGTTTTTGCGGAACATATAGCTGCCGCGATTGGGCCAATGGAACTGATAAAGGTCGATGGTATCGGTTTGCAGCCGTTTCAATGAACCTTCAATCGTCCCGGCGATGATCTTGGACGAAATCGCTGCACCACCGCGTACATTTGCGTAACCTTCGCCGGAATGTTTGGTGGCCAGAACCACGTCCCCCCGGCGGCCGGTTCTGGCGAACCATTGCCCGATGATCTCTTCTGTGCGACCTGCTGTCTCAGCGCTCAGCGGATTGACGGGATACATCTCGGCGGTGTCGATAAAGTTGATCCCTGCCGCCAATGCGCGGTCAATTTGGTTGTGACCTTCCTGGGCCGTGTTTTGAGTGCCCCATGTCATCGACCCCAAACACAATTCAGAGACGTTGATGCCCGTGCGCCCCAGTTGGTTCATTTTCATCGCTTTTTCCTTCGTATGTTTGCGCCACACCCTAGGGTACAAACCTGTCAGAGCAAGTGGATTTCGGACAGGTTGATGCAAAATCGCGCTTGAGAACATAAAGGGAACATATATACTGGGGCGCATGTCTGCACCGCATCCTCTTTTAGCCCGTCGCCCGGCCCGCACCATGCCGTCCTTGCCGCTTTTGGCCGGAGACGACAGCCTGCGCCTGCCACTGGCCCGCGTACATGAAGCCTGCGGACCGGCGCGGCGCACCTTTGCGCTTTGGCTGGCCGCACAGACCACCGGGCCGGTGATTTGGGTGGCGCCCGAATGGGGGGTGGACCAGCTGCATGCCGATGGTGTCACGGAACTGATTGACCCTGCACGGCTGATCTTTGTGCACCCGAAACGCGCCGAAGATGTGCTTTGGACGATGGAGGAGGTTTTGCGCGCAGGTGTCGTGGCGCTGGCCGTGGCCGACCTGCCGGGATTGCCGGGTCTCACACAGGTGCGCCGCATGCATCTGGCGGCTGAAACCGGCACCAAAGAGGGCCAGTTCAGCCCGCTGGGCCTGTTGCTGACCCCTGATATGGGTGGCGCGCAGGGCGCCGAGACCCGCTGGCATCTGGCCCCTGATCATGGGCATGGCCCCAGTCAGTGGCGGCTGGAACGGCTGCGCGCGCGCACCGCACCCGGGCAGGCATGGACACTTGGATACGCGCCGCAATCGCGACGGATCGTGATTAAGACGCCGTAAGCGCGCAAACCGGACAGAAAACGACACAAGTTTGTCGATTAACCGCTTGGGAATCGTGGCCGAACCCGCCAGTGTGCAGGTCATATGCGCCTGCTCATTTCCTTTGCCGCTCTCTTTTTGTCTGTCATCCTGTTGCAACTGTCCTCGGGCGGCGTTGGGCCATTGGACGCGCTGTCCGGGCTGGCGCTGGGTTTCTCACGGCAGGAAATCGGGCTGCTGGGATCGGCGCATTTCTTTGGGTTTTTCATCGGATGCTGGTGGGCGCCGCGCCTGATGGGCAGTGTCGGCCACAGCCGGGCTTTTGCCGCCTTTACCGCAACGGGTGCCATTGGGTTGATGGCCCATATGCTGGTCGTGGACGCCTATGCCTGGGCTTTGATGCGGGTCGCGTCAGGTCTGTGTGTGGCGGGCTGCTACACTGTAATCGAGGCCTGGTTGCAGGCCAAAGTCACAAACGCATCGCGCGGACGCACAATGGGGGTCTACCGTGTTGTCGATATGACCGGATCACTGGCCGCACAAATGATCATCGGCGTTTTGGCCCCGGCATCTTATGTATCCTACAATCTGCTGGCCATCCTGTGCTGTGCCGCCTTGTTACCCCTGACATTAACAACCGTCAAACAACCCCCGACGCCCGAAAGCCCCCGTTTGCGTCCACGCCTTGCGGTCGACAGGTCACCCCTTGCCGCCGCCGCCGTGATTGTCGCCGCACTTTCCAGCGCGTCCTTTCGCATGGTCGGCCCGGTCTACGGCCAGGAGGTCGGGTTAAGCGTTGGCCAAATCGCATGGTTCCTGTCGGCCTTTGTTCTGGGGGGCGCGCTGGCGCAATATCCCATTGGTTGGCTGGCCGACAAATACGATCGTCGCGGGGTGCTGATCTGGCTGTCTGCAGCGGCAATTGGCAGTTCGGCCATCACTATTTTTTCAAGCGGTCTGGGTACTATTGGTATCATGCTGACTGCCGGATTGTTCGGATTTACCACGTTCCCGATCTATTCCGTTGCTGCCGCACATGCGCATGATTTTGCCAGCGATGACGAACGGGTTGAACTGTCCGCCGCATTGATGTTTTTCTACGCGACAGGCGCGATCGCCGCACCCTATCTGGCCTCGGTATTGATCGAAAACTACGGACCGCCTGCGCTTTTCATCCTGATCGCCATCGGACATGCAGCCCTTGTTTTCTTTGGCATCACACGGATGCGTGCCCGGCCGTCGCCAACCGATCGCACCCGCTACCAATACGCACCACGCACGACATTTCTGATCGGCAGACTGACGAGGCGCGCGCGCAACAACAAGGCCAAGAAGACCGATTGATCCTCTGGCCCCTGCGCGCCGCCCCTGCTACATCGGGTTAACTAAATTCCAAAGGCACAGCGCATGACCCGTCACCTGATCACTTCCGCCATTCCCTATATCAACGGGATCAAGCATTTAGGTAATCTGATCGGCAGCCAATTACCCGCTGACCTTTATGCCCGTTACCTGCGCGGGCGCGGCCAGGAAGTGCTGTTTTTATGCGCCACCGATGAACATGGCACCCCGGCAGAACTGGCTGCCGCAAAGGCGGGCAAACCGGTGGCAGATTACTGTGCCGAGATGCACAGCGTGCAGGCCAAAATCGCCCAAGGGTTCCGCCTGTCATTTGACCATTTTGGCCGGTCCTCCAGCCCGCAAAACCACGCCCTGACCCAACATTTTGCAGGCCGTCTGGCAGATGCCGGGCTGATCCGCGAAGTTAGTGAAAAGCAAGTCTATTCCAACGCCGATGGCCGGTTTCTGCCCGACCGCTACATCGAGGGCACCTGCCCCAATTGCGGTTATGACAAAGCCCGCGGCGACCAATGCGAAAACTGCACCAAACAGCTGGACCCGACCGACCTGATTGACCCGCGCAGCGCTGTCTCAGGCTCGACCGATCTGGAGGTGCGCGAAACCAAACACCTTTATCTGCGGCAATCCGCGCTGCGGGATGATCTGGACGCCTGGATTGACAGCAAGACCGACTGGCCGATCCTGACCACATCCATCGCCAAGAAATGGCTGCACGATGGTGATGGTCTGCGCGACCGTGGCATCACACGTGATCTGGACTGGGGTATTCCGGTCAAAAACGGCGAAAAGGACTGGCCGGGCATGGAGGGCAAAGTGTTCTACGTCTGGTTCGATGCCCCCATCGAATACATTGCCTGCGCCAGCGAATGGGCCGATGCAAACGGCCTGACGGACGCCGATTGGCAACGCTGGTGGCGCACCGACAAAGGGGCTGATGACGTGCGCTATACCCAGTTTATGGGCAAAGACAATGTGCCGTTTCACACGCTTAGCTTTCCGGCGACGATACTGGGGTCGGGCGAGCCCTGGAAGATGGTCGATCACCTGAAATCGTTTAACTACTTGAATTACGACGGCGGCCAATTCAGCACATCACAAGGGCGTGGCATCTTTATGGATCAGGCGCTGGAATTGCTGCCGCCTGACTATTGGCGCTGGTGGTTGCTAAGCCATGCCCCCGAAAGCAGTGATGCTGAATTCACCTGGGACAATTTTCAATCTTCGGTCAACAAAGATCTGGCAGATGTCCTGGGCAATTTCGTCAGTCGCATCACCAAATTCTGCCGCTCAAAATTCGGTGAAGCGGTGCCGTCGGGCGGCTCCTACGGCCCGGCAGAAGACGCATTAATTGCCGATCTAACCAGCCGCGTCGCACGTTATGCGGACCAAATGGAAGCGATGGAAGTACGCAAATCCGCGCAAGAACTGCGTGCAATCTGGGCCGCCGGCAATGAATATCTGCAAACCGTGGCCCCATGGAGTGTCTTTAAGACCGATCCCGACACCGCGGCGGCCCAAACGCGTTTGGCGCTGAACCTCGTGCGGCTTTATGCCATTTTGTCAGCCCCCTTCATCCCCGATGCCGCAGCCACGATGCTGGAGGGTATGAAGACCGACGACGCCAGTTGGCCCGACGATGTCCCGGCGGCATTGGGCGCACTTGCACCCGGTCATGAATTCACCGTGCCAGAGGTGTTGTTTGCCAAAATCAGCGATGAGGATCGCGAGGATTGGCAGCAACGGTTCTCAGGGCAACGCTAGGCCGGCAGCCCCTGCGATTTCGCGTTAAGACAAACGACTACCGCCTTGATAGCAGCGCGCGAATGCGGCCTTGCAGCATGGGAATGATTTCCACCTCAAACCATGGGTTTTGTTTTAGCCATCGGTTATTTCTGGGGCTTGGGTGCGGCAGGATAATCTGGTTCGGCCAAAGGTTTTCCCAGCCGCTCGCAGCCTCAGTCACCGTATGCTTTGCATAGTCAGGTAGGTGCCAATCTATCGCATAGCGACCGATCACAAGGGTCAGGGAAACTGAACTTAGGCACCGCAATACGCGCGCGCGCCACTTGGGCGCACATTCAGCCCGGGGCGGCAGATCGCCCCCTTTTCCAGTGCCCGGAAAGCAAAACCCCATCGGAACGATCGCGATTTTCTGCGGGTCGTAGAATGTGTCCCGGTCCACGCCAAGCCAGCCGCGCAGCCTGTCGCCTGACGGGTCATCAAAAGGAATGCCCTTGTTGTGCGTAATGCGCCCCGGAGCCTGCCCAGCAATCAGGATTTTGGCGTTGTCACTGAATTGCAAAATCGGCCGTGGCCCCAGCGGCAGATCGCTGCACAATTGGCAGGCGCGAATAACGTGCAAAAGTGCGATGTGGTCCTCTGGCGCGCGGGTCATTTACTGTTCAGTTCCACCTGCAATTTGTACCTTTGCGACGGCGCTATTTTCACTGGTGGTAATGCTGTTCAACCCGCATCAACGGCGTTGCGCATGGCGTCCAATTCTGAAAAATCAACGCCCTGTTGGGTCGCGAATATCCTTGTCTCGCGCAGCGCATCCCCAGCAGTGGTCAGATGGCCAGCCACGGACCGCAAAAGACTGGTCGCCACCGCAGCGTCATTTTCGATCACAGCCAGCAATTCAGGCGCCCCAATACGTAAAAACACACTGTCTTCTATCGCAATCAGGTCCAATGGGCGCTTTTTGTTCTGGATGACCGCCAGATCGCCAATCAAACGCCCGGGCTGAATTTCCGCCACAAGGACTTTCTCT
Source organism: Sulfitobacter sp. (assembly GCA_049680295.1). GTDB lineage: Bacteria > Pseudomonadota > Alphaproteobacteria > Rhodobacterales > Rhodobacteraceae > JBAUHN01. The sequence continues at coordinate 37,928 of JBAUHN010000180.1, forward strand.
GCGCTTTGTACCGGCCAATACAAACCCGCCAAACCTTTTGCGCAAAGATAAGCGGCATCTGCCTCATCTTCCGACTGAAAGATCACCGTTCCGGCCTGTGCCTTGTACCACTGTCCGCTATAGGCCAGCAGACGCTGTTGTTTTTGATCCAGACCGCTGAACAAATCCGCCTCTGCGACGACCTTCAGTTTCCGCTGTAGATCTTGGCGCGCATCCTCGTCGCCCGGATCCTCAACCCGGTCTTGCCCGTCGATACGACCGTCCTTTATTTCGACAAACAGATCATAGTTTTCAGGGTAGGAAAACTCTCTCTCGATAAAGATTTTGGTCGTACCCGGCATCAATTCACTGATCCGTTCGCGCATTTTTGAACGCGACGCACTGTCGTGGCTTGCCAACGCATTTCCCAAAATCAATATGTCCGGTTTTTTAATGCCCGCCCGGCTAAACGCAATCCGTTCCCGAAAGACCGCCGGCAAATTCAATCCGCCCTGTGAGGTCTCGACATCAAAAATCGACTGTGCAGCCAGTCGCCGCAGACCTTTTTCGTTCAACATCTCAACGACAATGTCTTCGACCAGCTTTTCACGTGCCCCCGCCATGCCAGAGATCCGGCCGAAAATCGCATTGCCCAGAACTGACATGATCGGAATGTATTTTTCTGGATGGATCGTTTCAAACAACCCATCCATTTCCGCCACCATCAATGCGCCACTTTTCTTGCGGATTTCCAGAACTTTTTCTTTAAAGTGGTCCGAAAATGATGGTCCAATCTGTTCGGCCGAAAACGCAAAAGGAACCGTTAACATCACGGCGTAATCTTCAGGCGGCAAAGCCGCATCGCCAACCTCTCGTCGCTTGGCCATGATCCGTCCAAGACGTAAATACAGTGCGTCATCCATGTTCAGGCGGCGAAACAACGGATGCTCAGTACCATCAGCACCGAAAGTGGCTGTTAACCCTTCAATCAGCCCGGCTGAAATCTCGGCCAATTCCTCGACAATTCCCTCTGCGCGCAGCATTGGCACGAAATTGGCCTCTTTGGACAGGGATTCCTGCGTCAGCATGCGTGTTGGCAACGCGAAGAGAAGGTTGAAGCCCAAAGGTGAAATCGGGTTGAACTTGTCGGGGTGGAAGCTGTGCGTAATGTCGTCCAGCCCTTCCGCCCCCAGCCGTTTCGCAATCTCGGGGCGCATCTGAATGATTGCCTCAACCAGTTCAGGTTGCGTCGACGGATCCAGGCGGCCGCGCAGGGCACGACGCACCATAAAATCATCAATGCCCATCGCCGTTACCAGTTGAAACCACCATTCCCGAATGTCGTCAGACGACTGAAACCCGGCAAGTTTGGGATCGACCCAGTCAATCTCAAACGGATCGGTGCTGTTGCCAGCGCGCGCAGCCTCGGATTGCCAACGTTCGATCTCTACGGCCAGGCCAGTGCCAAACGCAGGTTCCGTTCTGAAGGGCATCAACAGGTTTTCGCCCAGCGTTCCGTGGAAAATATGCGGCTTGGAATGAGCGTAGCCAATGCTGTTGGCCACCGCTGACTGATGCAACTCGTTTAGGGCATGACCAGCAATGCGTACCTGCCCACGAGTGGGAATAACCTCTCGGGTCAGAACGTCGGCAAAGGCCAGCGCAACGGTTTCGCTGCTGGTTTTCACCGCGACGCGCGCACCTTGCGGGATGACAAGGTCGATGTCTTCCAGCACCGAAAGCCCCTCATCGTCCAGAACCGTCACACCGCGCAATTCGATATCACCGTTGAGATTTGGAATTTCATCGGGGGCCGCGTCAAATAGCGCGTCGTCGACCAGTGTCTTAGGCGCGAATTTTTCGGTCACGACCTCCCACCGCAGGGCCATATCCTGCGTCTGGTTGTAGTACGACAGCAGTTCTTTCCAAGGCGAGGACAAATCTTTGTACGCCGCCAGCGCGGCCACCAGCGCGCCGACGGTAATCTGCCCCGTGATCGCCAGATAACCGCCAACCAGATAGAAAAAGAACGGTGTTAGCTGGTTGATGAAATTGTTAAGAAATTTCATGAAGAATTTCTTTTGGTAAATTTCAAACCGGATGCCGAACAAATTGCCCAAACGATTGGAAAACAAAGACATCCGGTGTCGCATGCCCCCATTGGTTCGAATATCGCTGACACCGACGGCGGTTTCACCGATATCGGCGGCCAGTTTGCGCACCTCCTGGATGCGGGATTTGTTCAACTGGTTGATCTGGCGCTGCAATTTGGGAATGATCCAGGCCTGCAATGGAATCAACGCGACCGAGGCCAACCCGAACCAAAAGCTTTGCGCGAATAAGAACACCAGAATTGTGGCCATTTGCCCGGCTTGAAACACCGGTTGCGACAGCATATCGCCCATAAGCCCGCCCATCGGTTCCGCCTCGGATGTCACCATGGACACCAGTTCACCCTGGCTGGTGGTACGAAAATAAGGTCGCGGGAACCGTAACAAACGGGTCAACAATTGGAACCTGAATCGGCGCAGCAAACGTTCGGCCAACACACCTTTCATTGTGTTCAGGCGCATTTTGATCAAACCGCTTGCCAGCACCGCCAGTAAAAAACCGACACACAATATCACCAAGAATTCGATCTGAGTAAGGGTGACTCCCAGAATTGTTACTTCGTTGCCGGAGCCGCCTATCGCGTCATTAATAATCCGTTTGGGCAGTTCTAGTGACACGTACAACAACGGAAATGTCGCCAAAGTAACCACCAGTAGAACCAACTGGTCACGCTTGGAATGCTTCCAAATGTACTTGAAAAGACTCTTTTCCATTCTGGTCTACCTTTGAATTGCAAAAGCCCCGAAATGGGCAATCTGTACCGGACAGCGCAGATTTTTTCGATCATGCCGCACTTTGAAAAAACAAAACAGATCAAATAGACCCGAACAACGCAGACCAATCCTTTACAGGCTTTTCGCGACCACGCCCAAGCCGGTGCGCCTTCACAGCGCTGCGATTTTTTTCAGGCACCGGCGCAGAACAGCCGCCTCTTGCGGTGACAATTGTGATGCAAGGTCTGCGTCAAACTGCTGTGCCGCAGCACAGAGATCCGCAAAGGCGGCGGTCCCTTGGGTGGTCAGGCTTAGCAATTCATGGCGCCGGTCATTTGGCATGGATGCGCGGGCCAGAAAGCGCTTTTTTTCAAGCGCGGCAACTGCCCGGCTGACTTTGGTTTTATGTATCCGTGCCCGGCTGCACACTTCTTTGGCGGGCATCGCGCCGTAGCGGCCCAAGTGAAACAGAATGCGCCATTCGGTGCGCAGCATTCCGTACCGTTCTTTGTAATAGACATTGAATTCAAGGCTGGTCGCATCCGCTGCCTGGTTCAATAAATAAGGAATAAAGTCGCGCAAATCGAAGGTGTCATTTGTTGTCATCACGTGAAACTAAATCTTGTTAGTTACAAATTCAACTAATATGGGGGCTCCATGACAACCCTAAAGGTATAGTGATGAACACTCAAAGACCCGCCACATCGCTACGTTCTGAAGTGACCCCAGTTGGCACCCATGACGGGTATATGCCCGGCTTTGGCAATGATTTTGAGACCGAGGCCCTGCCCGGCGCATTGCCTCAAGGCATGAACAGCCCGCAAAAATGTAATTACGGATTATACGGTGAACAGCTGTCCGGCACAGCCTTTACCGCGCCCAGCCACCAGAACGAACGCACATGGTGCTACCGCATCCGCCCGTCGGTCAAACACACCCACCGGTTTGCAAAAATCGACGTCCCGTTTTGGAAATCCGCCCCGCATGTTGACCCCGATGTGACATCCCTTGGACAATATCGCTGGGATCCGGTGGCGCATTCTAAGGATGCACTGACGTGGATCACTGGCATGCGCACGATGACCACAGCGGGTGATGTGAATACCCAAGTGGGCATGGCCGCACATATCTATCTGGTCACACAATCCATGGTTGATGAATATTTCTTTTCCGCAGACAGTGAATTGCTGGTGGTCCCGCAAGAGGGCCGCCTGCGGTTTTGTACCGAATTAGGCGTGATTGATCTGGAGCCGCAGGAAATCGCCATTTTGCCACGCGGTCTTCTCTACCGGGTCGAAGTGCTGGACGGCCCCGCACGCGGGTTTGTCTGCGAAAACTACGGCCAGAAATTTGAATTGCCTGGGCGCGGACCTATTGGAGCCAACTGCATGGCCAACCGGCGGGATTTCAAAACGCCGGTGGCAGCATTTGAGGATCGCGACGCCGCCTCCTCCGTCACCATCAAATGGTGCGGCCAGTTTCACGAGACAAAGATCGGCCATTCACCCTTGGATGTGGTCGCATGGCACGGCAATTACGCCCCGGTGAAATACGATCTGCGCACCTATTGCCCGGTCGGGTCGATCCTGTTTGATCACCCTGACCCGTCGATTTTCACCGTTCTGACTGCGCCCTCAGGCGTGGAAGGCACCGCCAATATCGACTTTGTGTTGTTCCGCGAACGCTGGATGGTCGCCGAAGATACGTTCCGCCCACCGTGGTATCACAAGAACGTCATGTCCGAACTGATGGGCAATATCTACGGCATTTATGACGCCAAACCAAAAGGCTTTGTGCCCGGCGGGATGAGCCTGCACAATATGATGTTGCCGCACGGGCCTGATCGTAACGCCTTTGAGGGCGCCTCGAACGCCGATTTGAAAGCCGAGAAGCTGGACAACACCATGTCCTTTATGTTTGAAACCCGCTTTCCGCAGCATCTGACAGCTTTTGCTGCGCATGATGCTCCGTTGCAGGATGACTACATCGACTGCTGGGCGGATATTGAAAAGAAATTTGACGGCACCCCCGGCAAAAAGTGAAAGAAAGAACACCGATGACATTGATGAAAAGCTGGGTCAGCAGCGCCAATAACCCTGACTGTCCGTTTCCTTTAAACAACCTGCCGTATGGCGTGTTTTCTGTGGGCGACAGTGATCCGCGCTGCGGCGTCGCAATAGGCGATATGATTCTGGACATGGCCTCGATGGAGGAAGAAGACCTGATCCTGCTCCACTTTGAGCCGGTGTTCGATGTCCCCTATTGGAACGACGTGATGGACCTTGGACCCGAGGCATGGGAAACCCTGCGCGCCCGCCTGATCGAACTCCTGACTGCCGACAGCCCCGATCAGGCACGCGTCGCCCCACATCTGATCCCGATGGCCGATGCCCGCCTGCACATGCCGATGGTCGTCAGCGAATTCACTGACTTTTACGCAAGCCGTCACCACGCCACCAACGTCGGCACAATGTTTCGCGGTGCTGAAAACGCCCTGCCGCCAAACTGGCTGCACATTCCCATCGGATACAACGGCCGCGCCTCAACTGTTGTTATATCCGGCACCGACATTCACCGCCCCAACGGACAGCTGAAGCCTCCATCGGAGCAACTGCCCAGCTTTGGTCCCTGCAAACGGTTGGACATTGAATTGGAAATGGGTGCCATCATCGGCACCTCAACTGACATGGGCCAGCCCGTCACCGTGGCGCAAGCCGATGAAATGATCTTTGGCTACGTCCTGCTCAACGACTGGTCTGCGCGTGACATTCAGGCATGGGAATACCAGCCGCTCGGGCCGTTTCAGGCCAAGGCATTCGCCACCTCAATCAGCCCATGGATCGTTACCCGCGCGGCATTGGAACCGTTCCGTGCCCCAACACCCGAGCGTGAATTTGACCTGTTGCCCCACCTGCAAGAACCCGGCCCGATGCTTTATGACATCGACCTGAGTGTGATCATCGAACCTGAGGGG
>JBAUHN010000181.1:0-2061 GCA_049680295.1 Sulfitobacter sp.
CATCCGTGCCATCGTGGTCTTCGATGCGCGATCGCCACGCACGGCGCAAGGCAGGGTCCTCTACACGGCTCATGAAAGCGGCGTCTTTGATCGGACTACTGGCCTGATAATAAAAGCGGTTGATCACCCATGCGCGAACCTGATCGGGGGTACATCCTCCGGAATGCAGCAAATGATGAAATGGATGTTTGTCATGATACCGCTCTGCGCCGATCTGGCGCAGGCGGGCTTCGAAATCCGCAGGCGAGGCTGTCATATCGTCAATTCCAATCCGTCATAAGCAACGGTCCAGCCCGCAGCCTCAATTGCTTTGCGCTGATCGGATTTGGGGCGCAAAACGGGGTTCGTGTTGTTCATGTGGACAAAGACCTTGCGCGCGACCGAAATGTCCTTGAACGCGGCAATAGAGCCGTCCTCACCTGACATCGACATATGGCCCATCCGCCGCCCTGTCTTTTGGCTGAGACCAGCCTGCACCATCTCATCATCTTGCCAAAGTGTTCCGTCAAACATCACCATGTCAGCGCCTTCGACACGGTTCCGCAACTCGGGGCGCATCGCGGCACATCCGGGGATGTAGTAGACATTCTTGCCCTCACTGCGCAGATGAACGCCAACAGTCTGTTCGCCTAAAAGGTCAGTCTGCACCTCTTCGCCTTCGAGATAAAGCGGCACTTTTCCTGGCACCGCAAACAGCTGCGCGGTTAGGCCTTCCACCAATTCAAATTCCTCGCCCAATGCAATTTGCACCAGAGAGACGTAGTTAGGATTGAGTGCCGCAAAAATTGGATTGTCCGCTAACACCTGATGGATTTCCGTCGTGGCAAAAAGCGTAAAGGCTTGCTGTTCTCGCAGCGTCAGCAATCCGGCCACATGGTCGATATCGCCATTGGTCAGCAAGACGGATCGCAAGGGCGATTTGCGCAGATCAGTTGGATGCAAGACCTTCGCCTGCGCCATCTGCTGCCGAATATCAGGGGATGCGTTTAGAACAGCCCAATCATGACCGTTGGCGCTGAATGCGACGGAGGATTGCGATTGCGGCGGTATTTCACCTGCCCGTGCTAGGTTGCAGTTTTCACAACCGCAGTTCCATTGAGGCAAACCGCCACCGGCTGCCGCCCCAAGAATATGCGCGCGGAATGTCATTGCGAACCCCGCACGCAGTGTTTTTAGAACAGATCGCCGTCGTCTGGATTACGATCGCCGTCCGGACCATACATGTTGATTTCCATGCCACATTCGATTTCACGAATGATTGGTTTTGACCATGCCATGAGTTTTCCTCCCAAAAAATCAGTTGCTTTACCCGTACCAGTTTCGGGCGGTTACAGTCTCGAGTCTATGAGACCAAGGTACAAGTCCACCAGACCAATGATACAAAGTCAGAAGGTTCTGGCCCTACTGCTTTGGTCGAAACGACCAAAGTCCAATTGGTTCCACGCGTCTCAAAGCCTAGTAAAGCTCACCCAACTCTTCAGTTCAAGGAGCACTGTATGTTTATTCGAAAATGGTTCTACGCGGCCTTGATCTTTGGTCTAAGCTCGTCACTTGCAAGTGCTGAAGGGGACAGCAAGAAAGGCGAGCGCGTCTTCAAGAAATGCAAAGCTTGCCACCAAATCGGCGAAGGGGCCAAATCCCGTACTGGCCCCATCCTGACCGGTATCATAGACGCTTCCGCTGGTATCGACCCTGATTTTGGGTATTCGGACGCCTTGAAGGCCGCCGCAGAAGACGGGTTGGTGTGGAACCAAGAGGCCCTGACCGCGTTTCTGACGAAACCGAGGGATTTCTTGCCCAAAACCAAGATGTCGTTTTCGGGTCTGCGAAAAGAAAAAGACATCGATGATTTGCTTGCTTACCTGCAGACTTTTGAAAATGACGTCAAAGATGATTAGTCTTTGAGCTGCAAATGCAGCGGAGAAGCCTGTGAGATGTGCTTGGACCTTTTTCACTCTTGGAGACCATGGCGGTAACATAAGCGAGTGTGGATGCCCCGGGGCTGAGTTGAGTATCGGTCGGTCTTGGAACCACTGATCGGTGCAGTCAGGTGTCCGGCCT
>JBAUHN010000182.1:0-4377 GCA_049680295.1 Sulfitobacter sp.
TTTCGAAAGTAGCAACAGACTTATTTCTGCGCTTTTTTCCAGTACATCACATCCCAGTTCTCGGCCGTGCCGTAAGCGGGAAAGAACAACTCGTTGTGGTTGAAGAACAGGGCCGGCGTATCGAACAGCCAAAGCATCGGCATTTCTTCGAGCAGCAAGTCTTGTACTTCGGCATACATTGCGCGACGTTTTTCAAAATCGGCTTCCGCGGCGGCGGCGGCAAAAATCTCGTCGACTTTCTTGTTGCAATAGCCTGAAGTGTTGGTATATGCCTGGTTTTTTATGTTGTCGCACACGTAAAGACGGCTTACGCCAATCGCTGGATCGGTTTTATCACCTGGCCAGTTGATTGACATGTCGAAATCCCACGCAGCACTGCGTTTGGCCCAGCCTGCAAAGCCCTGCAGGGGCTCCAGATTGACCTTGATGCCAACTTTCTTCAACGCAGTGGCGATGTACTCAGCCGGCAAACTCTGGAAGTCTGGCTGGAACGGCGGTGCAATGTAGATGAGGTTCATCTCAAAGCGCATGCCGTCGGCTTTTTTCGGATAACCCGCTTTGTCCAGCAACGCGTTCGCCTTGTCCAAGTCTAACGGGTAGCCCTTGAGTTTATCGTTAAAAAACACATTAGTTGCTGGCAATGGCGAACGTGACGGTTTCGTGAATCCGCCATGCAGCACTTTGGAAATGTGGTTTCGGTCAACCGCGTAGGCAATTGCCTGACGCACTTCCTTTTTCTTCAGATGCTCTTTGCGGTTGTTAAATTCCAGCACAATGGCACCGCCCGAAATTCCCTGGTACTCCGTCAGCTCCAAATGTTTGATCTTTGAAAATTCCGCGATATCACTAAAGCGCATCACCGAGCTGGTACGGGCCAGCTGAAACTGGTTGCGTCGCAAACCAATGCGCTTGGCAGTCTTGTCCTGAACATTTTGATAAATAATTCGGTCCAGATATGGCAAGCCGTCAACAAAATGATCTTTGTTGCGTGCAATGCTCACGTACTCATCGGTCTTGCGATCGCTGATGATAAACGGGCCGGAGCCAATCGGCTCTTTATGGGCATCCTGCTTCATAAAGTCTTCAGCAGCGCCGTACACGTGTTTGGGCATGATTGGCATCTGGCGTGGCGTGGTGGCAGCCAGCAGCAAGGGGCCGTGCGGTACAGATAGCTTGACGACCAGGGTCTTGTCGTCGGGAAACTCGTAACCCGTAATCGGGCCAAACATCTGCGGACCAAAGCGGTGATGTTTCTTCACGATATCGAACGAAAAAGCCACATCCGCTGAGGTCACCGGTTTGCCATCGTGGAACTTTGCGTTCTTTGCGATTTTAAATGTGTAGGTCTTGCCACCGTCCGTGATTTCCCAAGACTCGGCAATATACGGCGAGATCTCGTTCTTTTCGTTCATTCGGGTCAGACTGGCGAAGATTTGTGATGTCACCAGTCCGACTTCGTAGGCTGAGTGCAGTGGATTAAGACTGGGCACTTTACTCGACAAGTAAACGACGGTGCCTCCGGTGACGGGTTCAGCTGCATTGGCCTGCTGGGTAACAGTTGCCAATGTGGCGACGGACAGTGCAGCAGATATGGCGATCTTTCGAATGCGCATCTTGTTTCCTCCGTTGGTATGTTCTTTCAAAGATTACTGCGTTTTATCCCAAATAGACATTAGTTGTTCTCCGGTGAGAAAAATGCTTGGATTATTCGTCCGTGCTCGAAATATTGTTCGATACGCTGGGCAGTAAACTAAACCGGACCCAATTTGTGCGGGGAACCGACGCTAATGCCGAATAACCTTAACAACCCCCGAGTTGCCATTCTGGGCTTCTCGCTCGAATCGAATCGCCAGTCACCGGTATCAGACAAAGCCGTATTCGAACGCACGCTGTTATTGGCAGGTGAGCAGATCAGCGCTGAATTGAATGGCGACCGAGCTGGGTTGCCCGGTACCGTGCAGGGTTTTTGTGCCGGCATGGATGCCAACGGTCAGTGGGAGCCTGTGCCAATTCTGCTGGCCGAAGCGCCGCCCGGAGGGCCGGCTGACCAACGCTTCTTTGACGACATGTTGGCTCAGATGCGCGTCGGACTCGAGCAAGCCGGCACGCTTGACGGCGTTTACATCAGTGAGCACGGGGCCGGCCTGGCCACTGAACTGGACGATGCAGACGGCGCGGTTTTTCAAATGGCGCGCGATGTTGTCGGACCTGATGTGCCAATAATCGCCACCCTGGATTTGCATGGTCATGTGACGCCGCGAATGGCTGATGCAGCCAACGTCTTGGTTGCCTATCTCACCAATCCTCATGTTGATCAATTCGAGCGCGGTCAGGAAGCGGCGTCGATTATGCAAGAGATGTTTGGCGGAATGAAAGTGCACAGTGCACTGATACGCGTTCCGATGATCAGTCCGGCCGTGAGTCTGCTAACGGCCAGCGGACCCTACGCCGACCTGATCCGATATGGGCAGTCAGTTATCACACCAAACATCGTCAACGTGTCGATCCTGGCTGGCTTCGCGCCTGCCGACGCGTCGACCAATGGCTTATCCGTGGTGGTTACCACAAGAGACGGTCAAGCGACCGCACAAGCGCTCGCTGCCGATTTGGCCAGCCGCGCCTGGGCAGACCGCCACCGATATGTTGCGAACTTAACCAGCCTGCAAGACAGCGTTGAACAAGCGGCGCAAGTCGCCAGCAACCCGTCGCTACCACCGGTGTTGCTTGCCGACGTGGCGGACAACCCAGGCGGCGGCGGACGTGGCAATACCACGTACTTGTTACATGAATTGCATCAACGTGGGGTAACCGGTGTTGTCGTTGGCATGATGTTCGACCCCGCGCTCGCTGTACAAGCCGTCAAGGTCGGCATCAATAATCGATTTGACGCGCAATTCAACCAGCAGGAGTCAACCCGCTTCTCCGAACCCTATCGGAGCCATGTCGTCGTTGAGCACCTGGCCGATGGGCCATGCGTTGGCCGACGCGGTATTTTTGCAAAGCGCCGGGTCAATCTCGGGCCATGCGCATTGCTGAATATGGACGGCATTCGCATCGCAGTTGTTAGTCACCGCCAGCAATGCGCAGACCCAATTTTTCTTGAACGGCTCGGCGTTGATCTGGCTGCGGTTCGCGTTCTAATCATTAAATCACGCGGGCACTTTCGGGCAGGATTCGACGAGTTTTTTGCGCCGGATCAGATTATTGAGGTGGACGCGCCGGGGTTGACGACACCAATTATTGAACGCCTGGAACTACAACGCGTACCGCGTCCGGTCTACCCGCTTGACCCCGACATGAGTTGGGCGCCACCGCAGTAAAGCGGTATGCGTAGCTGTAGGTAAGGTACTAGCTTTCCCCCTCGCGCCGAAGCACTCTCAGGTCTAGCGCGAGGGCCCAGGGTTGTGCGTGCGGCGTAGTACTGAGAAATCGAAAGGTCTGCGGGCCAACCGTACCACTGTCCGGGCCTGAAAATAGAAGTTGCTGAGCATGCGGCATCGCTGGACCAGTCAATAGCAATTTGGCATCATTTTTTTCCACGCGATAGCGGTTACCTTCCGCCGATGCGTAGTGACCGACGATTGTCTCAAGATCCCTGGTGCCGGCAGGGTTCATCAGCACCGCCGGAGGCCAACTGATATCCGTCCGATTCAACACGTCACCGATGAGTTCATGCGCAATACCAGTCACCGGAGCGTCCGCGACATTGCACAACACACTTATTGCCAATTGTTCTTCGACTAACCAGCCCATGAAACTGGAAACGCCCGCACGTTGTCCGGAATGCCACAGCAAAGTCGTGTCCGAACCAATTTGCTGAAATTCCAGTCCAAGCCCATAACCGATGCCTGGGTCTGGTCTTGAGGCGACCGACATATGCTGATGTATAAGGAGTTGTTTACTCGCCTGACCAAGCAACGGTGCTGTTTCGTCCAGTGTGCCGATTAACCGTGCTATGTCACGCGCCGAACTGATGCAACCGCCGGCAGGATAAAACAGTGGAGCCTGCCAGAAAGTTGCTGTGCGGTAGCCACTGCCTTCGCGCAGTAACGGCAGCGCCACTGCATCTGAATGCTGCGAACGGCGCACGCCTATAAGACTTTTGTCCATTTGCAACGGTGCAAAAATCATATCGCGAACCAATTCGGCATACGGACGCTGCATAATTTGCTCGGCCACACCACCTAGTAGGCAAAAGCCTTCGTTGCTGTAGTTCAGCAACTTCCCCGGGGGTGCCAACAACTCGAACTTGAATTCGTTAAGTAAACCAACAAGTTCATTAGCACTGAGAATCGTTGGCAACTCGGGTAATCCAGCGGTTGGGCGTTTGGCCTTGTCAATGCCGCGCTGGCCCACGCCACCAGATCGATCATTAGG
>JBAUHN010000183.1:0-1923 GCA_049680295.1 Sulfitobacter sp.
CCCAAGCGCGATTATGCGGATCCGTTTTATCGCCGCGACCGGGCTTACCGAAATGCGCTGGAAACGTCGCCGGCGCTCATTGGGGTCATTCTGGCCGCTATTCTGGCCGGGGCAGCGCCGTTCTGGATCAACCTGCTGGCGGCGATCTTTATCCTGTCGCGGATTGCAATGGCATATGTGCACATCCGAACCGAGAACCAGAACCTCCGCTCGATGTGTTATGGCGTTGGCTGGTTCAGCATCGTTTTGACCGGGATATTCGCGCTAGTGGCGGTATTCTGATGCAGCCCGCCGGACATCACCTTGCCGAACTCAACGTCGGCCGTCTGTTGACGCCAACAGATGATCCGCGTGTGGCTGATTTCATGGCCAACCTGGACCGGATCAATGGGCTGGGCAAACGCATGCCGGGGTTTGTGTGGATGATGGAAGGGTCGGGCGAGCCGGGGACCGGCAATACCGACAGCGCCATTGGTGGCGATCCGCAATATGTCAGCAACCTGACCGTCTGGGACAGCGTCGAGACGCTTGAAAATTTCGTCTGGGGCACGATCCACAAGCAGTTCTATGAGCGGCGCAAAGAATGGTTCGAAGTGCTGGATCGTATGCATTTTGTAATGTGGTGGGTGCCGGTTGGCACGCAGCCGACATTGGATGAAGCGCTGGAGCGGTTGGAGCATCTTCAGACCCACGGCGACAGCGACCATGCGTTCGGTTGGGCGCATCTGAAACAAGCAACAGCATGGCGCGACAACGGCTGTCGACCCATCGCGGCGGAGTAGGTGATATGAAACAAGCGATCCTTTTAGTGGCCATTCTGGCAGCTCTTGGCGGGTGTAATCGCAAAGACCGCTTGTCATTCGACGGGCAGTATTACCGCACCAAGATTTCAAAGGTTGATGGTCAACGGCATGTGTTTGCTGTGACGTCGTCGCCGGTTTCGGCCTCGCTTAAAGGCGCTCTTGAGGCGGCGCGCTATAAAGCAACGGAATTTTGCGTGAACGACTATGGCTCGTCCGAAATCGAATGGGTGATTGGCCCGGATCAGGACGAAGGCACTTATGTCGTGACCAATGACGCGCTGACCTTGCAAGGGGCCTGCCCGCTGTGAACGATAGGGCGACATATCGCGTGGAATGCCCGGTTTTGATGCGGTGTTATTGCATAACCGACGCGTTCAAACCCATCTCAGAACAGGGCGTGGTGCATCTGCACGCGCCTTGTTTGATCCAAGGAGAGATGGAATGCGAAACGTGATGAGTGTGACAGTGATTTTGGCTTTGATGGCGTTGCCCGTGCTGGCCAAACCGGCCTTGCGCGATGTGGCGGTGATTGACAATGGATTGCTGGCGGTTGGCGTGGCCGACCGAATCCGCAAGAATTGTCCTGACATATCAGCCAGAATGTTCAAGGCGCTGCGGTATGTGCGGTCTCTTGAAGCGCAGGCGCGTGCTATGGGATACAGCAAAGATGAAATACGGGCCTACACGGATTCGAACGCTGAAAAGGCGCGGATGAAAGCGCGCGGGGCTGCGTATTTCAAAGCAAACGGCGTGATCGAAGGTGATGCGCAGACATATTGCACGCTGGGCCGTGCAGAAATCGAAAAATCGAGCCAGATCGGCGCGTTACTCAGGGTAAAGTGAGCACATGAGCGATATTCGCAAGATCAACATCGACGGACACGAAATCGAAGTCGAGGGCGCAATGACCCTCATTCAGGCTTGTGAACAGGCGGGCGTGGAAATTCCGCGCTTTTGCTACCACGAACGGCTGTCGATTGCGGGCAATTGCCGGATGTGTCTGGTCGAGGTTGTGGGCGGCCCGCCCAAACCCGCCGCAAGCTGCGCCATGCAGGTGCGCGACCTGCGCCCCGGCAAGGATGGGGAGCCGCCGGTGGTCAAGACCAACAGCCCCATGGTC
>JBAUHN010000184.1:0-25860 GCA_049680295.1 Sulfitobacter sp.
CAAAAAACTGAACGACGCCACCGAAGAGGCGGGGTAGATCGACAGCAGCCAAAACCAGATCAAAAACCCAAAACTGGCCACGGCTAGGATCTGAAAAACCAGCCCTGCGACATGAAGCATTTGAACATCGCGCAAAAGATCGCCCAAAAACAACGACGCGACCAGTAAAATCGGCGCTGACACCAAAACCTGACACATCAATTGCTGTGCCGGTGGTACGTTGGCAAGCGGTGTGATTTTCACGCAAAATGCAATACCCGCCCAGCAAAGCGCAGCAGTCAGTGCCAAAAGATCACCCTTCAAACTGGCGGTGGTGTCTGACCGGTCGAGCAAAGCCAGTGCAACCCCTGCCATCGCCAAGGCCAACCCCAACAGGCGCATGGGGCCAAGCCGGTCTTCAGGCATCAGAAATACGCTGATCAGCGCCAACCAGACCGGCATCGAATAGAAAATGACCGACGCGCGGCTTACGGTAGTAAAATCCAGCGCCGTAAAAAGGCAAGTGAACTCGACCGCAAAAAACACGCCCGACAATATGCCCGCAGGCAGTGCTGCGCGCGGGACGCGGAATGAAACGCCACGGACAGACATCCATACCGCCAGCACCAGCACCGCCCCCAAAGACCGCAGGCCTGCCGCAAACACCGGTGAAAAACCGCCGTTGGTCACTTTTATGACCACCTGATTAAACGCAAGATGCAAGGCAAAGGCGATCAATGCTGCGGCACCGATTGCGTCCATATGTGATTTCTTTTCCATTTGACCAAAGGGGGTCGCAGAAACCGGTTTGTCAATCTGCAGATTTAAGGGCGAGGGCTGGCCTGGCCCGGCCTCGCGGCTGCAAAAAGCGGGTATAAATCTGGATTTGACCCATGGGCGCGTCTTTTCCCCGCAAATTCGCCTGAAAATCTGCCAATGTGCATGTGACTGATTCATTGTGTGGGAGATATTAAAATGAGTTTGATGAAAACATTGGCCAAAGTGGCCATCGGTGTTGCTGTCGCCAAAGGCGCGCAAAGCGTCATGAAGGGCAAATCCGGCGGTGGCGGTGGCGGTCTGGGTGGTTTGCTTGAAGGGCTGGCCGGCGGATCAACCGGTGGTGCGGGTTCGGGCACACCCTATGGCGGCAGCCGAAGCGCACAATCTGGCGGCGGTTTGCAAGATATGCTTGGCGGATTGTTGGGCGGTGCGCAGGGGGGCGGATCTGCGGGTGGCGGCCTGCCCGGTGGCCTGGGTGGCCTGCTGGAACAGTTGGGGGGTGGCGGCAAACCGGGCGGCGGCGGCGGTTTGCAGGATATTCTGGGGGGTTTAGCCGGTGCTGCGGGTGCGGGTGGACTGCTGGGCGGCTTGACCGGAGCGGCAAACAAACGCCCCACACGCAGTGACGCAAGTTTCGGGCAGGTTTTGAATTCATCCTTCGACCAGACACCTGAGGAGGTGATTGACCCCACCGATGATCAGGAAGCCGCGGCCGCCCTGATGCTGCGCGCCATGATCCAGGCGACCAAAGCTGATGGGCAGCTTGATGATCAGGAGCGCGAAAAACTGCTGGGGCAGCTGGGCGATGATGTGGATCGCGAGGAAGCCGCCTTTGTGCAGGCCGAATTACAGGCACCGGTCGATATCGACGCTTTGGTCCAACAGACGCCGCGCGGCATGGGCCCTCAGGTTTACGCGATGTCAGTTTTGGGGATCAATCTGGATCAGCAAGCCGAGGCGCAGTATCTTCATAAACTGGCGCAGGGTTTTGGCATGGATGCGCAAGCCGTGAATAGTATTCATGCACAGCTTGGTGTGCCGTCGCTTTATACGTGAGCTTTGTATTCAAATCGAAAGGGCGCGGATGATCGCGCCCTTTCATTTATAGACAGATGCCTCCGGCGGCGATATTTTTACCATCTGGAAGCATATCTGAATTGTTCATTTCGTGTACGTTGCCGCTGGTTGGTTAGACGGGCAGTCCACACAGTTCAGCCACAACGAAAAATTGGCAAGGGCGGCACGAAAATGCGCGTCTTTTCCCGATGGTTTCAAACCATGGCGCGTCAGGCGGCGCGTTGACTGCCGCCGGGTTTGCCGCCGCCGCCACTGCGCCGCCGTTTGCGCGCACCGCCGGGTTTGCTGCCCGGACCACCGGACGTGCCCGGTTGGCCTGCGCCGCCGCCGGGACGGCCACCGCGACCACGTCCGCGCCCGCCTTTGGGTTTGGTTCCGGCTGGAATGTCCATTGCCTCCCATGGGCGGCCAGACCCCACCGGGATCGAAACCCCCATGGTTTTCTGGATCGCTTTGAGTTCGCCCATCTCATCGGGGGAGCAAAATGCAATGGCAGCGCCGTCTTTTCCGGCCCGTGCAGTGCGGCCGATACGGTGCACATAGTTGTCAGGCACATTTGGCAGATCGTAGTTATAGACGTGTTTTACGTCCGGGATATCAAGACCGCGGGCAGCAACATCTGTGGCCACCAGCACTTTGATTTCGCCCGATTTGAAGGCTGCAATCGCGCGGTCGCGTTGGCCCTGGCTTTTGTTGCCATGAATTGATCCTGCCGCATAACCCGCTTTGACCAGTGTCTTCATCAGTTTCTCGGAGCCATGTTTGGTGCGGCCAAAGACCAGCGCGCGTTCTGCGCGGTGATTGTTCAGCATTTCAATCAGCAGGCTGGTTTTCTCGGCCTTGGCAATAAAATGCACCACTTGGGTAACCTTATCTGCGGCCTTGCCCGGAGGTGACACTTCAACCCGGATCGGGCTGCGCAGATAGCTGTTAGCCAATTCATTCATCTGTTTGGGCATGGTGGCAGAAAACAGCATTGTCTGGCGTTCTTTCGGCAACATCGCCGATATTTTGCGCAGGTCGTGGATAAAGCCCATGTCGAGCATTTGATCCGCTTCGTCCAGCACCAGAAATGTCGTCGCCTGCAATTGGATCGCGCGGCGATCTATAAGGTCCAGCAAACGGCCTGGTGTTGCAACCAGCAAATCAACGCCCCGCCCCAGCAGTCTGATCTGATTGTTGATGCTTTGCCCACCGACAACCATTGCCACCTTCAGCGTGGTGCCTTCGCAATAGCTGCGCAGGTGTTGGCTGATCTGGTTGGCCAACTCGCGGGTTGGCGCCAGCACCAGACCCCGCACGGATTTGGGTGCAGGGCGGCCTTCCAGCTCTAGCATTTGTGCAACAAGGGGCACGCCAAAGGCGGCCGTTTTGCCGGTGCCGGTTTGCGCCAGCCCCATTACGTCACGCCCGTTCAGGCCATGTGGGATCGCTTGTTTCTGGATCGGTGTCGGGTTTTTCATGCCCAGTGCAGTCAGGCGCTTTACCAAATGCTTTGGCAGCTCCATCATGTCAAAATCGCTCATTCATTACTCTTTCTGGCCTGACCAAATTCGGCAAGCCTCATTCTTTTGCAGCACGTTAACTGCGCCGCTTGGGACACGCGAAAACAGATCACAAGTGGCTGGCCAAATGCCGCCACTTGTCTGTCGCGCTTGGCCCCACGCGTGATTTTGGGAACATCAGCGGGCCTTTATGTCAGCTGTTGCAGGGCCATATTCGGCACCAAAGGCTGAGACTGCTCACGCGGCAGAAGGCTTCGCTTGGGGCACACATGGGGGTAAATGCGCATTAAGTCAACCGATAGCGAAAAAGCCGGGTGGCCCCCATGTCCAAACGCCGCTAAACCAAAGCACCATTCGGGACGGGAGTTGGCCATGAACAAATCAATAATTGCGCGCTGCGAAGCCAAGGGACTGCGCATGACCGGTCAGCGCCGCATCATTGCGCAAGTATTGGAAGATAACGACGACCACCCCGATGTTGAAGAGCTATATGCGCGGGCCAGCGCGATCGACGCCAATATCTCAATCGCGACGGTCTACCGGACGGTGAAACTGTTTGAAGAAGCGGGCATTCTGGAAAAGCTGGAATTTGGCGATGGGCGCGCGCGCTATGAAGACGCCGAGCGCGATCATCATGACCATCTGATTGATATGAACTCAGGCGAGGTGATCGAATTTGTCGACGCTGAAATCGAGGCGTTGCAAGACCGTATTGCCCGCAAGTTGGGGTATGAATTGCGCGGACATCGGCTGGAACTATATGGCGTTCCGCTCAGGAAATGACTTGGGGTCAGGCCCCCCAGGGTCTGGCCGTAGTTTCGCGCACAATACAGGCCAAATCGCATTTGTGGCGCAAAGGCCCGGATATCTGGTCCATGATCATGCGCGCCAGTTGTTTGCCCGCCACATCGCCAATATGCTGAGCTGGTATCGCGATTGTGGTCAGCGCGGGCTCCATATCCTCAGAGCCCTGAAAATCACCGATCCCAATCAAAGACAGCGCGCCTGGAACCGCAACGCCCGCCTTTTGTGCCGCGTAAAGCGCACCATGGGCAATCACATCATTGCCGCATAGAATGGCCGTTGGTCGATTGGGCTGCGCCAGCAGTTGACCACAGGCGGCTTTGGCCTGCGAAATGCTGTAGGGTACTTCGATGCGACGGTTATCCGGCACTGTGATGCCGTGTTTTTGCAGGCAGCTCATTGCGCCGATCAACCGGTCATGGGCGCGGTCGTTGCCATGGGTTTGCGGGAAGATCAATGCGATGTCGCGATGCCCGAGCGAAACAAGATGTTCGGCGGCCATCCGCCCTGCGGCGGTGTTATCAACACCGACACAGGCAATGGGGGCCGCGTCACTATAGTTCCAAATCGCCAGAGCCGGGGTATTTTGCTGGGCGATCAGTTGATACGAATCCTCTGAATGTTCCAACCCGGTGACGGCAATGCCATCGACGCGGTGTTCCATCAATTTGCGCAACACCGCGTATTCGCGATCCAGGTCATAGCCATGCGAGGTGATCAAAATTGTGAAACCCATTTCCTCAACCGCGTTCGAGAACGACTGGATCACTTCGGAAAAAATCGTGTGGTTGATTGTCGGCACGATCAGGCCAATTGTCCCCGACCGGCGCCCATGCATGGATTGGGCTGCGCGGTTGCGGATATAGCCCAGCTTTTTGACCGCCCTGTCAATTTTTTTGCGAGTCGCAGGGTTGACCAGATGCGGGTGGTTAAAGCTGCGCGACACTGTCGAGATTGACACTTTGGCCGCCTTGCTGACCGCGATGATGTCCACCATAGGCTTCTGTTTAACATCACTTTTCATGGCGACTTCCGTCGTTTTATGAAAACATTTGCAATACTATTTTCATTGCCTACCCTAAAGATGTCAACTGTGCCGGAAATGTTTGCCAATAAACGCGTTGCTGGCAAGATGAAGGCAGGCGGATCGCCCAGGCACATCATGACCCGTGACGAAGTTCTGGCCATGTGGACCGCGCGCGAAGAGACCTTGAAAGAGCGGCTGGCAGGTCTTTGATCTCACTACTGCGACAGGGCGGTCACCTGCCCTGTCGTATCCTGATCTGATTTGAACTGACATAAGGACCTGAATGATGAACGCCTTGGATGATAGGGCCCGCGACAATCGCGACGTTGAGGCCATCGTTGAACGCGCCCGTGTTGCGCAGGCCAAGTTTGAGGCAGACGGATCGCAAGACCGCTATGACCACGCCGCACAGGCCGCCGCATGGGCAATTATGGAACCCGCGCACAACAGGCATCTGGCTGAACTTGCTGTCAAAACCACGGGGCTGGGCAATGTTGCGGACAAGATCACCAAGAACCACCGCAAGACGTTGGGCTTAATGCGTGATCTGGCGCAGGCTAAGACCTATGGCATCATTTCAGACGATCCAGACACCGGCATCACCGAAATTGCGCGTCCCTTGGGCGTCATTGGTGCAGTAGTGCCGTCAACCAACCCGGCCGCGACACCGGCCAATAACATCATCAACGCTTTGAAATGCGGCAATGCGATTGTCTTGTCGCCCTCACCCAAGGGCGTACCCGTCTGCGAGGCGCTGATCGGCTATATCCATACAGAATTTGACAAATTGGGACTGGATCACGATCTGGTGCAAATGGTGCCGGCACCCGGATCCAAATCAAAAACCCAAAGGTTGCTTGAGATTAGCAATCTGGTGGTTGTGACAGGGTCGCAAAACAACGTGAAACGTGCCTATACCTGTGGCACACCCGCCGTGGCGGTGGGCGCAGGGAATGTCACTGTGATCGTGGATGAAACTGCCGATCTTAAAGCCGCCGCACAAAAGATCACAGCATCCAAGACGTTTGACAACGCGACCTCCTGTAGCTCGGAAAATGCGCTGGTTGTTGTAGATCAAATCTATGACGATTTTGTTGCCGAACTGGCCCGCGCTGGCGGCGCGCTGGTGCGCAACGACGCACAGATCGTGGAAAAACTTTGGCCTGATGGGCATCTTAACAGCGCGGTGATTGCCCAAGATGCACCTGGCATGCTGGCCGCATTGGGGCTGGATCAGGACCTGCCCGCAGACACAAAATTCATTGCGGTCGAGACCAAAGGCATCGGCCCCGATTATCCGCTTTCGGGCGAAAAACTGTCGTTGGTAGCAGCACTTTACCGGGCCACAGATTTTGACGATGCGGTTGCTATCACATCCAAAATTCTGGCCCATCAGGGGGCGGGTCACTCTATCGGGCTGCATTCCACCAATGCCAAGCGCGCTTTGTTGCTTGGCCGGCACGTGCCGACTTGCCGGGTCATCGTTAATCAGGCCCATTGCTTTGCAACGGGGGGAGCTTTTAACAATGGCATGCCGTTTTCACTGTCGATGGGATGCGGCAGTTGGGGCGGCAATTCCATTGATACCAATCTGCATTGGAAACACTTTATGCAGACCACAAAAATCATCCGCGAAATTCCTGCGCGCGAACCAACGCTTGAAGATATTTTTGCGGGCTATTGGGATACGGCGGGCAAATGAAGGTTGCCCCCTCGTCCCCGCCAAAGGGCACTGTACGTGACTGGCTGGACCACCGTGCGGCGGTATCACCGGATGAAGCCGCCTTTGTCTTTGCGGAAAGCGACGCGCTTTTAAGCTGGCAGGCGCTGCGCATCCGCGCGCGCGATATTGCCAGCGGATTGACATCCATGGGTGTCCTCAAAGGGCAAAGTGTTGCCGTGATATTGCCCAATTGTGCGGATGCAGTCGTATCGCTTTATGGGCTGCTTTACGGTGGCTACCGCGCCACCATGATCAACCTGCAGGCCGGGGATGACGCCATCGTCTATGCCTTGAAACATAGCGACGCGGAACATGCCATTGTCGGCGCTGATCAGGTGGCTCAGTTTGACCGTACCAGCGGCGGCAAGATCACCCGCCTTGATCCCGGTGCCGCCCTGCCGCCCGGCGGCGCGCTGCACGACCTCGCGCCGGATGATCATGCATTGCTGATGTACACATCGGGTACCACCGGACGACCCAAGGGGGTCATACACACCCATGCCAGCCTGTTGGCGGGCGGCTGGACCACCACAATCGCCCATGCGCTGACCTCGCAGGATCGCGGGCTTTGTGTGCTGCCGATCTATCACATTAACGGTCTGTGTGTGTCGGTCATGGGCGCATTGATCTCAGGCGGGTCGCTTGCGATGTGTCCCAAGTTCTCGGCTTCGCGGTTTTGGCAAAATGCGGGCGACTTGCAGGTCACATGGTTTTCGGTGGTGCCGACGATCATTTCGCACCTGCTGCATAGTGACACCAACCCCGATGCGGCCTGTTTCACGCGGCTTCGCTTTGGCCGCTCGGCGTCATCAGCACTGGCACCTGATGTGCAAACTGCTTTTGAGACCCGATTTGGCGTGCCGGTGATCGAAACCATGGGGCTGACCGAAACTGCCGCGCAAATTCTGTCCAACCCCTTGCCGCCCGGCGTGCGCAAGATCGGATCCCCTGGCATCGCATATGGCAATGAGGTCAAGGCACTGGCCCCTGACCTCACCACCTTGCCCCGCGGTAAATCGGGCGAGATCGCCGTGCGCGGGCCCAATGTGATGCGCGAATATCTCAAGAACCCGCAGGCCACGACGGACAGTTTTACCGCAGACGGCTGGCTGCGCACCGGCGATCTGGGACGCATTGATCAAGACGGCTATGTTTTCATCACCGGACGTCTGAAGGAACTGATCATCAAGGGCGGCGAAAATATCGCCCCGCGTGAGATCGACGAAGTGCTCTATTCCCATGCCGACGTGATCGAGGCCGCTGCCTTTGCGCGGCCCTGCGCCAGCTATGGCGAACGCGTCGAAGCCGCGGTGAAGATCAAAACCGGATCAACGCTGTCATCCGAAGATCTGATCCAGATTTGCAAGGACCGGTTGGGTGCGTTCAAAAGCCCTGAACATATCTACCTTTTGAATGATCTGCCCAAAGGGCCGTCGGGCAAAATCCAGCGGATGAAACTGGCAGAAATGACCGCCCCGTCGTAACCCGCGACTGACCCGCGCCTATTTGGGCAGCTTATGGTCCGGGCGGCTCCCCCATGTTGACCTTAACGCCAATATCTGTGACGTGACGCCTGGGCGCTATTTGCCCAAACCCTCAGGTCAAAGGATACCCTATGGACAACCTGCGCGCCGCGCTGTTGATGGTCGCCGCCATGCTGGGTTTCGCGATTGAAGACATGGGCATCAAACTGTTGGCCGGGGCATTGCCGCTGGGCCAGATTATCCTGCTGCTGGGCATAGCCGGCTGCGTGATCTTTGGCACGATTTTACGGACCCAGAAGCGGGCGATGCTGCCATCCGCGCTCGGGTCATGGCCGATCATCCTGCGCTGTGTCGGCGAGGTCGTCGGCACATTTGGCTTTACCAGCGCAATCACCCTCACGCCGCTGTCCAGCGCCTCGGCGATTTTGCAGGCCACGCCGTTGGTTGTGACCCTTGGGGCGGCCCTGTTTTTGCAAGAATCGGTTGGTTGGCGACGATGGAGTGCGAGCATTGTTGGTTTCCTGGGCGTTTTGTTGATCGTCCGTCCGGGACTGGATGGCTTTGACTGGCTGTCGCTGTTTGCCATTCAGGGCGTAATCGGACTGGCAATTCGCGATCTGGCAACGCGGCGTGTGCCGCCCACCACATCGTCGATGCAGCTTAGCTTTTTGGCCTTCGCGATGCTTGTTCCGACCTCAATCTTGCTGCTGGCGGCGTTTGGCGATCAGCTTCAACCAATGACGGCCCGGCAATCGCTTTATATCATTGCCACCGTCGCCATTGCAGCATTGGCCTATTACGCAATTGTCGCGGCAATGCGATTGGGTGACGTCAGCTTTGTCGCCCCTTTCCGATATGTCCGTTTGGTGTTTGCGATGATCATCGGTGTTGCTGTCTTTGACGAAGCACCCGACATCCTGACCTTGACCGGATCGGCAATAATTGTTGTATCAGGCATATACACAGTTGTGCGCGAACGGAAAACCGCTGCCACCATATGATCTTATGGTTTTCACAAACAAGCCACAGAGTTAAGTCAAAACAAAATACACGTAAGGATTGAAATCACATGAGCACGATCATCGACATTCACGCGCGCGAAATTCTCGACAGCCGGGGCAACCCGACTGTTGAAGTTGACGTGATCCTGGAGGATGGCACCATGGGCCGTGCCGCCGTGCCCTCTGGCGCGTCTACCGGCGCCTATGAGGCTGTTGAGCGTCGCGATGGCGATAAATCCCGCTACATGGGCAAAGGCGTGCTTGAGGCCTGCGCCTCGGTCAACGGCGAGATTGCCGAGGCGTTGGTCGGCATCGACGCCACCGAACAGGTCGAAATCGACGAGGTGATGATTGAACTCGACGGCACCGACAACAAATCGCGTCTGGGTGCAAACGCCATTTTGGGCGTCTCGCTGGCCACGGCCAAGGCTGCGGCAGATTACTGCACGCAACCGCTATATCGCTACGTCGGGGGCACTTCCGCGCGGCTCCTGCCCGTGCCGATGATGAACATCATCAACGGCGGCGAACATGCTGATAACCCGATTGATATTCAGGAATTCATGATCATGCCGGTGTCGGCAGACAACATCCGCGACGCGGTGCGTATGGGGTCAGAAGTGTTTCACACCCTGAAAAAAGAGCTATCAGACGCCGGTTTGGCCACAGGTGTCGGCGACGAAGGTGGCTTTGCGCCCAACATCAGCTCCACCCGTGACGCGCTTGATTTTATTCTGAAATCCATCGAAAAGGCGGGATACAAACCCGGCGACGACATTCATCTTGCTCTCGATTGCGCGGCAACCGAATACTACAAAGACGGCGCCTATGTCTTTGCGGGCGAAGGAAAAACCCTGCACTCAGATGAGAACGTCGAATATCTGGCCGCATTGGTCAACGACTACCCGATCATCTCAATCGAAGACGGCATGTCCGAGGACGATTGGGACGGCTGGAAAGCACTGACAGACCGTTTGGGCGACAAGGTCCAACTGGTCGGCGACGATCTGTTTGTGACCAACCCGGCGCGTTTGGCCGAAGGCATCAAACGCGGCAGCGCCAATTCGATGCTGGTCAAGGTCAACCAGATCGGCAGCCTGACAGAGACGCTGAAAGCAGTAGATATGGCGCATCGCGCAGGTTTTACCAATGTGATGTCTCACCGCTCTGGCGAGACTGAAGACGCGACAATCGCCGACCTGGCCGTGGCCACGAACTGCGGCCAGATCAAAACCGGAAGCCTGGCCAGATCAGACCGGCTGGCCAAATATAACCAGTTGATCCGTATTGAGGAATCACTGGGTGAGACTGCCGAATATGCCGGTCGGTCGATTCTAAAGATGTGACGCATGGAACCGGCATCAAATATTCACATAAGGTTGGCAAAAACTGCCGAAGACTTGGACGCCGTTAGGCGTCTGAGTTGGCTTTATCATGAATATTTGATGAGTTTTGGCCCTGCCGAACACAATATTACATCGTTGCTTTACCCAAAGGACTATTTTGCCGAACTGATGCACCGGCTTGAGGAACTTCACAGCCGACCACACGGTGCGATTATGGTGGCAGAAAAAGACGGCGTAATCTTCGGAAGCTGTATGTCGCAACGGATCAGACCGGGAGTGACTGAAATCAAGCGGTTGTTTATCGAACCCGAACATCGCGGCTCAGGCGCAGGCCGCGCTTTGGTTCAGGCGCTGGTCGACCTTTCACGAGAAGACGGCGACCAATTTGTCTATCTCGACACCTCGAAATCTTTTGGTCCGGCCCGGCATCTTTACGAATCCATGGGCTTCAAATCGCGGGGTCCGTATTCGGAAATCTTACCGGCTGCGTTGGAAGTCTTTTGCTTTTACGAGCTTGCGTTGAAGCCTGCGGCCTGACGGATAGCAAAACGCGATCCCTACGATGCAATTTCAGACCGGTCCACGCGACTGATCGTGCCACCGCTGACAGCCGCCCGCACACCCGTTGTACCTGGGCAGGACGTCGGCAATCCGCGTGCAACCCGCACCGCCAGATAGGCAAAGGCCTGCGCTTCTAGCATGTCGCCATCCAGGCCGACATCTTCAATTGGCACAACCGGGCAGTCCAATGACACCGTCAGCATTTGCATCAACACCGGATTGTTTCGCCCGCCCCCAGTAACCAGAACCTGGGTCGGAGGCTGCGGGCAATGCTCCATCGCCTGGGCCACACTTGCCGCACACATCGCTGTCAAAGTTGCAGCCGCATCCGCATCGCTTAGTTCCCCCACAAGGGCAAACATTTCCGAAAAATCATTTCGGTCCAGCGACTTGGGAGGCAACCGTGAGAAATATGGCTCTGCCAAAAACAGCTCAAGCGCGCCTGTCTCAACCGTGCCGCGCCCGGCCACAGCGCCGTCTTTGTCAAAATCCATACCCAATCTGGTCTGCATCAGATCATTGATTGGGGCATTGGCCGGACCTGTGTCAAAGGCCAGCAAAGCACCATCGTCTTGCGGGTTTTTCGCCGCAGGATCGACCCAGGTCAGGTTGCCAACACCGCCAAGGTTCAAAAACACCACAGGGGCCTTGGCCTCGATGTATTTCGCACAAGCAAAGTGAAAAAACGGTGCCAAAGGCGCACCCTCGCCGCCCAGTTCGATATCGGCGCTGCGAAAATCCCAGACAACCGGCAGGCCCAGTTGCTCTGCCAGCCACCCGCCGTCGCCAACTTGCAATGTCCCTTGTTTGCGTGGCGCATGAGCCAGCGTTTGGCCATGAAACCCGATCAGATCGACCCCTTCAAAACCAGCCAGAACCGCAAGATGCACATCGTTAACAGCGCGCGCTGCGGCCTGAACCTCGGCCCCGTGCCACTGCCCAAGTGCCGCTGTGATCGTCGCTTTTTCGCACGCGTCATAGGCCCGGTAGGCCGTTCGTCCAAAGCTCGAAATCGTCACCCCGTTGGTCACAACAACAGCCGCATCCACACCATCAAGCGATGTGCCAGACATCGCCCCCAGTGACGTAATCGCGTCCGAGCCCTTCAAGCGCCCATTCATGGCCTTTTCCTTTGTCTGCACAGTCCTTATAGATTGCCCCGCATTCCAACCCAAGGGCAAGCGCCATGACCTACCATCCAAAGTCAGATTTCGTCACCGTGATGCAAGAGCGCGGGTTCATCGCCGACTGCACTGATTTTCAAGGGTTGGACGACGCCCTGCTGAAAGGGGCGCAGCCGGGATACATCGGGTTTGATGCCACGGCCAAGTCGTTGCATGTCGGCAGCCTGATCCAGATCATGATGCTGCGCTGGCTGCAAAAGACCGGCAATAAACCGATCACATTGATGGGCGGCGGCACCACCAAGGTCGGCGATCCCAGTTTTCGCGCCGATGAGCGGCCTTTGCTGACACCGGGTCAGATTGACGACAACATCGCCGGGATCAGACAGGTGTTCAGCGCCTATCTTGACTATGGCGACGGGCCGACGGATGCGATGATGATCAACAACGCCGAATGGCTGGATCAGCTGAATTATCTCGACTTTCTGCGCGATATCGGGCGGCATTTCTCGATCAACCGGATGTTGTCCTTTGACAGCGTGAAATCGCGGCTCGACCGGGAACAATCCCTGTCGTTTCTGGAATTCAACTATATGATTTTGCAGGCTTATGACTTTCTGGAACTGAACCGCCGCTATGGTTGCGTATTCCAGATGGGGGGCTCGGATCAGTGGGGAAATATCGTCAACGGCATTGATTTGACGCGCCGGGTGACGGGCGGCGAAATCTATGGGTTGACCACGCCATTGCTGACCACAAGTGACGGCAAAAAAATGGGCAAATCACAATCCGGTGCAGTCTGGCTGAACCCAGCGATGCTGTCACCTTACGAATTCTGGCAATTCTGGCGCAACACCACCGATGCAGATGTGGGCAAGTTCCTGCGGCTTTATACCGAATTGCCGGTGGATGAGTGTACCCGTCTGGGCGTGCTGGCCGGGTCCGAGATCAACGAAGCCAAGATCACTCTGGCCAATGAGGTAACGGGCTTGCTGCACGGGGCGGATGCCGCCAAAGCAGCCGAGGCCACGGCCCGCGAGGTGTTTGAGAAAGGTGGCGTCGGGGACGATTTGCCGACGCTGACATTGTCGGCCGCCGACGTGGCGGGTGGCATATCCATCGTGCAGCTGATCGTCAAATCCGGTCTTGCAGGATCGGGCAAGGAAGCAAAACGCCTGATCGCCTCAAACGGTGCCCGGATCGACGACGCGCCCTTGACCGATGCGGGCCTGATGATTGACGAAAGTGCCTTGAGCAGCCCGATCAAGTTGAGTGCAGGAAAAAAGCGCCATGCCTTGGTGCAATTGGCCGATTAGGGTCACAGACAGGGGGACGATATGGATTTGACCACAGTTTCGGCCATCGTAACAGGCGGCGCATCAGGCCTGGGCGAGGCCACAGCCCGGCATTTCGCCGATCTGGGTGCGCGGGTGACCATACTGGACCGTGACATGGATCGTGGCAATGCAGTTGCGGATGACATCGGCGGGTATTTTGTCGTGACCGACGTCACGGATGAGGCATCAACGCAGGCGGCGATGGATTTCGCGTTGGACCGCATGGGGCAGATCGATGTGGCTGTTAACTGCGCCGGAATCGCCTATGCGATCAAGACCGTGGGCCGCGACGGCCCGCACCCGCTGGATGCGTTTCAGCGCACCATCGACATCAACCTTGTCGGCAGTTTCAACGTGGCGCGACTGGCTGCACAGGCAATGGGACGCAATGAACCGGAACCTGACGGTGCGCGTGGTGTGATTATCAATACTGCCTCAATCGCGGCCTATGACGGGCAAAAGGGCCAGGCCGCCTATGCCGCGTCCAAGGGCGGTGTGGTTGGCATGACCTTGCCGATGGCACGCGATCTGGCCAGTTCCGGCATCCGCGTGATGACAATTGCACCGGGAATATTTAGGACGCCAATGTTGGCGGGCCTTAGCGAGGACGTACAAAAACAACTGGCCGCTGACGTGCCCTGCCCGCCGCGTCTGGGAGATCCGGCTGAATACGCGCGACTGGCTGCATTCATCGTATCGGCAGGCTATCTGAACGGTGAAGTGATCCGCATTGATGGTGCTCTGCGAATGCAGTGAAGATGCCATGTTGACGCGCCGATGGTCACAAAAAAACGGCGCGAAACAAGCTACTGCCCGGCTTTGTCTTCCAACGTGATCCAATCTTCCTCGGCCTGCGATAGTTTTTCATGCCGTTCCAGCAACGCATCCGTTGCCTTTTGAAACTTGACCGGGTTCTCAGTAAACAATGCCGGATCGCTCATCAATTCTTCGAGCTTGGCAATCTCTGCTTCCAGCTTTGCGATCTCGGCAGGCAGGCCTTCAAGCCGGTGCTTTTCGGTAAAGCTAAGCCCTGATTGTTCGGCAGATTTCGGTTTCTCAGCGGCGACATTGCCTTTGGACCTGATAA
Source organism: Sulfitobacter sp. (assembly GCA_049680295.1). Taxonomy (GTDB): domain Bacteria; phylum Pseudomonadota; class Alphaproteobacteria; order Rhodobacterales; family Rhodobacteraceae; genus JBAUHN01. The sequence continues at coordinate 14,836 of JBAUHN010000184.1, forward strand.
CACTTTGCGAAAAATCGTCTTGCTGGCGCTGTCGGATGTAGTCCGTCCAACCGCCCGCATAGACCGTGGCTGCGCCGTCGCCTTCCATGGCGATTGTGGTCGCCGCCACCCGGTCGAGAAAGTCCCGGTCGTGGCTGACCAGCAGCACGGTGCCATCATAGGTCCCCAGCAATTCCTGCAACAGATCCAGCGTCTCGACATCCAGATCATTGGTTGGCTCATCCAGCACCAGCAGATTGCTTTCGCGCGCCATGATCTTGGCCAAAAGCAGCCGTGCCTTTTCCCCCCCGGACAAAGCCCGCACCGGGGCGCGGGCCTGTGCCTCATCAAACAGAAATTCTTTAAGATAGCCCACCACATGTTTGGGCTGACCGCGCACCATCACCTGATCGGCCTTGCCCGACACCCGCATATCGGGATCGCCAGTCAGACTGTCCCAAAGCGACATTTCGGTATCAAGCTGCGCGCGGGCCTGATCAAACAGCGCCAGTTCCAGATTGGTGCCCAGTTTGACGGTGCCGCTGTCGGGTTGTTCGCGACCGATCAGCATGTTCAGCAAGGTCGTCTTGCCAACGCCGTTTGGCCCGACAAAGGCGATCCGGTCGCCGCGTTTCACGGTCAGAGAAAACGGCTTGAGAATGGTCTTATTGCCGAATGTTTTGGTGATCCCTTCGACTTCGACAACTTTGCGGCCCGATTTGGTGCCAGCATCCAGTGCCATCGCCGCTGTGCCCTGCCGGGTAATTTGCGAGGCCCGCTCCGCCCGCAAATCCTGCAACGCGCGCACGCGCCCCTGATTACGCTTGCGCCGCGCGCTGATGCCTTCGACGGCCCAACGCGCCTCGGATTTTATCTTACGATTCAGCTTATGACGCTGGGTGTCTTCTTCTTCCCAGATCGTGTCACGCCAGGCTTCAAATGCGCCGAATCCTTTTTCCTGACGACGTACCATTCCTCTGTCTATCCAAAGGGTTGCGCGGGTCAGTTCACGCAAAAATGCGCGGTCATGGCTGATGATGATGAAGCCCGCGCGCGATTGCTTCAGCTCATTCTCCAGCCAGCCGATGGCCTCGATATCCAGATGGTTCGTCGGCTCGTCCAGCAACATCAGATCGGGCGCACCTGCCATCAACCGAGCGAGCGCGGCGCGGCGACGCTCGCCGCCGCTGGCGGTTTCAACCGGACGCGCGGGATCGAATTTCAACCCTTCACCGGCACGTTCAACCTTGTACATTTCCGACGGCTCAAGCCCGTGCGCGGCAAAATCACCCAACGTGGCAAAGCCCGCCAGATCAGGATCTTGCTCCATATAGCCTACCGAAACTCCCGGCCCCGGCGTGACCTCGCCGCTGTCAGGCTCGACCAACCCGGCCATGACTTTCATCAAAGTCGATTTGCCCGATCCGTTGCGCCCGACCAGTGCCACACGGTCGTTGGGCTGAACCACCAGTCCAAGACCGTCAAACACCGGGTTGCCGCCAAAGGTCAGCGAAATATCGTTGAGTTGTAAAAGAGGAATACGTGCCATGCAGGCCAGCTATCTGTGACCGCGCCCGAGGTCAACGCAGCGGATCCCCAAAGCGGACATATTTTGCGCGTCAGCGCATGGCCCGCAGCAGACGTTTGCGGTTTGCAGGGATTGCGTTGATTTCCAGCCCGGTGAAAACATGTAGCGTGTTCATCTGCCGATCCACGACGGCATGGTCACTGACCCAGCCCCCCATCAACAGATACGACCGCAGCAATGGCGGCATCCGCCGCATCGCTTTGCGCAGATCAGGTTTGCGTCGCAACCGGGCTGCAAATTTGAACACATCGGGTGCCTTGACCCTGGGCAACCAGCGTTTGGGCGCCAGATGATGCGCCTTGAGCATCGCGAACGCGTCCAGATATTCGGCAGTGTCCACGCCCGAAAATGACGAACAACCAAACAGCAGATCAATCCCGGCCTCGTCCACATAAGCAGTCATAGCCGCCCATGCGACGCGCAAGATATCCGGGTCGCGTCTGCCCGGGCTGACGCAGAACCGCCCCATCTCGACCATTTTGCCGGTGTAGTTTTCCAAGGCCGACAATTCATAAAACTGCGCGGAGTAGCTGTGCGATATCTGCGCCCCGCTGACAGGCAACATCCGAAAGCAGCAGACCAGATGGCCATCGCACTGATCATATATCAGGACATGCGTGCAACTGTCGTCAAACGCATCCGCGTCCAGATCAGCGCCAGTGGCAAAACACTCGGCACGCAATCTTTGGGCCGCAAGAACGTCGTCTTTGGTTCGGGCGACGCGCGCTTTGAACTTTTCGGTGCGCAAGATGCCTACCATTTGGACATCTCATCGCCAGTGCTGTGCAACCGGTTTCTCACACGAGCTCTTTGCTTGCCGATGGCCAGTGTCGCAAACCCATAGGCGTGGGGTTAAAGCCCGGCAGGGTTAAAGCGTCCCAAATTACCCAGCAGTTGCCGCAAGAATGTCTTGTCGGACACACCGCTGCTGGTGACACGGCGCGACAAGGGCACCACCTGCCCGCGTTCCAGCCCAAAGCGTTCGACGTTCTGCACGACGCCGGCACTGTCAAAGCTGACGGCCAGCACTTCGCGTTCGATCACTTGGGGTGCCAGCATTGCAAAACTGCGCACGCGGCTGCGCACATAGTAAAACCCGCTGTCGCCCAAAACGCCTGACGACGCTGGTGTTCCGATGGTTTCCTCGACGCTGGCACGAGTGTCCACACCGATGGCGATCTGGTCCAGATCTTCCTGCGGTGGGATATAGCCGTGATTGCGGTAAGTCGCGGAACATGCGCTTAGCGTGGCGCAAAAGGCAGCGACAACGACAAAACGGGTCGCAGTCTTGGGTTGGATCGAGATACGCATTTCTTCTGCCCTCTTGCCCTTGGGGATCATGGCTTTTATCTCGCTTACACCAAGGATGGCCCTTGGTTCAAGAAACGAAAGTATCAAACCATGTCGCGCAACGCCCCAACAGATAGCGCATATCGTGTTTCATCGCTGCTGCAAAACAGCAAAACCGAATTCTGTTTGCGACCCGATGTGTCTGAATTGACACGCATTGCTGCGGAATTGGACCTGTTGGCGCTGCGCAAATTGTCCTTCACCGGGTATCTGGAGGCGCAGGGCACGGACGACTGGCGCCTGCAGGGCCGGATCGGTGCGACGGTGGTGCAACCCTGCGTGGTCACACTGGAACCCGTCACCACCCGGATCGACGAAGATGTGATCCGGGTTTTCCAAAAACATGTGCCCGAGATTGATCTGCCCGAGGTCGAAATGACCCAGGACGAAAGCGTCGACGCATTGGGCGAATGGATCGACCCGCACCAGGTCATGGTCGAAGAACTTGCGCTGGCCTTGCCGCTTTACCCGCGCGTTGAAGGCAGCGATCTGGGCGAGGCGATCTTTACCAAGCCAGGCGAGGCCCCGATGACCGATCAGGACGCCCGCCCCTTTGCCGGCCTCGCCGGATTGAAAGACCAGTTGAAACCGGTCGGCGACCACAACCCCAAGGACGACGATACATCAAGCTGAACCAATCTTGCGAAAATCGACTTGCGCCGCGTGGTTTTCGCGTTATTTTGCGCGGCTCATCTCATTTAAGGTTGGACATGGCGCGGGCTTGGGCCTAAACGCACGTCACGCCCGAACGGGACACGATCTGAAACACGGCCTCGCGTGCCAAAAAATTGCACCCGCAATGCGCCCGGCCCCGAACGACAAAAAGGTTGAGACATGGCTGTCCAGCAGAACAAAGTATCTAAATCGCGTCGCAACAATCGCCGCGGGCACGACGCGCTGGTGGCTGCAAACCCCAACGAATGTGCAAACTGCGGCGAGCTGAAACGCCCGCATCACATCTGCGCCGCGTGCGGCCACTATGACGACAACGAAGTTGTTGCTATGACTGCAGAAGTTGATCTGGAAGACGACGCCGCCTAAACGGCCCTGTCTGACGATCAGGCAGGAGTATTTGGGGGCAATCGCACCATGTCGGTACAGACCGATCCGTCACACGCGAACGCCAGACCGACCATCATATCAATTGATGCGATGGGAGGAGATCAGGGCCCTGCCGCTGTGGTGGCAGGTTGCGCTGAAAGTGCTAAGTTCAACGCAGACATTGCTTTTATTTTGCACGGGCCAGCAGCACGGTTGGAACCGCTGATCGCCAAACGACCTGTTCTCGCCAACAGGACTGAGATTTGCGATGCTTTGGGCGTTGTTACAATGGATGACAAACCCAGCCACGTGGTGCGCAATGGCAAAGGCACCTCCATGTGGTCTGCCATCGAATCTGTACGCGACGGCAAAGCCACGGTCGCTGTCTCATGTGGCAACACCGGCGCGTTGATGGCGCTGTCCATGATCCGGCTGCGCAAATTGCCCGGCGTCAATCGCCCCGCCATCGCGGTGCTTTACCCATCTTCCAACCCACAATCCTTTAATGTGATGCTCGACGTCGGGGCAGATGTCCGTGCGGATGCCGACGATCTGCTGAGATTCGCACTGATGGGCATGTCTTATGCCCGCAACGGCCTGAACCTTGCACGCCCCCGTGTCGGCCTGCTGAACGTCGGCACCGAAGAACACAAAGGCCGCACAGAACTGAAAGAAGCCTACGACCTGATTCGCGACCAAAGCGATCTCGCCGGCTTTGAATTCGTCGGTTTTGTCGAAGGCGGCGATATTTCCGGGTCATCCGTCGATGTTATTGTCACAGACGGGTTTACCGGTAATGTCGCCATCAAAACCGGCGAAGGCACCGCCAATCTGATCGGCGCCCGCCTGCGCGAGGCCTTCAATCACTCGCCCCTGTCGCGGCTGGCATCGCTGCTGGCCTTTACCTCATTGCAACGCCTGAAACAGCGGATTGACCCGCGCCGCGTCAATGGCGGTGTGTTTCTTGGGTTGAACGGCACCGTGGTCAAATCTCATGGCTCGGCGGATGCCACTGGTATCTCGGCGGCAATCAAATTGGCAGCACAGCTGTCTGACAGTAAATTCAACGATAAGCTGGCCGCCCGCGTGGCCGCCGCCGTACCAAATGAGGACAGTGATACATGAGCCTGCGCGCAGTTGTTAAAGGCGTAGGTCACTACCTGCCGACACGTGTTGTTTCAAACGCCGAGTTTGAGGCAACACTGGACACCAATGACGAATGGATCCGTGCGCGCTCCGGGATTGAACGGCGCCATTTTGCAGCCGAAGGTGAAACCACATCGCAGATGGCGGCAGCGGCCGCACGCGCGGCGCTAAAAGACGCAAAGATGGACATCTCGGATGTCGATGCAATCGTACTGGCCACATCCACGGCTGACCTAACATTCCCGTCCGCGGCAACAATGGTTCAGGCTGAATTGGGTATGAACACCGGCTTTGCCTTTGATGTACAAGCAGTTTGTGCCGGTTTCGTCTTTGCGCTCAGCAATGCGAATGCGCTGATCCTGTCGGGTCAGGCCCGCCGCGTCATCGTGATTGGCGCGGAAACATTCAGCCGGATCATGGACTGGACCGACCGGGGGACGTGTGTGCTATTTGGCGACGGGGCTGGCGCGCTGGTGCTTGCGGCCGAAGACGGTGATGGCACATCCTCCGATCGCGGCATCCTGTCCACGGACCTCAATAGCGACGGGCGCTACCGCGACCTGCTTTACGTCGATGGCGGCGTCAGCACTGGCACATCAGGCCATCTGCGCATGCAAGGCAACCAGGTCTTTCGCCACGCGGTGGAAAAGCTGGCCTCGACGGCGAACACAGCAATGGAACGCGCCGATGTCACTGCGGCAGATGTGGACTGGATTGTGCCGCATCAGGCCAATATTCGCATCATTCAAGGCACCGCCAAAAAGATGAACGTGCCCATGGAAAAGGTGGTCGTCACAGTTCAGGATCACGGAAACACATCTGCCGCGTCTATCCCATTGGCCCTGTCCGTTGGCAAAGCACGTGGACAAATTAAACACGGCGATTTGGTCGTGACCGAAGCCATAGGGGGCGGATTGGCGTGGGGTGCTGTTGTTCTGCGCTGGTAGGCAGCAAAACTTCACGCAAACTGCGCTTGCCAAGTCATTGATATTGACTCGGAAAATCACTGCGCCCTATGGTCGTTAAAACAGAGGGGACAAAAATGACCGACAAGACGTTGACGCGCATGGATCTTAGCGAAGCTGTGTTTCGCGAGGTGGGCCTATCTCGCAATGAGAGCGCCCAATTGGTAGAAACCGTTCTGGACCATATGTCGGACGCGTTGGTCAAAGGCGAGCAGGTCAAAATCTCGTCCTTTGGAACATTTTCTGTGCGCGATAAATCTGCCCGGATCGGCCGCAATCCAAAAACCGGCGAAGAGGTTCCGATCAACCCCCGCCGTGTTCTGACGTTCCGCCCGTCGCATCTGATGAAAGACCGGGTCGCGGACGGCAACAAGTCCTGAACCCATGCCAAAATCACCTGACGCTTTTCGCACCATTTCGGAAGTTGCCGAATGGCTGGGCATTCAGGCCCATGTGTTGCGTTTTTGGGAAAGTAAATTCAGCCACATCAAGCCGATAAAGCGCGCCGGTGGGCGACGCTATTATCGCCCGTCGGATATGCTGCTGCTGGGTGGCATTCGCAAACTGTTGCATGACGATGGTCTGACGATCAAAGGCGTCCAGAAAATACTGCGCGAACAAGGGGTTAACCACGTGTCCGATCTTTCTGCGCCGTTGGACGATGTGACAATCGGGGCGCTGGACCGGGACTTGAGCGGCACAACAATTGACAGCGAAGCGGTTGAGGTTGCGCATGATGACGCGCCTGATTTGACGCTGGACGACACCCCCGCCCAGGATGCCGCTGAAGCACCGGATGACACAGAAAAACCAGCCGCCGCGATGGATGAAACGCGGGCACCCAAAACAGACCCATCCACCGAACAGGTCGAGATTTTGGGTTTAAAGACACCACCACCACCAGGAACGGACACTGACCAAACCGACACGCCGGCCGATCCGCAAGAATTGCCCGCCTTCCTGCATGTGCCACTGGCGCCACCGCAAGACGCGCCTAAAGACAATCTACGCAACGAAGACGCATCTGAAACCGAGGTCGAAGTCGTTGCGGAACCTGAACCGGAGCCGGAGGCTGCTCAGGCGGCAGAAGAACCTGCAAATGACGACCCGTCGTCTGAAGAGCCGCAGCCAGACATCCCTGATGCAGACACTGAAACCGCGCGTCAGGATGCGACCGCGGATCACATCAATCCGGATCATCAAGAGATAAAGCTGCCCATTGAGGCCGATTTGCCTGCGTCACCCGCGGTTTTATCCGCCCTGTCACAGATAAAATCCGTGACCCCGGATCAGGCCGACGCCCTGCGCCCCCTGCTGGAACAACTGACAGCGCTGCGTGACCGGACCCGATCCGCGATCAAAGATGCACACAAAGACTGATCCATGCCAATTGCCCCTTGCCTGCGCGCGCTTTTCGGGTATGAACCCTGTCATGTCGGGCTATGGCGCAGCCTGGTAGCGCGTCCGTCTGGGGGACGGAAGGTCGCAGGTTCGAGTCCTGCTAGCCCGACCACTATCCGACATATGCACTCCGCCCGCGCCACAAGGCTGCGGGCGATTGCTTTTGAAGGGACGGGCATATGAACGGTGTTATCGCAAATCAGGGCATCGCGAACATGATTGCTACACGCCAGATTGCAGCTGATCCGGCTGTGACACCGGCGCAAATTCAACCCGCCAGCCTTGACCTGCGTCTGGGAAAAATCGCTTACCGGGTGCGGGCGTCCTTTCTTGCCGGGCATGGGGCCAAAGTGTCCGAGCGGTTGGCTGAATTTGAAATGCATCAGGTCGACCTGAGCCAGGGTGCGGTTCTGGAAAAGGGTTGCGTCTATGTGGTCCCGCTGATGGAAACACTGGCCCTGCCCGCCAATGTTCAGGCCGTTTGCAACGCCAAAAGCTCAACCGGCAGGCTGGACCTGCTGACGCGCACCATCACCGATGGCGGTACTGAATTTGACCGCGTCTCGCCCGGCTATTGCGGCCCGCTTTTTGCAGAAATTTGCCCAAGGTCGTTTTCGGTACTGGTCCGTCCGGGCATGCGACTGAATCAGATCAGATTTCGCACTGGTCACGCGGTGCTGGATGACGATGCCCTGACAGCGCTGCACGCAAAAACGTCTTTGGTTGATGGCGACGCGGTGATTGATGACGGTTTGGGGTTTTCAGTTGATTTGCGCCTGCAAGGCACCACATTGGTCGGATACCGCGCCAAGCCGCACACCGGCGTTATTGATCTTGATAATATCGGCCATTATCAGCCGAGCGACTATTGGGAAGAGGTCCACAGCGACAATGGGCAGATCATTCTTGACCCCGGTGCCTTTTATATTCTGGTCAGCCGCGAGGCGGTGACGATCCCGCCGCAATACGCCGCGGAAATGGCACCTTATCTGGCAATGGTTGGCGAATTTCGCGTGCATTACGCAGGTTTTTTTGATCCCGGTTTTGGGTTTGATGCCGCAGGTGGTGCCGGATCACGCGGCGTGCTTGAGGTGCGCTGCCACGAAGCGCCGTTTGTGCTGGAACACGGTCAGGTCGTGGGCCGGTTGATTTACGAGCGGATGGCAGAGACGCCAACCATGCTATATGGCAGCGGCATTGCATCGAACTACCAAGGTCAGGGCCTGAAGTTGTCCAAGCACTTTGCCGCACCATAACACGCTGAATACAGTAAACAATTCACGCATCCGACAGACGAAAGCGTGTTCCACACCCAGCAGGAAATCCATCATCGCGGCGGCTTAGCCCGCCTGATTGGCGGCCCGTTTTGCACGGCGTTGTTCACGCACTTGCTGCTTTGTCAAACCGCCTGCCGAGGGACCCGGCGTGGCGCCACCCTCCATTTGCGCGGTTTGCTTGGGCGCGGGTTTTCGACCCAGCGACGACGCCTTGTCCAACCCGGCGTTTACACCCTTGTTCACCAGCTTGCGTGTCAGCTGATTCATAATCATGCGGATAATCTGATCCATCTTGTGCCCTCTTTGTGACTTGCCTCACCTCTATATATAGCAGGGAATATGGCGATTTTTAGGTTATTTCGTTCTCAGTCCTCAAACAGCTCGCTTTGGCCTTCGACATCTTCCTCGTCCTCGTCGCCCTGATCGCCGAGCACCAAGGCACCGGGCGGTGGTCGGTTTTCCAGCAATCCAGCGGATCGCAATTCTTTCAATCCGGGCAGATCGCGTGCGGTTTCCAACCCGAAATGATCCAGGAACCCTTGGGTTACAACAAAGGTGACAGGTCTGCCCGGCGTCATTTTGCGGCGCCCAAATCGGATCCATTCCATCTCAAGCAACTGGTCCACGGTGCCGCGCGACACGGATACACCGCGAATTTCCTCAATTTCGGCGCGGGTTGCTGGTTGGTGGTAGGCGATGATCGCCAAAGTCTCGATCGCAGCGCGGCTTAGCTTGCGGGTCTCGACGGTTTCCTTTTGCATCAGAAACCCCAGATCAGGGGCTGTACGTATTGCCCAGGCGTCGCCAACCTTCATTACCGTGACGCCGCGCCCCTCATAGCGTTTGCGCAGGTAAACCAGCGCTTCGGCAGGATCGCAGCCATGTGGCATCCGCGCCTTAAGTTCGGCCAGAGTGACAGGTTCAGAGGTGGCAAAAAGCACCGCTTCGACCATGCGTTCCTGTTCCGCAATTGGCGGCGCTTCAAACAGGCTTTGTTCTTTTTCTTCAATCTCTTCAGTCACGCAGCTGGTCCCTTTTTGCGCAATTCGATGGGCGCGAATGTCGCCGATTGTCTGATTTCCAAATGGCCTTCCTTGACCAATTCAAGCGAGGCGGCAAAGGTCGACGCCGTGGCGGACCGTCTGCGCATCGGATCCAGTTCCCAGCCTTCGGGCAGATAGCTGGAAATATCGGTCCAATCGCCGGAAAAGCCAATCAGTCCGCGCAGGCGTTCAAGCGCCGCATCCATTGTGAAAACAGCCTCTCGGTCCATGACAAAGGGGCGAAATTCGTCGCGGGTTCTGATCCGCGCATAGCCCTGCATCAGGTCCAGCAAAGTTGCCGTGTGGGTGATTTGTTTGACGCGCGTGACCTTTTCGCCAATGCCACGTGCAAAGAAATCGCGCCCCAGATGGTCACGTGCCATCAGCCGTGCCGCAGCGTCGCGCATGGCTTGCAGGCGTTCCAGCTGAAACGCCAGATGGGCGGCCAGCTCTTCGCCCGAGGGTCCGTCTTCGGTGGGATCAGGTGGTAGCAGCAGGCGTGATTTCAGGAACGCGAGCCATGCGGCCATCACCAGATAATCTGCGGCCAGTTCCAATCGCAACGCTTTGGCGCGTTCGACAAAGGCAAGATATTGCCGAGCCAGCGCCAGCACCGATATTTTGCGCAGATCGACCTTCTGGGTCCGGCTGAGGGTCAGCAGCAAATCAAGCGGCCCCTCGAACCCGTCGACATCAATAATCAGCGCCTCGGCGGCCAGCCGATCCGCGACAGAAACCGTGTCTTCCTGGAATATATTGTCAGTCATGTCCCTGCCCGCTCAACAGCGTCTCAAGCTGGGCGTTCAGGTCGACAATGTCAATATCATCGGGGGGTGTCCGCGCCGCCAAGGCACGGGCAGCGCGGGTCATCGCGGCGGGCGTCATCACCCCACTGGCCTCGGCAACCTGCGCCCGGTCGGCCAGCGTGCCATTGCACGCAAGGATCACGTCGCATCCCGCCGCCAGCGCATCGCGGCAAAGATCGCCCAACGTGCCGCTGAGCGCCTTCATCGAGATGTCATCGGTCATGATCAGCCCGTCAAAGCCAATCTTGTCGCGAATAGTGGTCATCACTGTGTGCGATAGGGTCGCAGGCCGATCATCCAACGCCTCATAAACCAGATGCGCCGTCATCCCCATTGGCAGATCATTCAGAGCCTTGAAGGGGGCGAAATCGCATTCTACCAGCCTATCCAAGCCTTCGGCCACATGCGGCAGATCGAAATGACTGTCCA
>JBAUHN010000185.1:0-1634 GCA_049680295.1 Sulfitobacter sp.
TCTGAAGAAGCTCGCCCATACCGCCCAAAGCCGGTGCGAAATCGGGGGTTTCACTCAAGACTTCAGCAAGAACGGCATAGGCCGCTTGGTCGTCACCAAGCCGCGATTTGGTCATAGCATATGCAGTAAGAGTGTTGGCTGGCAGCGGGGTCGCAGAAAGGTCTATCGCCTTTTCAAAGGCCGCATTGGCCTTTTCGGCATCATGGGCACGGACATTTGCGTTGGCGATCGCCACCTGTACCGGGACAGATTTGGGATCAATCTTTTCCGCCCGTGCAAGCAAGGGCAATGCAGCGCGGTGACGGTTGATACGTACCAGCGCATCGCAAAGATCAACCAATGCGGGCAGCAGCCCCGGCGCCAGAATGACCGATTTTTTCAGAATCTCCGACGCTTCATCCAGTCTATTTTGTTCAAGCAGCAACCGGCCCAGATGATTATAGGCCTCTGCGTATTTGGGATCGAGACGGATCGCGATCTGATATGATCTAAGGGCAAGCTCAGTCTTGCCCAATGCCGATTGCGCGCTGGCCAGAATATTTGCGGCTATAGCCGATTGCGGATATTTCTTAAGGGCCGCAGACGCCATCTTTTCGGCCTCTGAGAAACGCTTTGATGTCATTGCCGCTACCAATGCGCCCATGTTTTTTGAGCTCAGGCCACCGGTCTTGGGGCGTGACGAGCGCCGAAGAACACCAAAACGGTCCTGTATTGTAATTTTGGCCGGAACGTCGATCGGGGCTTTGGATAGGCGCGTCAGGAACTCCTTTTCCTGGCCTTCATCCGCTCCCAGCGCGACTGCTTCGGCCCAGCCCTGCCAGTATGCCAGCTTTCCCGGCTGCAACTCTACGGCTCGGCGTAGGTATTTTAGTGCACCTGCGGAGCGGTCCCCGGCGATCATAACCCGCGCGATCTGGAAATGCGCATCCGCGAAATTGGGGTCGGCTGCAATAACTTGACGGAAGCCTTTGATTGCCGCGTCAAACTTACGTGCCTTCAAGTCCGACATGGATTTGTCAAATATTGCGCGGATATGTGTTTGGCTTTGTAAAAGCATGTTCTGACCTGTTCAGGGGATAGCCGTGGCGCGGACCATACCGGGCCGTCAGCCCGGTGTCGAGTTGGCGCAGATGATCAGCAATGCCTATGCCCAAAAAGAAAAGAGCGGGCCAAAGCCCGCTCTTTCCTAAGTCAATTCAGCAGTCAGATCAGAACGACAGACCCAGACCTGCGGACCAGTGCGAACCTGCACCGGCGTAAGGCGAACCAACATCGCCGCCGTCGCCGTAACCAAGCATCGCAACTGCGCCGCCGCCGAGGTCATAGTTCACGCTCAGGCCGAAACCGTCAGCGTCCGCAACACCAGCATCGTCATTCCAGTCGCCATACAGAACCTGCATGGAGAGAGCACCGGTCGAGTAACCGATACCAACGCCAACCCAGTCACCGCTGAAGGTCGAGCTGAAGTCGCCAGTTGCATAGCCGAGGTGAACTGCAACGCCGTTCGACATTTTAGCCGAGACGGAAAGAGCTGTTTGATCAACACCTACGCCACCGAGTTCACCGTCCTGGTAACCAAGGCCAACTGCAACAGCGGTGCCGCCGAAGTCGCCGGACCACTTAACACCAAGACC
>JBAUHN010000186.1:0-5674 GCA_049680295.1 Sulfitobacter sp.
TCTCGCGGATCATGCCCGGTATAATGGTGTGCATCGGGCGTTTGCCGCCCATCGCTTCATTCGGGTGGCCCGGGATCAGATTGAAGCCGGCACCGCGGTTTTGCAGCAGAATGCCAAACTTTTCCGATGCAATCCCGGACCCGAAGCCATTGAAGATGGAATAAATCAAAGACACCGACATCCCATCGGCATCGACGACGGTGATATAGATTGTGTCCTTGTGCACGGTTTCGGTCAGCGGGGCAGCACTTGCCATTGCTTTTCCGGGGTCAATCAATCCGGCCAGTTTTGTTGCCACATCCAATGAAAGCATGCGTTCCAATTGGGTCGTGTGGTCGGGATCCGCCAAAAACCTGTTTCGCGCGTCATATGCCAGCTTTGTGGCTTCGGCCTCGATATGTGTGCGGGCCGTGCCGTTGGGGTCCATCGCGGCAGTGTCAAAATGTGACAGAATGTTGAGCATCAAAAGCGCCGTGGCGCCCTGCCCGTTGGGGGGGTGTTCAACAACCTCGATTTCCTTGTAGCGCGCAGAGATTGCGGAGGCTTCGGTGCAGCGGGTGTTGGCGAAATCGTCCGGTTGATGCAGCCCCCCATAGGCTGACAACGCTGCGATCATATCATCGGCGACTTCGCCGGTGTAGAAGGCATCGCGACCGTCTTTGGCGATGCGGCGTAACACCTCGGCCTGTTTTGGGGCCCGAAACACGGCACCCACTTTCGGGACCTGACCCTTGATCAAATAGTCGTTTCTTGCCGATCCTTGCAGGGTGGCGGCGTCGAGCGCCCAGTCGAATGCCACCCGCGGTGCGACCGGAACGCCTGCTTCGGCATAATTGATGGCGGGTGCCAAAAGCGCATCCAAACCCAGTTTGCCGGTGGTGTCCGACAGGTGGCAAAAGGCGTCGATTGCGGTGGGGATCGTCACGGAATGCGCGCCGTTGATTGGCATCACTTTGTGACCTGCGCCGCGCAAATCGTCGGGGTTCAACGCTTTGGGCGCCCGCCCGGATCCGTTCAAGGCCAAAACGTCATCGCTGCCGGGCGGCGAGTAGAGCACAAAACAATCGCCACCAATGCCAGTCATCTGTGGTTCGCAAACGCCCAAAAGCACTGCACCGGCAATAGCTGCATCCATCGCATTCCCGCCGGATTGAAGGATATCAATTGCTGTTTTTGCGGCCAGGGGATGTGACGTCGCGCACATGCCATGTGTTGCAAGAACAGGTGACCGTCCTGGAAGTTGAAGATTGCGCATGCATATACCCATTTGCTTATCAGTTAAAACGCGAACGTAGACCCTGACAGGGTAATGTCCATCGCATCTTTAGCAATTTATTGGGAAGGTAGAACCTCGGCGCCGTGCACTGGGTGGGGGCTATTACACACGACACCGAGGGAAGCTATATGCAGCTACAAAACCAGATATGCTTTAACAAAAAGGCAGCAATGTGATCGCAGTTGGGCGGTTTCGCGATGATGACGGAAAAATCCTTGGGACATTTGCGCGGATCTTTGTGTCGAAAATTTCGAACCCGCACTTTGATCAAAGTGTCGCGTCACCCGGTGGCATTGCCACTTCCAGTCGCATATCCAATCGGTTTTTCTGATCAAGACGTTGATAGTAAACATCTTTGGCAAGGCTTTTTATGATCGGCCACCCGAAACCACTCTCGGGCAAATCGGCCAAATTCCCGTCAAGGTTTGCAGCGGCGCCGTCGGGTAGTTGATTGTTCGGCATTGAACCGCCGGAATCAGTGATACGAAAATGCAGGCCGTTCTTTTTGTGGGTGCACCGAATCCCGATTGGGCCTGATCCGTTTGTCGACAGATAGGCGTGCTTGACTATATTGTTGAGTATTTCGGCGATAACGATTTCGACGACGCCAGCATCCTCGATTTCGAGGTTCAGCGGCGCAAGCGCAGACATCAATTCGGCCAGTGCGTGACGCACTGCAAGGCTTCCACCTTGGAGAGAAATTTCAAATGCAGGGAGCAGATACATTTAGTTGGCGAAATCCTGTCTGTGATGGTCAGCCGCGCAAGTCATCCAAAGCCCTATCTAATGTGGAATACAAAGACATGACTGTGTCCATACGGGTCAGGCGAAACACCTTGTCAACGGTGGGTGTTAACCCGGCCAATACCAGTTTGCGCGCAGGCCCTAGGTTTTTCATCGACGCAACAATGGCGCCCAGCCCGCTGGAATCAATGAAATTGACACTGGCCAGATCGACCACAACAGTATCGGGGCCGTCTGCGGTATGTGCGCGCATTGCGTCCTTGAATTGAATTGCGACGGCGGCGTCTATGCGATCAGTATTGACGGATATTATTGTCAGCGTCTCTTCCGTTTTGGCGGTTAAGTCCATTATGTTCCCTTTACGACAAACATACCGTGGCTGTTTACATCGCAAATCTTACCAATGCGTTTTCACCGCCAAGAAAAGGAAAAAATGATCGTGCGAGACGTATTTATTTCGGGGGCAATGCGTACGCCCATGGGCGGATTTCAGGGCGATTTTTCGCAGCTTGGTGCGCCTGAACTGGGCGGCGCGGCGATCAAAGCGGCTTTGGATCAATCGGGGCCGGCAGTTGTTCAAGAAGTGTTGATGGGGTGCGTTTTACCCGCAGGGCAGGGGCAAGCGCCCGCACGGCAGGCGGGATTTGTGGCTGGTTTGGGCGAAGATGTGCCAGCGACAACATTGAACAAAATGTGCGGATCAGGGATGAAAGCCGCGATGATCGCCTTTGATCAGATTAGATTGGGCCAGTCGGATGTGGTGGTCGCAGGGGGCATGGAAAGCATGACAAATGCGCCATATATCCTGCCAAAAATGCGCGGCGGTGCGCGGTTGGGTCATGGGCAGGTCATTGATCACATGTTTCTTGATGGGCTTGAGGATGCCTATGACAAGGGCCGATTGATGGGAACATTCGCCGAAGACTGTGCCGAGGCATTTCAATTCACACGGGCTGTGCAGGATGATTATGCCTTGGCCTCGTTGTCACGCGCTTTGGATGCGCAGTCAGACGGCGCATTTGAGGGGGAAATCGCGCCAGTTGATGTGACGTCACGCAAGGGTACTGTGACGGTTCGGGCCGATGAGCAGCCCGCTGCTGCGCGGCCCGAGAAAATTCCACAGTTGAAACCTGCCTTTCGGGGTGGCGGTACAGTAACGGCGGCCAATTCGTCTTCTATTTCGGATGGCGCTGCGGCGCTGGTGCTGGTGTCGGGTGATGCGGCGGCGACACAGGGGTTGAAGGTTCGGGCACGGATTGTCGGCCACGCGAGCCATGCGCAGGCGCCCGGATTGTTCACCACAGCACCAGTGCCCGCGGCGCAAAAACTGCTGGACCGGATTGGCTGGACAAAAGACAGCGTCGGTCTGTGGGAGATCAACGAGGCATTCGCCGTGGTGCCACTGGCCTTTATGCGCGAAATGGGGCTGAGCCACGATATCGTAAACGTCAATGGTGGGGCCTGCGCGCTGGGCCATCCGATTGGGGCATCCGGCGCGCGTATTGTGGTGACCTTACTGAATGCGATGGAAAGGCGGGGTGTCAAACGTGGTGTGGCTGCGATTTGCATCGGTGGCGGTGAAGGTACAGCAATCGCGATTGAACGCGACTGACGGGTCCGCATTTTCGGGTTATTAAAAAACCCCCGGGCGTTGCGGCACCGGGGGTTCATATTTTTTAATGTGATGGAAATTACCCGCGTGAAAACTCTGGATATGCTTCCATTCCGAGTTCCGACATGTCGAGACCTGAAATCTCAGCCTCTTCGCTGACGCGGATACCGACTGTCATTTTCAGGATCATCCAGACACCGGCTGAGACGACGAAAGTAAACACCCCGACAACCACGATCGAATACAGCTGCGTGCCAAGGGCTGCATCGCCATTGGTAAAGACGACGGCGATGGTGCCCCAGATACCTGCAAACAGGTGCACGGGGATCGCGCCGACGACGTCGTCGATTTTCAACTTGTCGAGCAACGGCACAGCAAAGACCACGATCACACCGCCTACGGCACCGATCAAAGTTGCGGCACCCAGTGACGGGGTCAATGGCTCGGCGGTGATTGACACCAACCCGGCAAGTGCGCCGTTCAAGATCATCGTCAGGTCGGGTTTTTTATACAGCAGTTGTGTCAGGATCAGCGCCGCAATCGCACCACCGGCGGCAGCGGTGTTGGTGTTGGCGAAAATCCGGCTGATGTCGGCCACATTGGCGGCACTGTCCATATAGAGCTGCGATCCGCCGTTAAATCCGAACCACCCCAACCACAGGATGAATGTGCCCAAAGTGGCCAGTGCCAGGTTCGAGCCGGGCATCGGAACGGTGCGTCCGTCCTTGGTGTATTTGCCGATACGTGGCCCAAGGATCAACGCGCCGGCCAAAGCTGCCCAGCCGCCAACCGAATGCACAACGGTCGAGCCTGCAAAGTCCAGGAAACCCATCGCATCCAGAAAACCGCCGCCCCATTTCCAGCTGGCCTGAATTGGGTAGATCACAGCCGTCAGGATGATCACGAAACACAAGAACGGCCACAGTTTGATGCGTTCGGCCAAGGCACCCGATACGATGGATGCCGTCGCAGCACAGAACATCAACTGAAAGAAAAAGTCCGACCCCACAGAGGCATAGGTCAGATCAGGTTCGGCATCTGCCAGGCCAACCGGTTCCAGTCCGGTGATGGCAAAGGCGCCCAGGACGCCGTCCATGCTCCAACCGTCACCGGGGTACATCAGATTGTAGCCAAGCAGGTAGTAGAAGATCGTGGCCAGCCCGAACAGTGCCATGTTTTTGGTCAGCTGCATGGTCACGTTTTTGCCGCGGACAAGACCGGCCTCAAGCATGGCGAACCCGGCGGCCATGAAAAACACCAAGAATCCGGCAACCAGAAACATGAAAGTGGTGAAGATAAACCCGATTTCGGCGTTTGTTGGTGTCGTGTCGGCGTCTTGGGCAAGCCCCAAACCCGGCAGTGCGACCAGCACCGCGGCGGGGGCGAGAAATTTAAGTGTGTTCATTTTATCGTATCCTTCGTTTGGCGCGGCTCAAAGCGCGTCTTCGTTGGTTTCGCCGGTGCGCACGCGCACGGCCTGATCCACGTTCAGCACAAAGATTTTGCCGTTGCCGATTTTGCCGGTCTTGGCGGTTTTGGTAATGGTTTCGACGATCCGATCGACCATGGCGGCTTCGACGACGATCTCGATCTTGATCTTTGGCACGAAATTCACCGCATATTCAGCGCCGCGGTAGATTTCGGTATGCCCGGATTGTGACCCGAAGCCCTTGATTTCAGTAACCATCATGCCGCGCACGCCTGCTTCTGTCAGCGCTTCGCGGACGTCTTCCAGTTTGAACGGTTTGATTGTTGCGATAATGAGTTTCACCTGGCTGTCCTTTTGAGTGTGTGCGGTTCCCCGCAGTGTGCAGGGCTACGAAACGCTCGATTGCGGCGGGGACGAAAGGTTGGAGGTGTATTTGGGAGCGAATATAAAAACTCTCAGCCCAATAATTATGCGCTTTCCAAAAAGCGCCTATATAACAGCCAGAAAATAAATCACGTTTCATCGCTTCCAGACCTCAACAATCCGGTCCAAGCCCGGTATGGTCGCGAAAAATTGAGGCCGAGCAGAGGTCAAATGAGCAATACGTCAAAAC
>JBAUHN010000187.1:0-48259 GCA_049680295.1 Sulfitobacter sp.
GCGCCACAGATGATCATCTGTCGGGCGGCAATGGCGATGATCGCCTGATAGATTTCGCAGGGGCAGATACGCTGACCGGCGGCGCGGGTGCCGATACATTCGTGCTGGTCGCCGATGACAGTGACGACCATATCAGTGATTTCGAGGTTGGCGTCGACCTGATCGACGTGTCGGCCTGGGGGCGAATTTACGATCTCAGATCGCTAACCGTCACCGAAACCGACCAAGGTGCAACGATCAGCTATGGCCAAAACAAGCTGACGGTTAATACCGCGGATGGTCAGGCCATCGACCCGGAAGAACTGTCAAACGACGATTTCCTGTTTATCTAACGCGCGCGACCCTTCCTTTGATCCCTCAAATACCGGCATTCGCATTGCACCTTTTGATTTCTGGCAGCGTTAGATGATACTGGTTTGGCGACAAACGCAGTACACTGGTATATCGGCGCTAATACGCCTGTTTTTACAGGGAAACCCAAAGGGATTTGCCCGACGGGTTGAACCGGCGCTTCCCCAGCCTGAAAAGGCACGATATAGGGTGACCCATGACAAATCATCTTTACAAAAACGACCTGCCTGACGACCTTGATCTGGGGTCGGTCGTGGCGATTGACTGTGAAACCATGGGGCTGCATCCCCACCGCGACAGATTATGTGTGGTGCAACTGTCGGGCGGCGATGGCAATGCGCATCTGGTGCAGGTGGCACTCGGCCAAACCAAGGCTCCGAACCTCTGCGCACTGTTGGAAAACCCTGACGTGCTGAAGCTGTTTCATTTTGGCCGTTTTGACATCGCGGCAATGCTGCACGCCTTTGGCGCGGTGACCGCACCTGTCTATTGCACCAAAATCGCCAGCCGTTTGATCCGCACCTACACCGACCGCCACGGGCTGAAAAACCTGACCCAGGAACTGTTGGGCATCGATCTGTCCAAACAACAGCAATCCAGCGACTGGGGCAGCGATACCTTGTCCGACGCGCAAATCGAATATGCCGCGTCGGATGTCTTGTACCTGCACCAGTTACGCGTTGAGCTGAACACACGTCTGGAACGCGAAGGCCGGATGGAAATGGCGCAGGCCTGTTTTGATTTTCTTCCCATGCGCGCCCAGCTTGATCTTGCAGGCTGGCCCGAAACAGACATTTTCGCACACGCATGACAGACAGCAAATTCCTTCAAACCGCACGGCGCGTTATCCGCTGCGAGACACAGGCCCTTGGCGCGCTTGAGGCCGCACTGGACGATAATTTCGCCCGCGCAATTGATATTCTGCTGGCCGCAAAAGGTCGCGTGATCGTCTGCGGAATGGGCAAATCAGGCCACATCGCCCGCAAGATTGCAGCCACATTGTCCAGCACCGGAACCCCTGCGCATTTCGTCCACCCGGCCGAGGCAAGCCACGGTGATTTAGGATCAATGGCGCAAGGCGACGTTGCGCTTGTCCTGTCAAATTCAGGCGAAACACCGGAATTGGCGGATGTGATCGCCTACACGCGGCGGTTCTCGATCCCGATGATCGGCATCGCAAGCCGCGCAGACAGCACCCTTTTGCGCCAATCCGACGTGGCCCTGGTCCTGCCCCGCGCGACCGAGGCATGTGGCACGGGCGTCGTGCCAAGTTCGTCAACCACCATGACCCTGGCGCTGGGCGACGCCATCGCCATCGCGCTGATGGAACACCGCGCCTTTACCCCAGAGCATTTTCGCGAATTTCATCCCGGCGGCAAACTTGGTGCCTTGCTCAGCCGGGTTTCCGATCTGATGCACAGCGGCGACCGTCTGCCTTTAGCCCTGCAAACAGACGAAATGTCCGACGTTTTGATTGAGATCAGCCAAAAAGGCTTTGGCGTTGTTGGTGTGACCGATGACGCAGGTCTGCTGACCGGCATCGTCACCGACGGCGATCTGCGGCGGCATATGGACGGGCTGCTGTCGCTGACCGCGAATGACGTCATGACCAAAGCGCCGATGACAATCACCCCCGATGATCTGGCCGAACGTGCTGTGCAGATCATGAACGAACGCAAAATCACCTGTCTTTTTGTTGTAGATCCGACAGGACCCGCCAAGCCGTTGGGAATAATACATATTCACGACTGTCTGCGCGTCGGCCTAGGGTAATCCGAAATGCAAGTGGATCGGTATTCCCGGATGGTGGCGTGGCTGAAAGTGGTGTTGCCGCTGGCAGCCCTGGGGTTGCTGTCCACGTTGTTTTTGCTATCCAGGGCCATTGATCCAACCGCCGCAATCCCTTTTGCCGATACTGAAATCAAGGATCGGGTAGAAGGGCAGCAAGTGACCGGACCGATTTTTTCCGGCATTTCCTCTGGCGGCGACCAGATCACGTTTACGGCAACAAAACTGACAACCCGAAATGGCGCCAATCTTGCGCATGACGTGCGCGCAGAACTTAGTCTGGTCGGCGGAAACCTTGTCACTTTGCAGTCCAAAGATGCTGAATTCGACATGACCAATAACCGCACGACTTTGACAGGTGGCGTCGAAATAGCCATGTCCAACGGGTACCAAATGCAGACATCCCAGTTGATCGCGCAAATGACGGAACTCGATATCACCGCCCCCAATGCGCTGACAGCAAAAGGCCCCTTTGGCGATATTCAGTCAGGACAGATGCGTCTTTTTCGCCCCGATCCAGACAGCGGTGCCCAATTGCTTTTCACAAACGGTGTGAAACTGCTATACGATCCTAAACAGGTGAAAGACTAATACAGTGAAATTTTTGCGTTTTCTGATTTTGCCGATGGCGTTGATCGTTTGGACCATGCCCGTTTTGGCCCAAAGTGCTCAGGTTGCCTTTGGAACAATCCGCCAGGACACCGGCCTGCCCGTCGAAGTAACCGCCGATAATCTGGCCGTAGATCAGGCAACCGGAATGGCAACTTTTACCGGTAACGTTCTGATCGGACAAGGAGAAATGCGCCTGTCTGCCGCCAAGGTTCTGGTCGTCTACCGTGCGGAATCGCAAGGCATCTCGCGACTGGAGGCCACTGGCGGGGTGACCCTTGTCTCGGGCCCCGACGCCGCCGAGGCGGAGCGCGCGGATTACAGCATTGACGCAGGCACCATCGTAATGTCCGGCAATGTGCTGTTGGCTCAGGGGCGCAGCGCATTGACGGCAGACCGTATGACTGTGCAACTTTCTGATGGAACTGCGCAGATGTCGGGCCGCGTAAAGACTATTTTGCAGACCGGCAGCGACTAATGGCCAAACCGGATCTGACAGTGACCCAAGGCAAGTCCGGTCTGGTGATTGAACACCTGCGGAAATCCTATCGCAAGAAAACCGTCATTCGCGATTTCTCGATGCACCTTGACCGCGGCGAGGTTGTGGCCCTGCTTGGCCCCAATGGGTCCGGCAAAACCACGACCTTTTATTCAGTCGCAGGTCTGGTCACGCCAGAAGGCGGCCGTGTGACGATTGATGGTCAGGACGTTACCAACCTGCCGATGTATCGCCGAGCACAACTAGGCATCGGCTATCTGCCCCAGGAGATGAGCATTTTTCGCGGTCTCAGCGTTCAGGACAATATTTCGGCCATCCTCGATATTGCCGTGGCGGACCGGCACAAACGGCGCGAACGGTTGGAAGAGTTACTCTCTGAGTTTTCGATAGAACACCTCAGACGCGCGCCCGCATTGGCCCTTTCGGGCGGTGAACGGCGGCGGGTCGAGATTGCGCGCTGTCTGGCGGCAAACCCGAAATACCTGCTGTTGGATGAACCCTTTGCCGGGGTTGATCCAATTTCGGTTGGCGACATACGTCTGCTGGTTGCCGACCTGAAAAAGCGCGGGATCGGTGTGCTGATCACGGACCATAATGTACGGGAAACACTGGAAATTGTGGATCGCGCCTACATTCTGCACGAAGGCAAGGTTCTGATGTCCGGCACACCTGCGGAAGTTGTGCAAAACGAAAACGTGCGCCGGGTCTATCTGGGCGACAATTTCCGCATTTCTTAACCTATCTCTGCGGATGTTAACGATTTTTCGCTGATCGGCGCCCCAGTTTCATTTGACTCTGCTCCCCTTTTTCGGGCTGAATAAGAGAATGGTAACTGTGTTGTTCCTGTCCATCCGAGCATCGGCCTCTTTGCCAGGGCCCGGCAGACCACAACCCAAAGACATGCCATTCCCCGTGGTGCAGTGTGACCCATCCGCGCGTGATTGCGCGGCCCTGTCAGGCTGTTTGCACCACATCACTTGAAGGAGACTTTATGCGGTACCAAATCAGCGGCAAACAAATCGACATCGGAGAAGCGCTCCAAACACATGTAAAAACCGAACTGGATGTGGTTGTCGGAAAATATGCGGAACGCCCGACCGACGCTTTGGTCGTTTTCTCAAAATCCGCACATGAATTTGTCTGCGAAACCACGGTACATTTGTCGACCGGCCTGACCGCCCAGGCACGGGCACATCAGACGGAAATCTACGCGGCCTTTGAAAGCTGCTGCGAAAAAATGGAAAAACAACTGCGGCGCTATAAACGCCGATTAAAGGACCATCACAAAGATCGTGCAGAACCAGTTGAAAACTTTGGCGCATCCTCTTATATCCTTGCGTCAGACACAGATTCGGAATCGCTAGAACCTGAAACACTCCAACCCATAATTGTCGCCGAGATGGAAACCAAGATACCGTCGTTATCTGTTGGTGAGGCTGTTATGCAGATGGAACTGGCAGGGGCTCCGGTTTTGATATTTCGAAACGAAGGCAAGGATGGACTGAACGTTGTATACCGTCGCGATGACGGGAATATAGGATGGATCGATCCACAATAAACGCTAGTTAGAGCGGACTTTGTCCGCCGGAAAAGTTCGAAAACCATGGAATTTGCAAGCCTACTCAAGCCGGAAGCGGTGAAAGTACTGACGTCTGCATCCAGCAAAAAACGGCTTTTGCACGAACTCGGAGACATGGCCCAATCCGCATATGGACTGGATGCTGCGCTGGTCGTCGAAGCACTGATGGAGCGTGAGGCGTTAGGCCCAACAGGTGTCGGCAATGGCATCGCCTTGCCGCACGCACGCCTGCCCGGATTACAAGACGTGGTGGGTGCATTCGGCTTGTTGGATAAACCTATTGATTTCAATTCAGTAGACCGTCAGCCGGTAGACATTGCATTCGCACTTTTCGCACCAGAAGACGCAGGTGTTGAACATCTAAAAGCCTTGGCATTGGTGTCGCGTACGTTGCGCGACACCGCGATCTGCGCCAAATTGCGCTCCAACCCGGTGCCGCAAACATTGTATACGATACTGACCGCATCGCAGTCAGAACAAGCCGCCTGATCGCCTCAGCGCCACTTGGGAAATCCGAACATCATGTAATCGCGCTGGTAGACGTCTTTGACCAGTTTTTCGGTTTCACCGTCGTAAATGTCATCCAGCGCAAATGGCGCGTCTGGCGCTGCTTGGGCGACGTCTGGCGCGCCATGCCGCCCAACCGAATTGGCCAATGCCGCCAACTCGACATTCAGATCATCCTCGCGAATGACACGGTCGGGCAATGCGAACTCTCCAAACCCTTGCAAGGTCTGTGATTGCGTGGCCCAGGCAGCGTCCACACGTACAGCGGTTTGCCCTGCCAGATTCGCCTTTAAAAACACCAAAAATGCGTGAAATGCAGCGCGATGGGTGGCCGCATCATAATCCTGATCTGGCCCGTCGGCTGGAATTTTCACGCCATGTCGTTTGATCAAGGTTTTTCGCAACGCCGGATAGCCATCAGGCTCTGCATTTAGGATTTTGGTGCAGAACACATGGTGCGCACGCGCAACCGGATGCCGTAAGACCGTGAAACTACGGTGGGCGCCGTGTTTGCGCTTCCACTGTCGCAGCTCTTTTTGCGACAGCCCCTTGGCCAAATCTTCATCTGCAGCATTGTCCAGCGACGCCAGCCAATTCTCAACCAATTCACTCGGGCCGCCCGTGATCGGGAAAAAAACCAACGGCGCTTGAACGGCCGTTACGTAGGTCGGAATCGCCGGTCCACGGCGCGGTTCGAAATTTGGTGTCCGGGTCAAATTGTACCGATCCATTTTCGCCAATGACTGCTCCATCTCGGCAAAATTGGCGACTTTCGATGACAGCGATTTCAGGCTTTGTTTTTTTAGCTGCTTGTCCAGAGTATCCAATCTACCATCGACGCCCAGAAATCTGGCCAATCCGTTCAGCACATCAACGCTTTGCAGATCCTCATAGCCAATATAGAACGCCGTTTGACCAGTAACTTGCAGGTGGTTCAGCAAGACCACTTGAAAATCCTGTGTCTTGCCCAAATGGTCTTGAAATTCCAGGGCGTCAAAATATGCGGCCGCGTCTTTGCGCCGTGTAACATTGGTAAGCTTCCATTGGCCCGTCGCCTTGGCGATTTTCCAGCTGATATAGCTTTCTACCGGGTTGCGCGTCAGTATGATCTTGGCGCATTTGGGGTCGTCCAGACAGGTTTCTAAAACACGGGCGTCGTGGTCGTGAAAATAGCGAAATCCAGACAAGCCGCTGGGATCGCTTTTGATTTTCTCGATCAGGACAAGCGGATCAGCATCTCTGTCTTCCTGCGTCACGCCCAGAACATCTTTGGCGTTCGGATACCCGACAAAATGCGGATTAAAAACCTCGCCAAGACAGCTGACACCCTCCAGCGCATTCAGGTTCGTTTCCAAAAAATTGGACCCGGTTCTCATTTCCGCAAAGATCACAAAATAGTCGAACCGGGCTGCCATAGTTTACCGCACCAAATAAGGTTTGCGCGGCGGCTTTCGGGTCGAAGCGATGCCACGCTCTACCGGGAAATCGCCCATCAGATAGGGATGCATTCCCTGGTTTTTGAGGTTTTGCAAGAATTGCCCAAAACCATCCAGATCGACCATCTTTGGTGCCTCGGACAGCCGCCGCAGACTGGTTTGCCCGATTTCATCCAAAATGCCCTGCAGGGGTTCCATCGGCGCTTCGATAAATTCGGCCATTGACCAAATTCGAACCCGCGCGTTGGCCTCGGGTGATCGCAAAACCCGCAAATGATCGCTTTCGATCTTCTGCAAAACGGCAGCTTTTTTTCGCAGCTCCATAAAATTCTGATTGGATTTGAAAAGCGGAATGGCCCACGCACCACTGATCACCGATATTTGGGCATTCGGGTCTTTGGCAATCTGCCAGTTTACCGCTTGCGTATCTTCTGGCCC
Source organism: Sulfitobacter sp. (assembly GCA_049680295.1). Lineage (GTDB taxonomy): Bacteria > Pseudomonadota > Alphaproteobacteria > Rhodobacterales > Rhodobacteraceae > JBAUHN01. The sequence goes on from JBAUHN010000187.1 coordinate 7,208, forward strand.
GAACTGGAAACACTGCCGTTCCCCTCTGGTGTTCCAGATCAGGTTGGTCAAAAACGATATCGGATTGTAGTCGCGCGCGATCGCACTGTCGCTTAGCGCACCGTTTAAAGTTGTCTGCCCATCGGCGAAATAGGCCCGGTCGGGTGCAAACAAGTGCCCATGAACCCGCGCGCCCGTGGCCTTGGCCAACCAGGGTTCAAAATTCTCAAACAACTCAGAGAACCCCTGGAACATCGAAAACGGCGCCGCCGTGACCGTGTTGCCCCGATGCGTATCCGGAAACCGGCTTTGCATATAAAGACCTGGCCGACCACGTGTGCGCCGGTCCACAGCCTTTGCGAAAATTCGGTCAATTTTCCCCGGATTAGGCTCTGTTTTCTTGAGGGCTGTGGCGGTGTCCGTCAGAAACGCCTGATACAGCTTGTCCGCATAAGGCCAGATTTTCCGGCCAACAAAACAATCCGACCGGCGCAAAAGCTGAAGGTGGTCATCGTAAAAGATATGCGGTTTGCCCTGAAAATCGAATTTGGCCAATGTCAGGGACCGGCTTTCGATATTGATAGAATAAAGCCGCGCCAAAGTCTGAAAATAGCTTTCGTCCGGGATCCAGACATAGCGAAAGTACTTGTCATATTCTTCACGGTTCGGATCTTGCAGAATTGCCGACAAGGTCTGTCGCGTCAGACACCACCACTGAGACCCCATATGCGGAACCAGCGCTTTGGGTCGTCTGCGCCTGAATCCAATCTTACGTTGAAATGCGACTGCGCAATCAAACAAGTAACGGTTTTTGCGCCATGAAAAAGGAAACCGGAAAATAAACCGCTCCTGATCCAATCCACCAACTGTCCACGGCACTTCGGATGTCGTCGCGCTTTCGATGAAATCAGTGCGGGGTCGTTTTTCCAGATAGTCGATCAACTCCTGAACCGGGCGCAACGGCAAACAAGACCCCGAAGCCAGATAAACATGGCGCACATCAGGGAACTTGACCAACATCAGTTCCGACGCAGCCTGCGATGCGGCCACAATACCCCATGTCCCCCATTCACAACGGAAACGGTCACAGAAAACCACATTCGGCACATCACTCAACCGGCGGACAAACCGATCGTGGGCAGATTTTTCGACATTTTTGTCGACGTGAATAGCGACAGGACACCCAGAGGCGGCCCAGTGACGCACCACCTGATCGGCGCGCCCAAGGGCCGTGTGCACCAGCATGACAATGCCTACACTCATGCCCAGTTCCCCTTGGACATCAGGCCGAGAATTTCCAACTGCCGCCAGTTGATGTATTTTTCAGACCATTTGCACCACAATTCAGGCCGTTCCTTTAGCCCCTCCGCATAGGCGCTATATTCAGCTGATTTCGCATAGTGCTGAACGCGCTGCGCCTCTTCTTGGGATTTGCCTTCGAACGTATCCAAAAACTTTGTATGCAACAAAATGCCCGACGCTTTTTCACCACCCTGTTCATCATAAACCTGGTTAAGACCGCGCGGCAGCAACATATGTGTTGAGCTGACGTAGGTGTAGCGTTTGTCCCATTTCACCAATGGAATTTTATTCAGAGCCGGGGCTTTTTCGGGAGCGTCCGCAAAGAACATGCGACTGCGCGGTCCGCCTTGTATCCAAAGATTTCGGTACGACGGGTTTCGCGAAATCGTATAGTTGCCACTGTCAAACCAAGACGTTATTTCCATCGGGTTCTGGCCGGGCCGGTAAGGTGCCTCATCAAAACGGCCCTTTGGGTACATATCCAGCAGCATCGCGCTGAACGCACGCACCGAGCAGGATTCCAGCCAGTCGGTCAGCGCCCGTAAGGGGCGCGTGTCACAAAACGGGTATAGGAAAAACTCATCCGGATCGACCGTCAACGTCCAGTGACCATGGGCATATCTGCGTTGTAGCCAGTTCAGCCAGTCCACACCATATCGTGACAAATCATAGCGGGCTGACGTGCTCCAAACAGACACATCAGGCTGGTCAAGCAGATATTCAAGAGAGCCATCGGTGCTGCCGTTATCAACAATAATAAAGTGGTTGATGCCCAGCCCGCGATAATACTCAAAGAAATAGGGCAGCCGGATTTTTTCATTCCGCTGGGTCGAAAAAAGCAGCAGATCATCTGGCTTGATCTCATTTGTTCGGTTGGCGACGCGCCTTAGCTCAAAACTCTTGCGAAACGCACGTACACGCAGTCGCTTGCGCTTCAAACGCATGCGGTATGAAGTCCAAACGCTCATGTACTAAGCAATGCCCGCTACACCGCTGGATTTACTAGTCAATTCCCTGCTCCCCTGATCGGAATCAATGGCCCCCGACATTGTATTCCGCGAATATATCTACGTATCCTTCATTCTTATGGTCTGCTGATTAACAACCTGTTGTTGCTCTCGCCACTATAATAACCTGTTTTGTCAATCTTTGTTACCAATTCATTACCACTTACCCCGTGACATCAGGCCCAAATCGACCAATTGACGCCAGCTGTCGTATTTGGACGCCTCCTCGGACCACAGGTTCGGGTCTGCCGCCAAAGCATCGTAATAGTCTTCAAACTGTTCTCCGGCGGCAAAATGCTCTTTTCGGGCCTTTTCTTCGCAGGCGCGCTGGACGGCGCCCGGCAAGAATTTCGTGTGCAGCAACACGCCGCACAGTTTCTCGACGCCATCTTCATCAAAAGTGTGGTTCAGCGCAGACGGCAATGCGGAATGGGTTGAATTGACGTAAGCATAGGGCCGCTTCCAATGAACCAGCGGTATCTTGTTGAGCGTCGGAGCGCGCCGCGGATCATCCGCAAAGAAATACCGCGCCCGCACACCGCCCTGCAGCCACAGGTTATCCAGCCGCTCTTGGCGTTGCGCCCAGTACCCATAGCCATCAAACCACTGCAACACTTCGGCCGGATCTTGACCAGAGCGGTAGCTTTGCGCCTCGATCGGCCCGTTTGGATACAAGTCCAGCATCAAGGCACCCATCATGGACTGGCCCTGCGCATCCAGCCACTGGGTCAAGACACGCAGATCGCGTGTTTCCCAATCGGGATAGATCAGAATTTCGTCCGCATCGACCACCAGCGACCAACGGTCGTGGGCATATCTACGCTGCAACCAGTTTAACCAGTCCACACCAAAGCGGGACGCTTTGTAACTCGATGACGTATGCCAGACTGAAACATCCGGTTGTTCCGCCAGATAAGTTGCGGTTCCATCGGTACTGTCGTTATCCACAATCAGAAAATGCCCGACCCCAAGCTGACGGTAGTGATCCAGAAAATGCGCAAGACGCATTTCTTCATTCCGCATCGTCGAAAACAGCAAAATACTGTCGCCCATGATTGCCGCGCGTTTGTCTGATACGAGGGTCAATTCCCGACGTTTCCGAAAAGCGCGCCAAAGCAAACGCTTGCGGATCAGCCGGCGTCGATACGATTGCCGCAGTCCTTTGATATCCAACATGCCCACCTCATGACTATCTCGGGTTCTGAACCCTAATAATCGTATTGCCCGGTTTGGTGCCACTTCCAAGCATCGGCGATCATTGTCCGTAATGTCGACCGTTTCGGCTGCCAACCCAATGCCACGATAGCACGATCTGACCCAGACACCAGTTTGGCGCAATCGCCCGGACGACGTGCGCCTTCGGTATAGGGTACCTCGCGGTTGGTCACTTCACGGCTGTGATCTATCACCTCACGCACCGAAAATCCCGAACCTGTGCCCAGATTGAAAACCTGACTGTCTTTGCCGCTTTGCAACCACTGCAAGCCCAGAACATGCGCATCGACAAGATCGCAAACGTGTACATAATCACGAATGCAGGTGCCGTCCGGTGTATCATAATCCGTGCCAAACACCGTCAAACCATCGCGCTTGCCATCAATCGCATCCAGCATCAGCGGGATCAGATGGGTTTCGGGCTGATGGAATTCGCCAATTTCGCCGTCCGGATCGGCCCCGGCCACGTTGAAGTAGCGAAAGATTACGTGACGCAACCCGTAAGCTGCCTCAAAATTGCGCAGGATGTCTTCGATCGCCCGCTTTGACGCGCCATAGGCATTGATCGGCAGTTGTGCGCTGTCTTCGTTCAGAACCACATTGTCCTGGTCGCCGTAGGTCGCACAAGTGGACGAAAAGACGATGTTCATACAACCCGCAGCCACCGCTGCTTGGGCCAGATTTAGCGCGCCTACGACATTGGTATGCCAATATCGCTCCGGTTCCTGCATGCTTTCGCCAACCTGGCTGAGTGCGGCGAAATGCAAAACCGCTACCGGCTGATATTCAGCAAAAACACGGTCCAACCGCGCCCGATCCAAAAGATCGCCACGCTCAAACGGGCCGAACTTTACTGCCTGCTCCCAACCGGTGTTCAGATTGTCGAATGTCACAGGCGTAAAGCCGGATTTTCGCAGCGCTTTGCACGCGTGCGACCCGATATAACCGGCGCCGCCGGTTACCAGAACATTACTCATCTAGACAACTTTCAGCGATTGGGCCTACTCAGCGGCGTTTTCCATCTGCACAACGTCGTGCAGATACGCCAGCAGATCATCGCGCAGATCTGAGCGCGCCAGACCAAACGACACCGTCGCCTGCAAGAACCCGGACTTGGACCCGCAATCAAAACGCTGACCCCGGAACCGGTACCCATAGACTTCTTTTTCCTGTGAAATCTCAGCCGCAATCGCATCGGTCAGTTGAATCTCGCCACCGGCCCCTGATTTCAGCTTGTTCAGATTGCCCAGGACGTTTGGCGACAAGATATAGCGACCAATGACCGCCAAATTCGATGGCGATTGATCAGCGGGCGGTTTTTCAACCATACCTTTGACCCTAACCAGGGACCCCAGGTCTTCCGACAGGTCCAACATCCCGTAAGAGGATGCCTTGTCCGGTGCCACTTCCATTGCTGCAACCATGTTGCCGCCGGTTTCCTGATATGCCTCGACCATCTGTTGCAGACATGGTTTTTCGGCAGCGATCACATCATCCGGCAAGATGACGGCAAAAGGTTCGTTGCCAATCAAACGGCGTGCGCACCAGACCGCGTGGCCAAGGCCCAACGCTTTGTGCTGGCGAATATAGGCGATCGCACCACTGTCCATATTGGTGCTTTTCAGCGCCTTAAGAAGCTCTTTTTTACCCTTCTTGCGCAGCGTTTGCTCCAGCTGCGGGGCGTGATCAAAATAGTCTTCCAGTGCACCTTTGCCACGTGACGTCACAAAAATAAATTCTTTGATGCCGGCAGCGCGTGCTTCGTCAATGGCGTATTGGATCAACGGGCGATCCACCAAAGTCATGATTTCTTTTGGAACCGACTTGGTGGCGGGCAGGAAACGCGTTCCCATTCCAGCGACCGGAAAAATTGCCTTTGTTACTTTTCTTTTCATTTTATGTTCCAAATCCACTCATTTACTTAGCATTCAGCTATTACGCAGGCCGCCATTACGACGAAAAACCTGAGTCTGACTAAACATCCTCAAACCATTAAACAATGATGATTTCGTGCAATCATCTGATCATTTTCTTGACTGCTATTCCAATGCATCGAAAATGTACACGCTATGGTAGAATATCTATCCGTTCGTTGCATGCCAAAACAGCATGTGTAAGCCTCTGAAACGTATACAATTAGTCATCCCTTCTGCCAAACAGAAGGGTGGTTTTCCAGCCAGTTTCCGCCGATGTCAAAACAGGCGCCCTAAATGACGTCGATCACAATGGCTTTACTTTTGCCACATTCAAAGCAAAAGCACCGCGCGTCATTGCACATAATTTAGGCACTAGGGGCTAGAACCGCTACAGTTGATATGCCGAATACCGATCGCCAGCGCCGGGTTACTCCAACCCCATTTCAGACATCATAGCCTCTAGCTTGGGCACGTCTTCGGGATTGTTCAATTCCCAGAACTGGCGGCCCTTGGACGACACCTCAACACATAACACCGCACGCGCGTTTTCCATAAACCGCAACTGCTCCAACCCTTCGAGTTGCTCCAGTGGGCCAACAGGCCAATTTGGGTATTCCGCCAGCGCATCAGGTCGGAACGCATAGACACCGACATGGTGGAAAACCGGTGAATCTTCGGTCGCCTCATAGGTGCGGCTGGTAAATGGCACAACTTCCTTTGAAAAATAGAGCGCCCTATGGCTGCGATCAAAAACCGCCGTCGTACCACCGACACGCCCCGCTTTGCGATCTGACAAAAGACCATTCAGCGCAGTCCCGTCGCAGCGCAATACCGGCGTAGCAATTTCTGCGTCCGGCGCATTTTGCAGACCTGCAACCAGATCCTCGACAAACCAATGCGGTGTCAGCGGCGCATCCCCTTGCAGGTTCACCACAAAATCATAGGCCCCGCCCAGCGCCGCATGAACCTCGGCGCAGCGTTCGGTTCCGTTCGCACAAGTCTCTGACGTCATCACCACCTCGGCGCCGAACGCTTTTGCGGCGTCCTCGATACGGGCATCATCCGTCGCCACGACCACGCGGTCGGCACCCGATACAGCGCAAGCCGCCTGCCAGCTCCGTTCAATCAGGCTTTTGGATTGGCCAGACGCGCCACGCAATTCCGCCAGAGGTTTGCCAGGATAACGTGTCGATGCATAGCGCGCAGGGATAACAATTAATAGTGACATCAGCCTTCCTTTAATGAAACGCCCGGCGCATGGGCAATGAAAAACGGATTGGCAAATTCAGGTTTACCGTAGGCCAAAGGTGTAAGATCATCAAACCGCACAACGGTCCCCCCCGCACCCCGTAGCACCGCGTCGCCCGCAGCGGTGTCCCACTCCATCGTGCGGCCAAGGCGGGGATAAAGATCGGCCTCTCCTGTTGCCACCAAACAGAACTTTAGCGACGATCCGGCACTGGTCATATCGCGAACCGAATATTGGCCGATGTAATCGTCCGTCGCCTGATCACGATGCGACTTGGACGCGACAACCATCAGGGCCGAATTGTCCGCGTTAGAGACGGATATCGGGGTAAGTGTCCCAACCCGGCTCTGATCAAACGGGCCCGTCTCTTCGACGGATTGGCCATCGGCTTGCGTGTAGAACATGCGCCCCTTTGCGGGCGCGTAAACCACGCCCCTGATCGGCACACCTGCCTCGACCAATGCAATGTTAACAGTGAAATCCCCGCGCCGGTTGATGAACTCCTTCGTGCCATCCAGCGGGTCCACAATCAGGAACGTGTCACCCTTGGCGGAATGTGTTGCTGACTGTTCTTCTGTGACAAGCAGCACCTCGGGAAACGCCGCGCGCAAACCCTTTGCGATAATCGCATCGGCGGCTTCATCGGCGGCCGTCACCGGGCTGTTGTCTGACTTGAGTTTTACGTCGAAATCATCGGCATTGTAGAAGTCCATGATTTTGTCGCCCGCCTCTAGTGACAGTTGACGCATCACATTAACCAATTTGGTATAGTCCACTATTTCGCTCCTACCGACGTTTGTTGATTTCTGACCTGCATTGCTTATGATTGCCAGTTACCGGAACAGCAAGAATTCCGTAAGATGCAGATAAAAAACCAAAGGCACAGGCACGCATGTTTCAACCCGGACGTCGACCGCAGAACGCATTTTCTTCTGCGCTTCAGATTGCAGAGCTCATCTACCATTCTATGGTGCGTGATGTACGCAGAGGACACAACAACGCGTTTATTGCGCTTGGTATAAATCTGCTGCAAATTCTGGTGTTCGTCGCAATCTTTTATGTGATGTTTTCTTTGCTTGGGTTACGCGGCTCCGCCATTCGTGGCGATTTCCTGCTTTATGTAATGTCAGGTATTTTCCTTTACATGACCCACGTCAAAACAGTGGCCATTGTCGGCGGGTCCGAAGGCCCCACAAGTGCGATGATGAAACACGCGCCGATGAATACCATCATCTCGACACTGGCCGCTGGCTTTGGGTCGCTCTACATGCAAACCCTAAGCTTGATCATCATCCTTTATGGCTACCATATCATTGTAAAGCCCGTCGAAATAGATCGGCCCATTGCAGCCTATGGCATGCTGTTGGTCGCCTGGTTTACCGGCTTCGCGGTTGGTCTGATCGTAAAAACACTCAAGCCTTGGTTTCCAACGGCAACGGGTGTGTTTTCAAATGTCTACCAACGGGCCAATATGATCGCATCTGGCAAGATGTTCGTCGCCAATTCGCTGCCCGGATTTATGCTGGCAATGTTTGACTGGAACCCGCTGTTTCACTGTATTGATCAGGCCCGCGGGTTTACCTTTATCAACTATAATCCACACTACAGTTCGATATCCTACCCAATCTACGTCGGGAGCACGCTGATGATCCTGGGAATGATGGGCGAATTCTATACCCGCCGCCGAATCTCAACCAGTTGGGAAGCGCGCAGGTAGACGCTCCGTGCCAAACGCCGGACCTAATCCACCACCCGCATTGTCAGGTTGATCCGGCCCCCTTTGGGCAGCAAACTGGACGACCCGGACCTGATCCGGTCCACGCCATGATGAGCCAGCCGCGCCGCACCTGCCAGAATCGCCACATCCCCGGAACGCAGCCAGATGCTTTCGGTTTTTCCACCGCGTGCAACATTGCCGATCCGAAACAACCCATCATCCCCAAGCGAGATTGAAACCACAGGCCACCCAAAATCAGCCTCGTCCTTATCCTGATGCACTCCCATACGCGCGCCCTCAGGGTAATAATTGATCAAACAGCACTCAGGCGCCCGGTCCAAACCCGTAACCGCATGCCAGACATTCAGAACGTCCACCGGAATCGCTGGCCATTGGACGCCGCTGGGGTGCTGATCGGCATATCGGTAGCCGTTCCTGTCCGAAATCCAACCATATTGACCCGCCGCTGTCATCTGAACCGACATCGCCTTGCCACGTGGCGTCACCGGCGTGACCATCGGTGCCACCGCCGCCACAGCACGCAAACCGTTCAGCATGTTTTGCTGGGCGGGCACATCCAAATACCCCTTTCGAATTTCCACACCCCGCACTGTCAAAACCTGCATACAGCACCTTTTCATCCCTCTAAAGGGTTTCGAATTTTACCTGAGACATCAAGCAACACTTTTCGCGATTGACCGAAGGAAAAGGCGGCGAACAAGTGATTCACGTTTAATTCGAAACACTATAATGCGACCAATTGGCACAATACCCCGAAAATTCTGGCAAGATTCCTGAAAACACTGGCTTCAGACTGCTTGCAGGAGCGTTGACCCCTCCTTATATACCCTCCGAACCGCATGGAGCACACCCGCCCATGTTCTAACAGATCGGGGATTGGATGCCGAACAGGGTCCACGCTCCGTGTCATCGCCTTGATTAAATGAGGGATCAAAAATGAGCAAAGTTATCGGGATCGACCTGGGAACAACAAACAGCTGTATCGCCATCATGGATGGCAGCAAACCACGCGTCATCGAAAACGCAGAAGGCGCGCGGACCACACCGTCCATCGTTGCCTTTACCGACGACGAACGCCTTGTAGGCCAACCTGCAAAACGCCAGGCTGTCACCAACCCAGACAACACAATCTTTGGCGTCAAACGCCTGATTGGCCGCCGCAACGACGACAAGGATTTGGCCAAGGATAAGAAAAACCTGCCCTTCAACGTGATTGATGGCGGCAATGGCGACGCATGGGTCGAAGCCAAAGGCGAGAAATATTCGCCCAGCCAAATCTCGGCCTTTATTCTGGGCAAGATGAAAGAAACCGCCGAAAGCTATCTTGGCGAAGAAGTCACGCAAGCCGTGATCACAGTCCCTGCCTATTTCAATGACGCTCAGCGTCAGGCCACCAAAGATGCCGGCAAAATCGCGGGCCTCGACGTGCTGCGTATCATCAACGAACCAACAGCAGCCGCATTGGCCTATGGTTTGGACAAATCAGAAACCCACACCATCGCGGTCTATGACCTTGGTGGCGGCACCTTTGACGTGACCATCCTCGAAATCGACGATGGGTTGTTCGAAGTGAAATCAACCAACGGCGACACCTTTCTGGGTGGTGAAGACTTTGACATGCGCATCGTCAACTATTTGGCCGAGGAATTCAAAAAATCCAACGGCGTCGATCTGACCAAAGACAAGATGGCCCTGCAACGGCTGAAAGAAGCCGCTGAAAAAGCCAAGATCGAACTCAGCTCGGCCAACCAGACCGAAATCAACCAGCCGTTCATCTCGATGGGCAAAGACGGCTCACCGTTGCACATGGTGATGAAACTGACCCGCTCCAAACTGGAACAACTGGTCGGCGACCTGATCAAAGCCTCGATGAAGCCCTGCACCGCCGCATTGAAAGACGCAGGCCTGTCCGCATCTGACATCGACGAAGTCGTTCTGGTCGGCGGTATGACCCGCATGCCGCGCGTCGTCGAAGAAGTCACCAAATTCTTCGGCAAAGAGCCGCATAAAGGTGTGAACCCTGACGAAGTGGTCGCCCTGGGTGCCGCCATTCAGGCCGGTGTTCTGCAAGGCGACGTCAAGGATGTTGTTCTGCTGGACGTCACACCATTGTCACTGGGCATCGAGACTTTGGGCGGCGTCTTTACCCGCCTGATCGACCGCAACACCACGATCCCGACGAAAAAATCACAGATCTTTTCGACCGCCGAAGACAACCAGAACGCCGTGACCATTCGCTGTTTTCAGGGCGAACGTGAAATGGCGGCCGACAACAAAATCCTTGGTGCCTTCAACCTCGAAAGCATCCCGCCCGCACCACGTGGTATGCCGCAGATCGAAGTGACCTTTGACATCGACGCCAACGGCATCGTGTCGGTCGGCGCCATGGACAAGGGCACCGGCAAGGAACAAAAGATCACGATCCAGGCTTCTGGCGGTCTGTCCGATGACGATATCGAAAAAATGGTCAAGGATGCCGAAGAGAACGCGGAATCAGATAAAGAACGCCGCACCTTGATCGAGGCAAAAAACCAGGCCGAAAGCCTGATCCACTCCACCGAAAAATCGGTCGAGGAACATTCGGACAAAGTTGATCCAACAACTGTCGAGGCCATCGAACTGGCCATCGCCGCGTTGAAAGACGAACTGGAAACCGACAACGCCGACAAGATCAAATCCGGCATTCAAAACGTGACCGAAGCTGCCATGAAATTGGGCGAGGCCATCTATAAGGCCGCCCAAGACGAAGCCGAGGATGCACCACGTGCCGCAGATGACGCACAAGGCGATGACGACATCGTTGATGCTGACTTCGAAGATCTGGATGACGACAAACGCGCGTAAGCTGCGTAACCCGGAACAAATGTCTGGGCCGACCTTCGGGTCGGCCCGTCACGTTCCACGAAGGGGGCTGATTTCATGGCAAAACGTGATTACTACGACATTCTGGGTGTCGCCAAAGGCGCATCTGCGGACGAAATAAAAAAGGGCTTTCGCACCAAAGCGAAGGAACTGCATCCTGACCGCAATTCCGACAACCCCAAAGCCGAAGCCCAGTTCAAAGAAGCGAACGAGGCTTATGACATCCTGAAAAACGCCGAAAAGAAAGCCGCTTATGACCGTTTTGGCCATGCCGCTTTCGAGGGCGGAATGGGCGGCGGCGGCGGGCGTCCCGGCGGCGGACAGGGTGATTTCTCGTCCGCGTTCTCGGATGTTTTTGACGATCTCTTTGGCGACTTCATGGGCGGCCAGCGTGGCGGCGGCGGCGGACGTGCCGCACGTGGATCCGATCTGCGCTACAACCTGCGCGTCTCGCTGGAAGACGCTTTTTCGGGCCTGCAAAAAACCATCAACGTACCCACTTCCGTCAGCTGTGACGGCTGCAGCGGTTCCGGCGCCGAAAGCGGCGCTGAACCGACGGGCTGCCCTACCTGTTCCGGCATGGGAAAAGTCCGGGCGCAACAGGGCTTTTTCACCGTTGAACGGACCTGTCCAACCTGTTCCGGTCTGGGTCAGATCATCAAAAACCCCTGCAAAACCTGCGCCGGCGCCGGGCGTGTGGAAAAAGAACGCGCGCTCAGCGTGAATATTCCCGCAGGCGTCGAAACCGGCACCCGCATCCGACTGGCCGGCGAAGGCGAAGCAGGCATGCGCGGCGGCCCGACAGGCGATCTATATATTTTCCTTGAAGTAACCCCGCACAAGCTGTTTGAACGCGACGGCGCAAACCTGTTCTGCCGCGTGCCGGTGTCCATGGCCACAGCCGCCATCGGTGGCAGCATCGAAGTCCCGACAATCGACGGCGGCCGGGGTCGCGTACAGATCCCTGTAGGCAGCCAGTCCGGCCGTCAAATGCGGTTGCGCGGCAAAGGCATGCCCCCATTGCGCGGCGGCGGCACCGGCGACATGTTCATCGAACTTGCAGTCGAAACACCGGTCAATCTGACCGGTCGCCAAAAAGAACTGCTGAAAGAATTCGAGAAACTGTCCGAAGACAACAACCCCGAAAGCAGCAGCTTTTTCTCGTCAGTAAAAAGCTTTTGGGATTCGATGAAAGGTTAACTTTGGTGGCGCTTCGCTCCGCGCCACTTTTTTGCACCGTTAACCGTTCCTAAACCCTCCGCATTTCATGCTCACTCGCATGACACATGACCCCAGTTCTTTCGCGGACGCGGCACTGCCTTTCCTGCTGGACGAGGCCGAACCGCAGCCCCTCCCCAAGGGCAAGACCCCGTCCTACATTGCCGATCACCGCAAACGCCTGCGCACACGGTTCATGGCCGGGGGTGCGGCGGCATTGCCGGATTATGAATTGCTTGAACTGGTCCTGTTCCGTGCCATTCCACGCCGCGATGTAAAGCCGCTGGCCCGCACCTTGATGGACCACTTTGGTGACTTCAATCGCGTCATCACCGCCCCGCCCGAACGCCTGCGCGATGTCTCAGGGATCGGTGACGCTGTGATCACCGAGCTTAAGATCATCGAGGCATCGGCCCACCGCATGGCGCGCGCGCGCGTGATTCAACAGCATGTCTTATCCAGTTGGGATGCGCTGCTGGATTATTGTCACACCACCATGGCGCACCGTGAAACCGAACAGTTCAGGGTATTGTTTCTGGACCGCAAGAACGTCGTGATTGCCGACGAAGAACAGGCAAAAGGCACCGTCGATCATGTGCCCGTCTACCCCCGCGAAGTCGCCAAACGTGCGCTGGAGTTGAACGCCAGTGCATTGATATTAGTACATAATCATCCGTCTGGTGATCCGTCCCCGTCGCAATCAGATAGGGCAATGACCGACCAGATTAACGCCGCATGCTGCGCCTTGGGCATCACGCTGCACGACCATCTGATTATCGGAAAATCCCGCGAACTTAGCTTTCGCAGTGAGGGCTATCTCTAGGGCCTGATTCTAACGCACCCAAACCTCAACGCGGCGGTTTGCCTGCCTGCCCCAGGCGCTGTCGTCGCAGGCCATTGGCATCGCCTCTCCAAAGGCATCCACCTCCAGCGCCACCCGATCAAGACTGGCAGTTTGTGCCGCATCCGACACCGCGCGCCGCACTGCCTCGGCCCGCCGCAGGGCAATGCTCCGGTTGGTTCTGGCCGGACCTTCGCCGTCGCTGAACCCGGCAAACAGCATCCGGCGCGCGTCATAACTGCCCTGTTCCAACGCACGTGCAAGCTGCTGCACATTGGACCGTGATTGCGCATCCAGCTTTACCGAACCCGCCTCAAACCGAAACGACAAGGTCAGCCGCGCCATCGTCCTTAACGCGTTGGTCATCCGTTGCAGTTCGACCAGCGGCGTCTCGGGCCCGGCCGACGCGATTGCATTCACGAAACGGTCACCTTGTTGTTCGATATTCACCTCTTCGGCGGCCTGATCAACAAACCCCGCACGTCGGATCACAATCTGTGCCGAAGGCCCACGGGTGAAGGCCAAGAATTCTCGGGCGACCTTGGGCAATCGCCTGGCGGGCAGATACAAGAACATCGGCGCCGTCAACGGGTAATCTTCGGTTTTGATGCTGCGTCGTGTCGCGCGCAACGAATAAGAACAGCTGCCCGTCAGGGTTAAAACCTGGGTGTTGCCGGTCTCGGCATAGCTGGCGATCCCGATGGCAAAAGGGTCATCCAGCACGGCCTGCATAAGGTCGGTGCCCCGCTTGTGGTGTATGACATTTGGCGACATTGACAGCGTCGCTGGCGCCAGAACCTGATCCGCCACAGCCTGCCCCAAACCGGTTGCCGCATCAGGCGCGTGCAAGGCCAGTGGCGCATCCGGCCCACCCAATTCCGACCAGTTCGTGATCAGACCGGCAAACACTTTCGCCAGATCTTGCGGAGAGATCGACCGTACCGGGTTGCTTGGCGACACGACCGGAACAACCGCATCCAGCGCCAAAACACGGCTGCGGTTTGCACCCCGCATATCGCCCATTCCGGAATCTTTGGCGCGGGTCAATTCATCTTTGCGAATTTCGCGCAGGGCCATCACGATATCCGCCTCATTGGCCAAAAGATCGGCAAACCCTTCGTCCGTATTGGTGACCCGGAAGTAAAACAGAGCCGCCACCTTGTCGGTTTTCGTGTCCGTTAGTTTGTAGATGAAATTCGACGGATCCAGTGTCACGCGCTCTGGTTTGAACCCGTTGCGCAAAGCAAAACCTTCGACCAGCGCTGGCATCAAAACAGCGCCCATTGTCGCCGATCCGGACAGGGACACTTCGGCCACATAGTCTTGCAAATCAGGGCACGCCGGACCGTCACACAGCACACCTGACCCGTCGACAGTCATTTCGCCATATTGCGAATCAATGCGGTAAAATTCGCCATCAAAGCCCAAAAGGGTGCCAATCAATTCCACACTGCCATCCCGGGACGTCAAAGTGACATCCTGCGCCAACGCACTGCCGGCGCTGACACCTAAAAAAAATGCGACGCAGAGTGCCGCAAATTTCGAAAACATGTGTGTATTCCTGATCCAGCCCTAGTTGCTGGCGACTTTCAGGTCTTTGAGCAGATTATTCAACACAAGAAAGTTACCCACAGCATCGCAATCGGGCACCGCAAGGGTCACATCCTTGCTGTGAACCGGGCCGCCAGCGACCAATTCAAGCACTTGTGCTGCAACTTCGGTGCCACAATTGGACGCGGTAACCTCGGCCTCAATACTCAGATGAACGGTACCGCTTTTTCGAATTGTACCGCTGGGAAAACTGTAAACCTCAGCCACCAATGCGTCTGATAGCGCCACATCGCCGTAGGTTGTCAAAAACCCACCTTCGCCGGTGGCGGCAAATCCAACTTCGCGGGCCGCACCGGACCAGACATGCCCGTCCTGACCATAATCCGCGCCAAATTCGCGCGCATGGATTTGAAACCCCGAGGCCCCACGCCATTGCAAAACCACCCGGTCATAAAGCGCGAGCGTCCTGACCTGTGCTTCGGCGACAACGCCATCCCCGTTGGCAAATGCCAGAATGAAAACGGCGTCTTTCGCCAGAGCGGGAACTTGGGTATTTAGTGTGCCTGTGGCGGATGTTTCATGCGAAAACATCATGCCATTGTGGTGGATTGTCACCTGTTCATTGGCCAGGCACGGTGCCACCAATGACAAATGGACCATTGCAGCAGCAACCGGTGTCGCGGTCGCTGTTACTGTACATTCTGGCCGCAGTGCCAATTCCGGCACATCAGGCGCTTCAAGACCGTTGACCGGCGCTGACACCTTGATCATCTGATCCTCAAACACCGGAATTTCCGCAAGTGTTTCAATTTCGGCGGACGTCAGTTTGATGCTTTCGACCTGCAGCTCAGCGCCTTCGGATAATGACAGGCCAAAGGCATTGGCCGCTGTGGCCTGAACCGGTGCTGCCGTCTGTTTGGCCAAAGCCGCCTTGCCATAGCGCTGATCCGCCACTTCGCCGCTTTGCATTACAAAACCAATGCCCAGCGCACAGCCAAGCGTGGCTATTGCTGTCACAATTTCTTTTTTGTGAGACATTGATCACCCTTCCCCCGAATTGGGTCAGGTTTTGTGTCTCACAACATCGCGGCTGAGTTGTGGATTGAATCTGGCAACATCATGGCACCCGCCGGGGCGGGGATTATTGGCCGTTCCTATACAAACCGACCATGGCAATGTTTGAACTTTTTGCCCGACCCACAGGGACACATCTCATTTCGACCCGGATTGCCCCATGTTGACGGATCGTCCTCGACGAAGCCTGCGGATGCGCCTGCAGCACCCGCCTCAGCGCCACCATCTGGTGCAGCCGGAGAGGCAAGCCCCGCCATTGCAGCCTGCTGGGCTTGCATTTCTTCCACCATCTGGCGCTGTTCTTCGTCGGTCATTGGACGGATTTTAGCCAGTTTCTTGGTCACATCTTCGCGCAGGCTGTCCAACATACCCTCAAACAGCTGGAACGATTCGTTTTTGTATTCGTTCAGCGGATCGCGCTGCGCATAACCACGAAATCCAACGACCGAACGCAAATGTTCAAGCGTCAGCAGATGTTCGCGCCACTTGCCATCAATGGATTGCAACAACATCTGTTTTTCGATGTTGCGCATGTTTTCCGAACCAAAGGCTGCGGTTTTTTCCGCCATCACCTCATTCGAGGCTTTGATCAGACGTTCACGAATTTCTTCATCGTCCACGCCTTCTTCGTCGGCCCAGTCTGTCAACGGCACTGTGATGCCCAGCTGCTCAGCCGCGGCGGCGGTAAAACCTTCGGTATCCCATTGATCCGCATAGGTATTTGGCGGCATATAGGTGTCGATCAGATCATCAACCACCTGATCTCGCATGTCGTTTGTGATCTCTGAAAGATCCGTGCTTTCCATGATGTCGCGACGCTGGCCAAAGATAACCTTGCGCTGTTCGTTCATCACATCATCGAATTTCAGCAACTGCTTTCGAATGTCAAAGTTGCGCCCTTCAACCTTGGCCTGCGCGCGTTCCAGCGACTTGTTGACCCAAGGGTGGATAATCGCCTCGCCCTCTTTCAGACCCAGCGTTGTCAGCACTTTTTCCAGCCGTTCAGAGCCGAAAATCCGCATCAAATCGTCTTCGAGGCTTAGATAAAACGACGATCGCCCCGGATCGCCCTGACGTCCAGAACGCCCGCGCAACTGGTTGTCAATGCGGCGGCTTTCGTGACGCTCGGAGGCCAGAACATATAGCCCGCCAGCCGCAATCACCTTTTGCTTTTCATCCGCATGGCGCGCCTCGATCGAGGTACGCAAGGCTTCTGGATCAGCCTCTGGATCAGCCGAGATCGCTTGCAGAACTTCCATTTCCACGTTGCCGCCAAGCTGAATATCCGTGCCCCGGCCCGCCATATTGGTCGCAATCGTCACCGCACCATACTTACCGGCATCGCCGACAATCTGCGCCTCTTGTTCATGCTGGCGTGCGTTCAGAACATTGTGCGGAATATCCTCGGCCGTCAGCAACTGGCTCAGGATTTCTGACTTTTCAATCGAGGTCGTGCCGACCAATGCGGGCTGTCCGTTGGCGTGGCTTTTCTTGATCTGCTTGATCATCGCCTCATATTTTTCGCGCACGGTGCGGTAGACCTGATCGTCCTCGTCCACACGGGCGATGGGCATATTCGTCGGCACCTCAACAACGCCCAAGCCGTAGATTTCGGCAAACTCCTCGGCCTCGGTCAACGCGGTGCCGGTCATACCAGACAGTTTGTCATAAAGACGAAAATAATTCTGGAAAGTCACCGACGCCAGTGTCACATTTTCCGGTTTAATATCAGCACCTTCCTTGGCCTCAATCGCCTGATGCAAGCCGTCAGACAGACGCCGTCCAGCCATCATCCGGCCGGTAAATTCGTCGATCAGGACAACCTCGTCGTCGCGCACGATATAGTCCTTGTCGCGCTGAAACAGTTTATGCGCCCGCAAACCCTGATTGACGTGATGCACAATCGTCGTGCTTTCCGGGTCATAAAGCGATGCGCCTTCCTCCAGGATGCCATTGCGCAACAACAACGCCTCAAGAAATTCGTTCCCCTCGTCGGTAAAGGTCACGTTGCGGGTCTTTTCATCCAGATCGTAATGATCGTCCTGCAGTTCCGGTATCAGCTTATCAATCGTCAGATACATGTCCGAGCGATCCTGCGATGGGCCGGAAATGATCAGCGGCGTCCGCGCCTCGTCGATCAGGATGCTGTCGACCTCATCCACAATCGCGAAATTATGCTGTTTCTGGAAAATCTGGCTCAACTCGGATTTCATATTGTCGCGCAGATAGTCAAAGCCCAACTCATTGTTGGTCGCATAGGTGATATCGCAGCCATAGGCGTGGCGCTTGTCGTCTTCGATCATCCCGCTCCAGGCGACGCCAGTGGTCAGACCCAACGCGCTAAAAACCTTGCCCATCCAGTCGGCATCACGTTTCGCCAGATATTCGTTGACCGTGACGATATGCACACCCTTGCCGGTCAACGCGTTCAGATAGGCCGCAAAAGTCGCGGTCAGGGTCTTGCCTTCACCGGTTTTCTGTTCGGCGATATTGCCCTGATGCAGAAACACTGCCCCCAGCAACTGCGTATCAAAGGCCCGCAGACCCAAAGCGCGGCGCGCGGCCTCGCGGCAATTTGCAAAAGCTTCGGGCAGCAGATCATCCAGGCTTTCACCCGCCAGTGCCCGTTTGCGCAAATCTTCGGTCTTTTCGATCAGCCCTTCATCGCTCAGCGGCTCGAATTCAGGCTCTAGCGCATTGATCTTTTCGATCAGGGGCCGTGTCGCCTTAATCTTACGATCGTTTGGCGTTCCAAAGACCTTTTTGGCGATTGTTCCAATACCCAGCATGCGTTCTCCAGCCGATAGTTCAATGTGTTGCGCCGATCTGCTTGCCCGTCCCGCACGCAGCCCATAGATAGGATTGGAATGCTGGCCCGGTCGGCGCCCATAGGGCGATGTAAGGGTCGCGCTAAACCGTGTCAATGTTGCGCCCTGCCGTGACCCACTCATAGGAACAATTCATGCAAAAACATCTCAAATCTCTGGCCTGCGCCTTTCTGATGGCGACTTTGGCCGCGCCGGTTTCAGCGCAAGATGACAAAACCGATAGAAACACCGTTGTTGCCACAGTGAACGGAACCGAAATTACTGTCGGTCACATGATCGTTGCCTACGCCACGCTGCCGGAACAGTATCGTCAACTATCCACGGACGTTTTGTTCAAAGGTATTTTGGATCAATTGGTGCAACAAACCGCGCTATCCCAGTCATTCGCGGGCGACATACCGAACCGGATTGAGCTGTCGCTTGAAAACGAACGGCGATCCCTGATCGCCGGCGAAGTTGTCGAAGGCGTTTTGGCAGAAGCATTAACAGACGAAGCTGTGCAGGAATTGTTTGACGCGCAATTCGCAGGCGCCGAGCCCACGGAAGAATTCAACGCCGCGCATATTCTGGTCGAAACCGAAGAAGCGGCAAACGCGATCAAGGCAGACCTTGATGGCGGCGCAGATTTTGCCGAAACAGCCAAGGAAAAATCCACCGGTCCATCCGGCCCCAATGGCGGGTCCTTAGGCTGGTTCGGTCCGGGCATGATGGTGCCGGAATTTGAGGCCGCAACCGTCGCCCTGAAGCCGGGCGAAATCTCGGACCCGGTGAAAACCCAGTTTGGCTGGCACGTAATCCAGCTGATTGAGACCCGCAACGCCGAGATTCCAAAACTGGAAGACGTCCGCGAAGATCTGGAAAATCAAGTGCGCCAGAAAGCGGTTGAAACCGCCCTGACCGACGTGACCGAAGCCGCAGACGTGGACCGGTCCGGCGCCGAAGGGATCAACCCTGACATCCTTGGCAAAATTGAACTGCTGGACTGATCCGAAATGGCCAAAATTACATCCGTGTCACCCTTGGCACCCGCTGAATTTCCTGACTTGCCGGTTATTGATGGTGTGTCCTTTTCCACCGTCGCAGCGGGCGTCCGTTATCAAGGGCGCACCGATGTGATGCTGGCGAAACTGGCACCCGGCACAGCAATTGCCGGAACCTTTACCAAATCCGCCACCCGTGCGGCCCCGGTTTTGGATTGTCAGGCCAAGATCGGCGACCCCAATGATGCGGGCGCGGCGATTTTGGTCAATTCGGGCAACGCAAATGCCTTTACCGGCAAAAACGGTACCGACGCTGTAGCAGCCGTGGTCGCAGCAGTGTCAGCGGCATGCGATGTTCCGAAAACACGCGTGTTCACTTCCTCCACCGGCGTGATAGGCGAGCCGCTTTCGCACGCGCGGATCACCGCAAACCTTGCAACTTTGGCCGACACATTGAACCCGGTCAGCATCGCAGCCGCAGCGCAGGCGATCATGACAACTGATACTTTTCCCAAGGGCGCGGCGACGTCCCTTTTGGTTGATGGAAAACAGGTAAAAATTGCAGGCATCGCCAAAGGCTCTGGCATGATCGCGCCTGATATGGCGACGATGCTGGTCTATATCTTTACCGATGCCAAAATCGACCAACCCGCCCTGCAGACCCTTGTGTCAGATGCCACCAATTCGACATTTAACTGCATTACAGTGGATAGCGACACCTCGACGTCAGACAGCTTGCTGGTGGCCGCAACCGGGGCCTCGGGCGTTGATGTCACCGGCAACGATGGGTTCCACACCGCCCTGCACGATGTCATGCTGGATCTGGCCCATCAGGTTGTCCGCGACGGCGAAGGTGCCACCAAATTTGTCGAAATCTGCGTGACCGGGGCGGTGACCGACGCTGACGCGCGCACCCACGCAATGTCCATCGCTAACTCACCGCTGGTCAAAACCGCAATCGCTGGTAACGACCCGAATTGGGGGCGCGTTGTCATGGCCGTCGGAAAATCCGGCGCTGCGGCGGATCGGGATAAGCTGTCCATTCGTTTTGGAGATATTTCGGTGGCTGAAAACGGTTGGGTCAGCCCGCATTACGATGAAGGTGATGCCGCCGCTTATATGAAAAACCAGGACATTGTGATCGCCGTCGACATCGGGATGGGCAGTGGCAAGGCAACCGTCTGGACCTGCGATCTGACCCACGGCTACATCGAAATCAACGCGGACTACCGGTCTTGAAAACGGTTCTTGTGTCTGCGGTTGCACTGATCGACATAGACGGACGGGTGCTGCTGGCCCAACGGCCAGAGGGCAAATCAATGGCGGGCCTGTGGGAGTTTCCCGGTGGCAAAGTTGAGCCTTTTGAGACCCCCGAAGCCGCTTTAATTCGTGAACTGGAAGAGGAATTAGGCATCAACACATGGGCCTCTTGCCTCGCGCCATTAGCCTTTGCCAGCCACAGCTATGATGACTTTCACCTGCTGATGCCGCTGTTTGCCTGCCGGAAATGGCAAGGCACACCAATGCCAAAAGAGAATCAGTCGCTAAAATGGGTGCGCGCTCAATCACTTAAGGATTACCCCATGCCAGCCGCAGATGTGCCGCTAATTCCAATCCTTCGAGATTGGTTATAGGCACCAATCCAGCTATTTCGGCTGGATTACGCCGATATTGGCAACAAAGAACACAATTTTGACAAATTGTTTATTGCAAAACTGTAACCTTCTACTAACCTGAAAGCATGCAGATTCTGGGGAGGGCTCTACATGCTACGAACAATTACACTTGGCAGCAGTGTGTCTATCCAAGGGATATACGTCAAAGCATTGCCGGATGGCCGGATTTCCGTAAAGGTTGATGATACGGTATTTTCAGGAACACCGGTCGCACGCGTTTCCTAAAATAGGCGCTGGGGTAAACGACAAAAGAGGGGCTGTTTTTCAACAGCCCCTCTTTTTTTGTGTGAAATTCCGACCAGAACGATGCGTCTGGCCGAAATCTATTAGCTCAACGTGCGCGTCACTTCTTCACGCTCGAAAATCTCGATGACGTCATCGGCACGGATATCGTCGTAGTTTTCAAACGCCATGCCGCATTCCTGACCAGACTGCACTTCGGGCACTTCGTCCTTGAACCGCTTGAGGGTCTTCAACGTGCCTTCATGGATTACCACGTTGTCACGCAACAGACGTACACCCGCAGACCGGCGCGCCACACCTTCGGTCACCAGACAACCGGCAACCTTGCCGATGCCTGTCACCTTGAACACTTCCTTGATGGTGGCATACCCGATAAAGTTCTCTTTGATCTCATTGCTAAGCAAGCCACTGGCTGCCGCTTTCACGTCATCAACCAGATCATAGATCACCGAGTAATAGCGAATTTCAACGCCCTTTTGGTTGGCCGTATTGCGCGCAGACGCATTCGCACGGACGTTAAAGCCCATGATCGGCGCGCCGGACGCTTCGGCCAGACCCACATCGGTTTCGGTAATCGCGCCAACACCCGAATGCAGAACCCGCACGCGAACCTCGTCGTTGCCAATCTTTTCCATCGCCTGGACAATCGCCTCGGCAGAACCCTGAACGTCTGCTTTGACCAGGATCGGCAGCTCATTGACGGTCTCATCCGCCTTGGCATTCGCCATCAGCTGTTCCAGTGTCGTCGCCGCACCAGCCGCGGCCCGCTTGTCTTTGGCGGCTTTTGAACGATATTCCGCAATTTCGCGCGCCTGTGCCTCGGTGTCGGTGACGTTCAGAACATCGCCCGCTTCCGGCGTGCCGTTCAGGCCCAACACCTCGACAGGCACAGATGGCCCGGCTTCCTTGATGCGGTCGCCCTGATCGTTGATCAGCGCACGCACCTTGCCGTATTGTTCGCCAACAACAAAGATGTCGCCCTGACGCAATGTACCGGTCTGAATCAGAACGGTTGCCACCGGACCACGGCCCACATCAAGCTGCGCTTCGATCACGGCACCTTGGGCGGCGCGGTTTGGATTGGCTTTCAGTTCCAGAATCTCGGCCTGAAGCGCAATCGCCTCCAGCAATTCATCCAGACCCTGACCGGTGATGGCCGACACTTCGACGTCTTGCACCTCGCCAGACATCTTTTCGACAATCACCTCATGCTGCAACAAATCCGTCCGCACCTTGTCGGGATCAGCGGCAGGCCGGTCAATCTTGTTGATCGCAACGATCATCGGCACTTTGGCCGCTTTCGCATGCGCAATCGCCTCGATCGTCTGTGGCATTACAGCGTCATCCGCCGCAACCACCAGAACCACAATATCCGTCACCTGAGCACCGCGCGACCGCATCGACGTAAACGCGGCGTGGCCCGGAGTATCAAGGAACGAAAGCACCTGACCGCTATCGGTGGTCACCTGATAGGCGCCGATATGCTGCGTGATTCCACCAGCCTCGCCAGCCACAACTTTCGCATTACGGATCGCATCCAGCAGCGAAGTCTTACCGTGGTCAACGTGGCCCATGATAGTGATCACAGGAGGGCGCGAAACCAGATCTTTTTCGTCATCTTCAATCTCTTTGATGACATCCTCAACGTCCGAATCTGACACACGCACAACCTTGTGGCCGAACTCTTCGATGATCAGTTCGGCAGTATCTGCGTCAATTGTTTCGTTCTGGGTCAGCATCAGGTCCATATTCATCAACGCTTTGACGACATCGCCAACACGCTCGGCCATACGGTTAGCCAGTTCAGAGACGACAATCGCCTCGGGCAATTGCACATCACGGACAACCTTTTCACGCTCAACTGTGCCGCCCAGCGCCTTAAGGCGTGCGCGTTCCTGTTTGCGCTTCATCTGCGCCATAGACCGTTGCCGCCCGCCTTCGCCACCAGACAAAGCCTGGTTCAACGTCAGCTTGCCAGAGCGACGACTGTCGTCATTGCCCTTGTTGCGCTTGTTGGTCTGTTCACGGTCGCGGTCATTTTTGCGCGGCTCGGCAGCGGCCAGTGGTTTGTTGGCAGCAGGCCGGGACACGGCAGGTTCTGCGGCAGGGGCGGCGGCAGCCACTGCGGCGGCTTCGGCCTCATTCTTGCGGCGCAGATCTTCTTCGGCTTTCGCCTTCAGGCTCTCTTCGCGCTCGCGCTCTTCGGCTTCTTTTGCCTCGATTTCCGCACGCCGGCGCTCGCGATCTTCGGCACGCGCTTTTTCTTCCGCCTCGCGTGCAGCCGCTTCTTCGACCTCACGAGATTTCGCGGCTTGCACAGCCTTCAGACGACGTTCCATTTCGGCATCCGAAATGCCACCCGGACGCCGCTTTGGATCGCCCAAAGGCGCCTTGCTGGGCGCACCGGGTTTTGCAACATCCGCTTTGGGCACCACAACGCGCTTACGCTTGGTCTCCACCACGACGTTTTTGGTCCGTCCGTGGCTGAAACTCTGTTTCACATTGCCAGGACGTGCGCCACCGCGCAGACCCAATGTTTTCTTGCCGTCAGTATCGCTCATGTAGCTCGTCTATCCTTTCGAGTGGCCGTTGCCACCCTCGTTTACGCGCACGCCTTTAAGTCTTTGGGCTTCCTCTACAACACGTTGCGTGAGTCCACCAGAGGCGAGCGCCCCATGTATCACAGTTTGGCGACCGAATGCCAAACCCAATTCATCTGCCGTCAGCCAACCGATATACGTGCCAAAGTGCGGCGTGCTGAGTTTCGTTTTCCCGCGACCCGATCCGTCGCTGGCCTGAATAAGCACTTCGGCCTCTTCTTGTTGCAGCCAGCTTTTGACCTTTTCGTATCCGGCCACCGCGCGCCCGGCCTTGCGTTGCAGTGAAATAAGATCGACCACACGCCGCGCCAATTGTTTTTCAACCTCATACCTAAGCCCATCGGGCACCTGCACCGGTTGTTTTGCAGCGCGGGCAAACAGGCCCTTTTTCACCGCCAGATCAAGCGCCGCGTGATCCGCTGCCACATAAATCCCACGCCCCGGCAATTTACCCAGAATATCCGGGAAAATCTGCGCATCCGGCCCGACAACAAAGCGCACCAACCCATATTTGGGCTGCACGTCGCCCGTGGCGATGCACTTGCGATCGGGACCATCTGTGTGGTCTTTTGTGACGCCTCCGCGACCCATCTGGCTCACCCCGAGACCTGAGATCAGGCCTCGGTCTCCTCGGTCAGGTCGTCGTCTTCACCTTCGGGTTCATCGGTCTCAAGATCCGCCGGATCAACCCAGCCCAATTGAACACGCGCCGTCATAATCAGGGTTTGCGCCTCTTCCAGCGACATATCAAACGGTTCCAGCACACCGTCATCTTTGGTCCGCTCACCGTTGGTGATGGTCCAGCCACCGGCCAGCTCCCAATCCGCGCAGGTTGCGAAATCTTCAAGGGTTTTGACATCGTCCTTGGCCAATGCCTCTATCATTTGGGGTGTCAGACCCTCAAATTCAACCAGGCTATCCTCAACACCCAAGGCGCGCGCGGCATCAAGTGCAGCCTTATTCTGCGCCTCCAGCACGTCGCGGGCACGGGCTTGCAATTCGCCAGCGGTGTCTTCGTCAACACCATCAATGACCAGCAATTCGCCAACCTCGACGTATGCTACCTCTTCAAGGTTGGTGAAACCTTCGGACACCAGCAATTGCGCGAAGAATTCGTCCAGATCAAGAGTGTCCATGAACAGTTTGGTGCGCAGCTCAAACTCGGCCTGACGGCGCGCGCTTTCTTGTTCCTCGGTCATGATGTCGATGTCCAGACCGGTCAGCTGGCTGGCCAGACGCACGTTTTGACCGCGACGGCCAATGGCCAGGCTCAACTGTTCTTCGGGCACCACAACTTCGATCTTGCCGGCCTCTTCGTCCAGAACAACTTTGGACACTTCGGCAGGCTGCAAAGCATTCACAAGGAACGTCGGCTGATCGTCATTCCATGGAATGATGTCGATCTTTTCGCCCTGAAGCTCGTTCACAACGGCCTGAACACGTGACCCACGCATACCAACGCAAGCACCCACAGGGTCGATCGAGTTATCATAGCTGATCACAGCGATCTTGGCGCGGCTGCCGGGATCACGGGCAACGGCCTTAATCTCGATGATACCGTCATAAATTTCCGGCACTTCCATCTTGAACAATTCGGCCATGAATTCCGGCGCTGTGCGGCTCAGGAAAATCTGAGGACCACGCTGTTCGCGGCGCACGTCCTTGATATAGACCCGGATACGGTCATTCGGGCGATAAGATTCGCGGCCAATCTTCTCATTGCGGCGCAAAATTGCTTCGCCCGCACCGACATCGACGATGACATTGCCGTATTCTTCGCGTTTGACCAAACCATTGATAATGGTGCCGGCGCGGTCTTTGAATTCCTCAAACTGACGGTCACGCTCGGCTTCGCGGACCTTTTGCAAGATCACTTGCTTGGCGGATTGCGCTGCAATCCGGCCCATCTCAACCGGGGGCACTTCTTCGACAAAGGTCTGTCCGATCTCGGGGTTTTCCATGTATTGCTTGGCCTGCTCGACCGTGAATTCGGCCTGATAGTTCTCAAGCTCTTCCTCAGCGACAACAGTGCGCACACGGGTAAAGGTCGCACGACCTGTTTTCCGGTCAATACTGACCCGGATGTCCATTTCCGCGCCATAGCGGGATTTTGCAGCCCGCGCGAGCGATTCTTCCATCGCTTCGATGACCAGCACAGGGTCGATCATCTTTTCGCGCGCAACCGCCTCGGCGGTTTGCAACAGCTCAAGCTGGTTTGCAGATGTAATGGCCATTAGGTGTCTCCCTCATCGGACGTTTTATTGATCGCCTCTGTGGGCGTCTCATCAGAAATTTCATCGAAATCAGTTTCATTCAGCGCGCCCGACGCTTTGCGCTGGCGCAACATTTCCTTGATCAGGTCATCGGTCAGCACCAGCTTTGCGTCGCTCAGCCAATCGAATTTCAGACCGATAGTACCTTCATCCAGATTGATCAGAACCTCATCGCCTTCTATGCCCGCCAATGCGCCCTTAAAACGGCGGCGGCCATCAATCAGTTCGGTGGTCTCAATCTTGGCCTCATAGCCTTCGAACATCTCAAAGTCTTTGAGCCGGGTCAGGGGTCGGTCGATCCCGGGGCTGGACACTTCTAGTGTATAAGCCTCGACAATCGGGTCCTCGACATCCAGAACCGCACTGACGGCCAGACTGATCTTGGCGCAATCATCAACCTCAATGCCGCCCTGCGGTTTGTCGGCCATGATCTGCAAAATGCTTTCCTTGCCCGACATCAGCCGCACGCGCACCAGCTCATACCCCAGATCCTCGATCGCGGGGGTGATAATCTCGGCCATACGCCGGTCAATGGCTGCTTTTGCAATCAGATCGTTGTTCATGGTTTCCATCAGGCACAAAAAAACGGGCGCGCGGCCCGTTACAATTTTCGGTGGAGCGTTTGGTTTGGACCCGAACACGCCGCTGTTAAGCAGGGATATAGGCCCGGATCGCGGGAACTGCAACCCCTGATCGTTTACGCCATCCACCAGCGTTCTGCTGCACGCAGATTGTCAAAGGGCCGCTGCGCGCCGACGGCGTTCGGCACTGCGATGTTATCGGAAACACCCTGGGCCACCGATTTGGCGCTGGGCAGCATGATGATCTCTGGCACACCGTGCAAAGCGGCGGGGTCGCTGACCTCGGCTGCGTCCACATAGCCGCAACACAATGCCTCAACCCTTACGGACATGGCGGGCACCGACGCCAGTTCAATCTGATCGAACCACCCGGCCGTGCCGTCTTTCCAATGCGATGCCACCCTTGCGCCCAAAAACTGTTGCCCCGGCTGAAAGTGTTGCACCCGGTAAAGACCGGTACCGATGCCCTGCGTCATCGCCGCATCCATGTGGTCTGCGGGGTAAATCACAAACTCCGGGCCGGATAACCTATACGCAAAATCCGTGTCTGCCTCGGCCAGTGTGATCTGGACACGGTGGGGATTGATCGCCTTAACCTGCACCACATTACGTAACGCGTTGTCTCTGTGCAGCGCCAATGATGCCACAACATCTTGCGCGCAAAACGCGACCCCGTTGTGAAATGTCACACCGGGGCGCAGGTCAAACGTCCAGTCCTGCGCATCTGCGCTGCCATGCCAGCCAGTTGCCAATTCGCCACGCAATATCCCATCGGCAGAGACCTCGGTCAGCGTGTCAAAAACCGCGCCTTGCATCGCCATCTGCATAAACAGACCCTGCGGCACGTGCGCATCCCAATGGTCGGACCGCGCCGCACCAGACACCGCCACCCGCAACCGCCCGCCCCGTTTAGGCGCAGCCAAAGCCGGCACACCCGTCGCCGCAAACAACGCCGCAGCAGCACCCGACGTAAACAGCGCACGGCGGTCCATTTGTTTGCTGTCACGGGTCATTTCAGCGCACCAATCCGGTCCATGGTTCGCACCAGTTCCGCGCTGATCCCCGGTTCAGACATGGCATGTCCTGCGTTGCGGACCATCTTCAGCTCGGACCCCGGCCAGACTTGCGCAATTGCATAGGCACTTTCAGGCGGGCAAATCATGTCATAGCGCCCTTGAACAATGGTCCCCGGAATATGCGCGATCCGGTCCATCTGCGCCAAAATCTGCCCGTCAAATTCCAGAAAGCCCGCATGGGTGAAATAGTGATTCTCCAACCGCGCAAACGCACGGGCGTAATGTCCGTGGCTTTCACCTGATGCGCCCGACGAATGGATCGAGGCAAGCGTATTTTCCCACGCCGACCATGCGCGCGCATATTGTTTTTCAATAGCCAGATCGCCGGAAAACAACCGCCGTTGGTAGGCGCCGATCAAATCGCCCTGTTCATCTGTTGGAATCAGCTTTGTGAACCGCTCCCAGACCTCGGGCCAGAATTTGCCCGCGCCGCCGCCATAAAACCAATCCAGCTCTTTTTGGGTCATCAAAAAGACGCCGCGCAGCACAATGTTCAACGCCCGTTCTGGATGCGCCTGAGCGTATATCAATGCCAGCGTAGCGCCCCAGCTGCCGCCAAAAACCACCCATTGCGCAATGCCCAAAGTGGTGCGGATCAGCTCAATATCATCGACCAGGTGCCACGTCGTGTTGTCAGTGACCGACGCATGTGGCGTAGACCGCCCACACCCACGCTGATCAAACAGGATCACCCGGAAAATAGCGGGATCAAAATAGCGCCGCATCGCCGGGCTGCAGCCGCCACCGGGCCCGCCATGCAGAACCACAACCGGCACCCCATTGGGGTTGCCGCATTGTTCAACATAGACGCTGTGCCCCTGCCCAACATCCAGCATCCGCTGATCAAACGGTTCGATCGGCGGATACAGAAATTGAACTGCACGCTTTTGGTCCGAGAATTTGTCCATTACTGACCTTTATAGTCCCGCATTGTAAAAAAGCACATGGAGACCAGAATGCAAGAGCATCAAACCACCGTGGACCCAAATGAAATCGCCAAGTTCGAGGCGATGGCCGCAGAATGGTGGGATCAGGACGGAAAGTTCAAGCCTTTGCATATGCTTAATCCATGCAGGTTGGATTATATCTCGGCGCAGATCGCTGGAGAATTCGACCGGGATCTGAAAGCTCCGCTGCCGTTCAAGGGGTTGCGAATCCTCGATATCGGCTGTGGCGGCGGGTTGTTGTCTGAACCAATGGCGCGTCTTGGGGCCGATGTTGTGGGTGCTGACGCCGCCGCTGGCAATATTCCGGTGGCGCAAGTGCATGCAAAACAGTCCGGTTTGCAGATCGACTATCGCCATACTACAGCCGAAGATATGGCCGCTTTGGGTGAAAAATTCGACGTCGTGCTGAACATGGAGGTTGTTGAGCATGTTGCCAGCCCCATCGGCTATCTGACTGCCTGCCATGACCTGCTGAACCCCGGCGGATTGCACATCTGTTCAACCCTGAACCGCAATCCGAAATCCTATATGATGGCGATCATTGGTGCCGAACACATCATGCGTTGGTTGCCCAAAGGCACCCATGAGTGGTCAAAATTCATCACCCCCGACGAATTGTTCGATCTGTTGACTCGCGCCGGACTAACCCCGGTCGACCGCAAAGGATTCGTCTTTAACCCAATTGCATGGTCCTGGAGCCTGTCTGACAGAGACCTGAGCGTGAATTACGTGACCGCCAGCTTGCGCAGCGATTAGGCCCTATTTAGGGCTTTCGCCCAGCTTCAGACGCAGTTGCCGCAATATCGGCAGGGTCGCCCGCACCTGTTCGTCGCCAATCTCCCGGACAACCTGATTGATCATCGGCGTGATGGAACTGATCGCCATATCGCGGGCCTTGATACCAGCCGGACTGATCGCAACCATCTTGCGCCGGGCATCTTCCCAATCGGGTCGCACATGGACATAGCCCGCCCATTCAAGTTTGCTAAGCGTGTTGGTCATGGCACCGCGCGTGACGTGAAACGTCTCGGCCAATTGCGCGGGCGTGCGTTCACCGCCGTGCCATGTCAGATTATTCAGCACCGAAAAATGCGAAATCTCCATGCCTTTGGGTAATACCCGGCTTAGGCGTACACGCACCATCTGATCCGCGGCAAGAATCTCACTAAAAAGCGCAATCGCCAGAGTGTCGCGATCATCAGACATCTACGGGCCCTCAAAGGCGCGGGCATTTGCAAGGCTGGGAACCTTACCGCGCGCCTCAGCCACATGTGAGATATCGATATCAAACATATAGACACCCGGTTCTGACCCGGCATCCAATACAACCTCGCCCCAAGGGGCAACAACCAGTGAATGACCATATGTATCGCGGGTCCTATGTGCAGCACTGGCATGGGTGCCGGTTTGGGCTGGCGCCAAAACGTAGCATCCGGTTTCAATCGCCCGCGCGCGCAATAATACGTGCCAATGGGCAGCCCCGGTCACCGGCGAAAACGCGGCGGGCACCGTCAGTATTTGCGCCCCCGCCCCAGCCAGCGCCCGATACAGTGCCGAAAACCGAACATCATAACACACGCTCATCCCAAGCTTGCCAAAGGGAGTGTCCGCAATAACCGCTCGAGACCCTGGCCGGTATCCGGCTGATTCGCGGTAGGTTTCCTCGGGCGTGACCTGCACGTCGAACATATGGATTTTATCATACCGCGCGACGATGCAGCCTTTGGGATCAATCAGAAACGACCGGTTGGCAAACCGTCCATCCGCATCTTCTGTCTGCAATGCCAGTGATCCGATCAGCAGCCAGATACCCAGTGCGCGCGCCTCGGTACGCAATGCAGCCAATGTTATGTCCGCATCTTCATGCTGCAATACGGCACGTTGATGACTGCGGCTGTTGGACACGCAATTGGTCACTTCCGGCGTCAATACGAACGCAGCACCCTGACCGGCCGCCTGTCGCACCATCGCCACCGTCTGCGGCAGATTGGCACCCGGATCATCCGATACATTCAGCTGGATCAATGCAGCTTTCATCACGCGGCCAGCAACATGTCCAGTTTGCCTGCCCGTTCAAGCGCAAACAGTTCATCGCAGCCACCAACATGCGTGTCCCCGACAAAGATCTGCGGCACGGTCCGCCCGCCTGCCGCACGCGCGATCATCTCGGGTTTGCGATCCGGGTTGGCCAACACATCCACCTCGGCAAAGCTAACGCCCTTTTCAGTCAGCAATCGTTTGGCAGCATGGCAAAACCCGCAAAGCGGCGATGTATATATTTCAACGGCGTTCATAACCCGACCCTCAATCCGCACATAGTTGGAAAGAGATTTAGGTGTCTTTTGCCACGCGCGCCAGTGTTACTATGTAAACGGGCCCTGACCCGGCGGCGATACAGGCGATTGCCGCCGCCGTTAACGTCGCCCCCGAGGTCATCACATCATCCACCAAAAGCACCGGCCGCCCGATAAGACGCCGCCGCCGGTTGGCATGCACGCCAATCGCGCCATCCAGCACCGCAAACCTGTCCGCGCGCCCGCGCCCGTCCAAAGATGGTGTATGCCGCTTGCGCACCAAAAGGTCCGGACACAGCGCAAGGCCCTGATGTTTGGCAAGCGCCTGCGCCAAAAGTGCGGACTGGTTATAACGCCGCTTGACCAGACGCAGCCAATGCAAAGGCACCGGTGCCACCAGACAATTCTTCAACGGAAGATCCCGAATGGCTTGCGCCATCCACCGCGCCGCGGGCCGCGCGATTTCCTCTCGGTCGCCGTGTTTCAGGGCCAAGACCAATTTGCGGCCCGTATCGCGATATAGCAGCGCCGATCGGCCTTGGGTCCAAGGGCGCGCAATCGTCATGCAGTCATCGCAATGCAGAGCGTCTGGCCCGCGTTCGCCCGGCAGCGGTATCCCACAGGCATCGCAGATCGCACCGCCAATGAAAGCAGTGTCACGCCAACACGGCCCACACAGGCCAAAATCGCTTTCGACAATGTCCCCACAGGTCAGACATCGCGGCGGATAGATCATCGAAACAGCTGTTTGAATTGCGTCTACAACCACTCTAGAAAGCCTCTTATGACGTCACCACAAAATCTGATCGACCGAAACGCCCTGTCGCTGCATCGCAAACGCGCCAGTGCCGACGCCCTGTTTTTGCAGCGCGCCGCCGTCGATGAAGTTCAGGATCGCCTGTTGATGGTTAACAGGGCGTTTAAATCGCCTGCAATCGTGACGCCATTCGCGCAGATTTGGGAGGATGTGATCCCCGGTGCGACCATTGTACCCGACGATGACACGCTTGCCCTGACACCGGGCGCACATGATCTGGTGATCCATGCGCTGGGGCTGCATTGGGCAAATGATCCAATCGGTCAACTGATCCAGTGCAAACGCGCGCTGATGCCCGACGGGTTGATGATTGCCGCCGGGCTGGGCGGGCAAACACTGCATGAATTGCGCAGCTGTCTGGCACAGGCCGAGATCGCGATTTCCGGCGGGTTGTCACCGCGCGTGGCCCCGATGGCCGACTTGCGTGACTTGGGTGCACTGCTGCAACGCGCCGGGCTGGCGCTGCCGGTTGCGGATCGGGTGACACTGCCCGTGCAATACGCCTCTGCGCTGCACCTGATGCGCGACCTTCGGGCGATGGGGGAAACAAATGCCCTGACCGCGCGGCCAGGCCGCCCGACCAAACGCGCCCTGATCGATGAGACCAACCGCCTTTATCAAAGCCATTTCGCAACGGACAAAGGCCGTATCGCCGCGACCTTCGAAATTCTGTTCCTGACCGGCTGGGCACCCAGTGACAGCCAACCCAAACCACTGCGCCCCGGATCGGCCAGCCAACGGCTGTCAGACGCATTGTCGACAACAGAAAACCCATTGCCGGATTGACCCCAGGGTCCAACCCTCTATCTACACCACAACAGCAGCGCACAAAGGAAAACGACATGCAGGACATTGGCCAAACTGCGACTAACCCTGTGCATGCGCCGGAGGATCACCCCGTTGTCGCCGCACCCAAAGTCGGCATCCTTTTGTCCAACCTCGGCACGCCGGACAACTACGACTACTGGTCCATGCGCCGCTACCTGAACGAATTCCTGTCTGACCGGCGCGTGATTGACTACAGCCCCTGGCTTTGGCAGCCGCTGTTGCAACTGATCATTCTGACCAAACGCCCCTTTACCAGCGGTGCTGCTTATAAATCCATCTGGAACAATGAAGCCGGTGAAAGCCCGCTGATGACAATCACCAAGGCACAAACTGCAAAAATCGAAAAAACCCTGCAAAAACGCTACGGTAACGACGTTTTGGTTGACTTTTGCATGCGATATGGCAACCCGTCGACAAAATCTAAGGTTGAAGCGATGACGACCGCAGGTTGCAGGAAGATTTTGTTCTTTCCCCTTTACCCACAATATGCGGGTGCAACGACAGCAACCGCTAGGGATGCGTTTTTTCAGGCCTTGCGGGGTATAAAATGGCAGCCCGACACAAGGACAGTAGCGCCTTATTTCGATCACCCGGACTATATTGATTCTCTGGCACAGTCGATTGAACAGGCTTATGCGGATTTACCGAAGCGGCCAGACATTCTGGTCTGTTCCTACCACGGCGTGCCGATTCGCTACTTGACCGAGGGCGATCCCTACCATTGCCAATGCCAGAAAACGACGCGTCTGCTTAAGGAACGATTGGGCTGGGCCGACACCGAAATCAAGACCACCTTCCAGTCCAAATTCGGACCCGAAGACTGGCTGCAGCCCTACACCGTGGAGGAGGTTGCAAGACTGGCAGAGGCCGGTCAGAAAAACATCGCGATCTGCGCCCCGGCCTTTTCCGCCGACTGCATTGAAACGCTCGAAGAAATTAACGAAGAAATCCGCGAAAGCTTTGAAGAGGCCGGAGGTGAAGTCTTTACCTACATCCCATGCCTGAACGACAATGACGCACATATAGCGGCGCTTAGCGGCATAATAGAGAGCAATTTAAAGGGTTGGCTGGACTAGAACAGGCACGCGCAGCCCCCATGGTCCGCACGAAATCTAAGCCTGAAAACAGAAAAGGCGGCACCGAAGTACCGCCCTTTCCACATTAAAACCGATATTGCTTAGTCAGCAACAGCAGCGATAACCAATGCCAGGATGATCAGCGGCAACAGAACGCCCGAAGACGAGCTGGAAGCTTCTTCAACAACAACAGGAGCTTCGATGATAGGATCTGCAAGCGAACCGGCAAATGCTGTCGAAGCTGCGGCTGTCAGGGCAGCGGCGAGAACGAATTTTTTCATTTTATTACTCCAGAAATTGCGTATCCAGCAAAATGCTGTCACGCACCAAAGACTTACGTAGTGCAACTTTCTAAACAGCATAAGCGACGGATTGCAAACCCAGAACTCGTTTAGAAATCACACAAGTTCGCCGATGTCGTCAAATTAGCAACACTTGCGTACCGACCTTGGTCATCGCGAAAAGCTCTTGGATATGTTCGTTGTACAAACCAATGCAGCCATTCGACGACTGGCGCCCGATCTTGCGCGTGTCATGGGTCCCGTGAATACGGTAGTAGGTCCAGCCAAGATACAAAGCATGTGTCCCCAACGGATTGTTGGGACCGGGCTCAATAAACGCAGGCCACTCTGGGTTGCGCCGCAGCATTGCTGGCGTTGGGCGCCAGCTTGGCCCCACGACTTTTTGCACAACTTTCGTTCGGCCACGGCGCGTCAACTCTTCGGTCAACGGCACACTGGACGGGTAAAGCTTATAAACGCCGGTGTTTTCCTGCCAGTAGTGCAATGCCCGGCTGTCGACATCGACCAAAATCGCGCCATTGCGCAGGTTTGAGAAATAAGGCCGCCAATCCAGCGTCCGAAAGCTGGAAATGTTCCGGCGAACGACCTCGTTGATGTCTCGCTCTCCCTGCGTTGTCGACGCAGAGTTAACGCCACTGGCGTCTTGCGCAATCGCAGGAGAAGCAAGCAAAGCCGCACTACCCGCTAAAAAGCTGCGGCGGCTTGGAATTTTAAAGCGTGATTCAGACAATTTTTGTCTCCACAAATTCTGGTTCACTTGATCCGGCGCAGTTTATGGCGAGAATGCCGCAGTCGCAAATCAATCAAACGTCATAGAGCGGTCTGGCGCGCATGTGCGTTTGAATTGCAACTTAAATATCGCTATGCCGGGGCAAACAGTCTGAGTGGAGCGTATCATGACCCGTTTGTTTTCTGTCCTTATCGCATTGGCTGTCGCTATCTCGGCCTGCACACCTGTAGCCACCACGACGGTCGGAGCAGACGGCAAACCACTACCCAAGGTGTACCGAATCAGCCGCGGCAGCGCTGGCAAAATCCAATTTCGTATGCTTGACGCAGTAAATGCCCTGCGGGCGTCATCCGGCCTTCGGGCGGTTGAGCTGAATTCAAAGCTGAACGCATCTGCTGCCACCCATTCACGCGATATGTCGCGTCAAAACAGACCCTGGCACTTTGGATCAGACGGATCATCACCCATTGAGCGCGTCCAGCGCGCAGGCTATGCCGGACCGCTGTTGGGTGAAAACATCTCGGAATCCTATGAGACCGAATTGGAAACCCTGGCCGCATGGATGGACAAGCCAGACACACGCCGGGTGATTCTTACCCCCAACGCGACCAATCTTGGGTTTTCATGGCATCAGGAATCCAGCGGGAAAATCTGGTGGACCCTGGTGATGGGCGGCTGAACGCCCTGACCTCACGGGTTGATTGAGATAGGCGTACCGTCACCGACCATCGCATAGATGTCTTCGATCTCTTTGTTCGAAACGGAGATACAGCCCCATGTCCAATCGCCCCTGTTCTTGCGAAACGGGTTTTTCTGGCCGTGAATAAAGATATCGCCGCCCGGACTTTTGCCCAGCGCCTTGGCCGCCGCGATATCCGCCTCATTAGGGTATGAGATTCCGACCGACAGATGAAACTGGCTGTTCGGATTGCGCCGGTCAATTCGGTACAATCCCTCAGGCGTGCGCCCGTCACCTTCGATCACTTTGTGACCGACCGGCGCAAACCCCAGCTTGATATCATAGGATTTCAATACAGTTTCATTGTTCAGCAAAAACATCCGCCGCGCGCCTTTGTTGACGACAACATAAGTCACCTCCGGCCCATTATACCGTTTGAATTTACTGCTGCTGCACGCCCCAAGCGTGACCGCCGCTGCGGTTCCTAAAATCATGTTCCTGCGGTGCATTATCCTGCCATCCATTTTTAGAAGTCATTCATTCTGCTTCTTTGTTTTCAACTATCATATACCGAAAAAACCACGCCTCACAAATCCGTTATTTCGCTCGAATAAAGCGGGCAGCCAGTTCGATATGAGCAGACCAGCGGAACTGATCGACAACCTGCACCCAATCCAGCGCAAAGCCAGCCCTGGACAGGATCGCCGCATCGCGCGCAAAACTGACCGGATTGCACGACACATAAGCAATGCACGGCACATCGGAACCCGCCAGCTCAGAAATCTGCGCCTCGGCCCCTGCGCGGGGCGGATCCAGCACAACGGCGTCAAACCTGCGCAACTCATCCGGCATCAGCGGCCTGCGAAACAAATCGCGCGCCTCTCTGGTGACCGGTTTCAGGCCCGCCGCCCTGCGCCATCCCAGATCCAGCGCCGCAACCATCGCCTTGTCGCCCTCTACGCCATGCACTTCGGCACCTTGCGCAAGGGGCAGCGTGAATGTCCCACAGCCAGCAAACAAATCCGCAATCCGTGATGCCCCCTGAACCGCCGCGCGCACCGCAGCCAGCAACGCAGCCTCGCCATCAGCCGTGGCCTGCAAAAACGCACCGGGCGGCGGCACCACGCTGGCATCACCGAACATCTGCGCAGGCGGGGCACGCATCGCAACAGTCTCATCCTCCCAGGTCAGCCGCGCCAGCTTCATCCGGTCGCACAAATGCGCCAACTCTTGCCGCAGCGGACCATCCAGCGGCTTGCCATGCGATACATGCACATCCAGCCCTTCGACCGACAGCGTGACCGTCACCGCCAATGTCGCCTTGCGGCTGGTCCCGATCACCGCCAAGGCCTCGGCCACCGGCAAGGCCCCGATCAGCGCCGGATCCAGCAACTTGCAGTCCGATATCTCGATAATCACGTCCGACCCGCGCCCGTGAAACCCGGCCATCGCGCCCTTCTTTGTGCGCTTTGCCGCAAATGTCGCCCGCCGTCGCGTTTGCGCGGCAGATGTGACAATCGGCTTAAAAACAGTCTCTAATCCATGCGCAGCCAAGGCTTGTCGCACGATGTCAACCTTCCATGCGGCCACAAATGGATCGCTGGCATGTTGCAGCTGACACCCACCGCACGCCTTGAAATGTCGGCAAGGCGGCGACACCCGCTGATCCGAAGGCGTGACGATTTTGACATCCCTAAGCTTGCTGCCATCCGGCGTGCCGGTGACAACCTCGCCGGGCAAGGTCATTGGTGCAAATACCGGGCCAAGTGCCACACCGTCGCCGTGATGGCCTAATCGCGTGATTTCATATTCTGTCATAAGACGGGCTTACTGTGCATGGGCGCAATGCAAAAGCCCCTATTCGGCGGCCTGCGTCCGGATAAAACCGCCCGACTGCCGGTTCCAATACTTCGCATAAAGCCCGGCCTTGGCCAGCAACGCCTCATGCGTGCCGATTTCGACGATGCGGCCCTGATCCATGACGATAATCCGGTCCATCTCGGTCAGGGTCGACAGACGGTGCGCAATCGCCAGAACGGTTTTGCCCTGCATCACCCGCGACAGTGCTGTCTGGATCGACGCCTCAACCTCGCTGTCGAGCGCGCTTGTCGCCTCATCCAGAACCAAAATCGGTGCGTCTTTTAGAATAGCACGCGCCAGCGCAATTCTTTGCCGCTGACCGCCCGACAGTTTTACACCCCGTTCACCCAGATGCGCATCATATCCGGCGCGGCCCATGTGGTCCTGCAGTTCCATCACAAACTCATCCGCCTCGGCCTTGCGCGCAGCGGCAACCACTTCGTCTTTGGTCGCGCCGGGACGACCA
Organism: Sulfitobacter sp.; assembly: GCA_049680295.1. Lineage (GTDB taxonomy): Bacteria > Pseudomonadota > Alphaproteobacteria > Rhodobacterales > Rhodobacteraceae > JBAUHN01. The sequence continues at coordinate 45,416 of JBAUHN010000187.1, forward strand.
TAAAGTATATTCGCATGCGCCGACCGATTGAACATCGCCGTCTCTTGTGTGACCATTCCGATATTGCGCCGCAGGCTTTCCTGCGTGGCAGTTGTGATGTCCGTCCCGTCAATCAAAATTTTGCCGTTTTCCGCCTCGTAGAGCCGCATAAGCAGCGAAACAAGCGTCGATTTACCAGCCCCCGACGCCCCGACAATGCCCAGCTTTTCGCCGCCCTTGATTGTCAGGTTTATGCCATCCACCCCACCCGCAGATCGTCCGTAAGCAAACCCAAGTGATTGCATTTTGATCTCGCCAACCGGCACCTGCAAATCAACCGCATCCGCATTATCCTCAACCCGGGTGCGCGGCGTCAGCGTGCGCATGCCGTCCTCGATCTCACCTATATTTGAATAGATCGCCATCAGCGTAAAACTGACCCAACCGGTCATCTGCGCAATCCGAATGGCAACAGCACCCGCGGCGACGATATCGCCTTCGCTGGCAGCACCTGATTGCCAAAGCATCAGCGTGCCACCCAACAGCAAGACAGGCAGCAACCCAGCCAAGGTCATCAACGCAAACCGAAACCCGGCGGCAAGATACCCAAACTCAACCGCGCGCGCCCGAAAGGTCTGCATTGCCCCAAGTGCGGCGCGGTCCTCAAAGTCGGAATGCGCAAAAAGCTTGACTGTTTTGATGTTTGTAATCGTGTCCACGACCTGACCCGAAACCATTGCCCGCGCACCAGCGCGCGCTGCCGACCGTTTGCGAATGCGCGGCAAATACCAGTTGATCAGCGCGAAATAGGCCACCAGCCAGACCGCAAACCCAATCGCGACCCGCCAGTCTATCGCCACCAGCAACAGAACCGACCCCAACAACGATGCCAGGGCAAAGGCCACCACGTTAATCACCTCGGATGCCACATCGGTGACCGCCCGCGCGGTCTGCATCTGCTTTTGCGCAATACGGCCCGCGAAATCGTCGTCAAAAAATCCGATCGTCTGACCCAGCGTCCAGCGATGCAATCGCGACAGAACCAGCGGGTTCACGTTCGGCTGCACGATGATCGCATTGGTCGAAGCCGAAAGACCAAACATCAAGGGCCGGATAATCAGGAAAAACCCGACCGATGCCGCGATCAGCGCCAGATTGCGCCCGTCAAAAAACGCATCGCGCCCGGCGCCGACTGCTGCATCAATCACCAGCCCAAGAATCAGCGCTGTGCCCGCCTCCATCGCGCCTGCACCCGCAGATACAATCGCGGCCAACACCAGCGCAGGCCAGGCACCCGATAAACACCACGCCAAAAACGCACCCAGACTTTGTGGCGGCGGACCGTTTGCTGGCCGTGTGGCATCAATCCAGTTTGAGATTTTCAAAGCGCCGCCTCGACCTTAAGAAAACCGCCCGATTGCCGCGCCCAGAATTCTGAATACAAACCGCCCTGCGCCAATAGCGCATCATGGGTGCCGTCTTCGACGATACGGCCCGCGTCCAGCACCAAAATCCGGTCCATATGCGCAATCGTCGACAGACGGTGCGCGATGGCAATCACCGTTTTGCCTTCCATCATGCCATATAGCGTGTCTTGGATCGCCGCCTCGACCTCACTGTCGAGTGCGCTTGTCGCCTCATCCAGCAGCAGGATCGGAGCGTTCTTCAGGATCACCCGCGCCAGGGTGATCCTTTGCCGCTGCCCTCCGGACAGTTTGACGCCGCGTTCGCCGACTTGCGCATCATATCCGCGACGTCCCTCCATATCCGACAGGCCCAGAATAAATTCATGCGCTTGCGCCTGCTTCGCGGCTGCGATGACTTCGGCCTCGGTCGCGTTGGACCGGCCATACAGAATGTTGTCGCGCACCGACCGGTGCAACAATGAACTGTCCTGCTGCACCATCCCGATACCCAACCGCAGACTGTCCTGACGCACGCGCGTGATGTCCTGCCCGTCGATCAATATCTGGCCGCTTTCCGGATCGTAAAACCGCAACAGCAGCTTAACCAATGTTGACTTCCCGGCACCAGACCGCCCGACCAGACCAATCTTTTCACCCGGCCGCACCGTCAGATTAACCGCGTCCAAACCGCCGGATTTTTGCCCATAGTGATGCGTCAAATCGCAAATCTCAATTCCTCCCGCGCCAATTTCCAGCGGTGCGGCGCGCGCGGCATCTGTCAGCGCTATGGGCTGAGCAATGGTTTCCATACCTTCGGCAACAACGCCCAATTGCCGGAAAAACGTGGTCAGCGCCCACATGATCCACCCGGTCATTGCGTTCAACCGCAACGTCAGCGCAATCGCCGCCGCAACAGCGCCAACGCTGGCCTGCCCTTGGGTCCAAAGAGACAAGGCCCAGCCAACGACGCCAACAATCAGCAGCCCGTTTAACACCACCAATGACGTATCCATAACGGTGAATATCCGCATCTCTGTCTGAAACGTCGCGCGCGAATGTTCGATTGCCTCTTTGGCATAGGCAACTTCGTGATCGTCATGCGCAAACATCTTGACCGAATGAATATTGGTATAGGCATCAACCACCCGCCCGGTGACCTGCGACCGCGCATCTGACGCCGCCTGCGACGCAGGCCCCACACGTTGCACCGTCCAACGGATCAAAAACCCGTAAAGCACAAACCACACCAAAAGCGGCACTAACAAACGGATATCCGATGTGCTCAGCAAGATCGCAGCGCCAATCAGATAGGCCAGCGAAAACGAGATTGCATCAAACACCTGAAACACGACCTCCCCTGCGGCAGGGGGTGTCTGCATGATCCGGTTGGCAATACGCCCGGCAAAGTCGTTCTCAAACCAGCCAACCGATTGCCGCAATACATGCCGGTGCGAACGCC
>JBAUHN010000188.1:0-1741 GCA_049680295.1 Sulfitobacter sp.
CACAATGGAATCTGAAAAGATGGACGCGCTGGAAGGGAAAAATCTGCCTGCGGCGACGTTGCCTGCGACCGACGGTGCAGAAATTAAGCTTGGCGGTTTGGCCGGTTGGAACGCATTCTACTTCTACCCCCGAACAAGCCCACCTGATGCGCCTCCGATTCCGGGCTGGGATCAAATACCCGGTGCGCGGGGATGTACGCCGCAGTCCTGCGGATTTCGCGACAACCATGCCGATCTGATTGCAGCCGGAACATCGAAAGTACTCGGCGTATCAACTCAGGACACCGCGTATCAAAGCGAAGTGGTGCAAAGATTGCATCTGCCATTCAGTCTTCTTTCGGACCCAGAATTGATGTTCCACCAGGAGTTGGGGCTGCCGATTTTTGAGGCTGGAGGTTTGACGCTCTATGCGCGGACGACTTTGATCACCTTTGGGACCGAGATCCGAAAGGTATTCCGTCCGATACCTGACCCTGCATCCAACGCGGAGGCAGTTCTGGCCTTCATAACTGCACAGCAGCAACAATAGGAGCGCGCCGATGTCGACAATCGCAATGCCCAAACCCGATCAGCGTGTGCTTGATCGCAAGGCAGAGATCGTATCGGCGCTGAGTAGCGCGCTGCCCAAAGACGCGGTCATATCGGATGAAATGGAAACCCGTGCATATGAATGCGATGCACTGACTGCATACCGCTGTCCCCCGATGGTGGTTGTGTTGCCCGCAACAACCGAAGAAGTCGCGGCGGCCATGCGTGTTTGCCACAAGATGGGTGTGCCGGTTGTACCGCGCGGAGCGGGCACCTCGCTCGCGGGTGGATCCCTGCCAACGGCGGATTGTGTAATCCTTGGCACAGCGCGGCTCAAGGATGTGATCGAGATCGACTATGATAACCGTTTCATTCAGATTCAGACCGGGGTGACGAACCTGTCGGTGACCGGATTGGTCGAAGACGAAGGTTTCTTTTATGCCCCTGATCCATCCAGCCAGCTGGCCTGCGCGATCGCAGGCAATATCGCGATGAATTCCGGAGGTGCGCATTGCCTGAAATACGGGGTGACTACAAACAACCTACTAGGCGTCAAGATGGTTATGGTCGACGGTGAGATCGTTGAGTTGGGCGGCGTGGCAATGGATGCACCCGGCCTTGATCTGTTGGGGCTGATTTGCGGTTCCGAAGGGCAACTTGCCATCGTGACCGAAGCAACCCTGCGCATTTTGCCCAAACCTGAAGGTGCTCGACCGGTGATGATCGGATTTGACAGCGCCGAAGTGGCGGGCGAATGCGTCGGCAACATCATCAAATCCGGCGTCTTGCCGGTCGCGATCGAGTATATGGATCGCCCCTGCATCCGCGTGGTCGAGAATTTCGCCAAGGCCGGATACCCGATGTGCGAAGCCTTGCTGATCGTCGAAGTCGAAGGCTCTGAGGCCGAGATTGAAGATCAGCTGTCGCGGATTGTAAGAATCGCCGAAGCTTTGAATCCGGTAGCCTTGAAGGTCAGTGAAAGTGCCGAAGAAAGCGCGTTGATCTGGAAGGGTCGCAAATCGGCATTTGGCGCGATGGGGCAGATCAACGACTATATGTGTCTGGACGGCACGGTGCCGATCTCGGCGCTGCCGTTCACCCTCAAACGGATTAGCGAACTGTCCAAGGAACATGGGCTGGAGGTCGCCAATGTGTTCCACGCGGGCGATGGCAACATGCACCCGCTGATCCTGTTTGACGCGAACAAACCAGG
>JBAUHN010000189.1:0-4948 GCA_049680295.1 Sulfitobacter sp.
ACGAAGTGCTTAAGCTATTGGCCCGCAACAAAGGCGAATTGCGCCATGCTGTGTCCAAAAAGCTGGCGTTGAAATTTGCGCCTGATCTTCGGTTTCAGCTGGATGAGACGTTTGACCGTATGGATGAAACCCGCCGGATGCTGGATCAGGACAACGTGCGACGGGACACGCAAGCGGAATGATGCGCGCGCTGGCTGCCGTTTTGGCGCTTTGGTTCAGCGCGGGCCCGGGTTTTGCCGTTGAATGCCGCGATATGGACCATGCGGGCCAGTCTTACACCGTTTGCGAGGTTGATCTGACCCAGGACACGCTGCGCCTGTTCCTGAAGGACAGCGACGGCGCGCTTTATGGCCAATTCAATCGCATAGACCGCGTTTTGCAAACCGAAGGGCAAGAGCTGGGATTTGCGATGAACGCGGGCATGTATCACGACGACCGCGCGCCGGTTGGGCTTTACGTCGAAGACGGGCAGCAGGTGATGCATGTTGTGCCCAATGCGGGTCCGGGCAATTTCGGCCTGCTACCCAATGGGGTTTTATGTTTGCGTGATGCCCGCGCCGATGTAATCGAAACATTGCGCTACATTGACCTTGCTCCTGATTGCAATTCCGCCACCCAATCGGGGCCAATGCTGGTGATTGACGGCGTATTGCATCCACGGTTTTTGAAAGACAGCACATCGCGCTATGTGCGCAACGGGGTTGGCACCAGTGTCGATGGCCGCCGTGCAGTTTTCGCAATTTCCAACGCCCCGGTGACGTTTTACGAATTTGGCAGTGTTTTCAAAGACGCGCTGGCGCTGCCGAATGCGCTTTATTTCGATGGCAATATTTCGCGACTTCATGCGCCAGGGCTTTCGCGCAGCGATCTGGGGTTTCGCCTTGGCCCGATCATCGGCACCGTTCGGGACATGCGTTAAGGGCGCGGCCAGGGTCTGGGCATCGCGCAGTTTTGTCTTTAAGGACGCCGTCAAACAGGTTCAGGAACACAATCGATGGCACGCAAACGCAAGGGACGCGATATTTCGGGGTGGCTGGTGGTCGACAAACCCGCCGGGCCGACCTCAACCGCAATTGTGAACAAGGTCCGCTGGGCGTTTGAGGCAAAAAAGGCGGGCCATGCAGGCACGCTTGACCCCGATGCGACCGGCGTTCTGGCCATCGCATTGGGTGAGGCCACCAAAACAGTTCCCTTTATCACCGACGCGCTGAAAGCATATGAATTTACGGTACGTCTGGGCCAGGCAACAAATACAGATGACGCCGAGGGAGAAATCATCGCCAGCAGTGATCTGCGCCCCACGGATGATGAAATCAAAGCCGCCCTATCCGGATTTATCGGTGACATCCAGCAAGTACCGCCGAAATTCTCGGCCGTGAAAATCGACGGGCAACGCGCCTATAAACTGGCACGTGACGGCGAAGATGTTGAAATCGCCGCCCGGCCCCTGTGGGTTGAAGAACTGCTGTTGGTTGACCGGCCTGATGCAGATCACGTGACGCTGGAAATGACCTGCGGCAAAGGCGGGTACGTCCGGTCCATCGCGCGTGATTTGGGTGCCGCACTGGGGTGTCATGGCCATGTGCGCGCCCTGCGCCGTGTCTGGTCGGGGCCGTTTGAGGCCGCGGACGGGCTGACAATGGACCAGATCGAAGCCATGGCCCGCACCCCCGAGCTCGACGCGCATCTGCGACCCCTGGAAGACGGGTTGCAAGACCTGCCAGAGGTCAAAGCCACTGCCGAGGGCGCGACAAAACTGCGCAACGGCAATCCCGGCATGGTGCTTGCTTCAGACGTAGAATACGGAGACGAGGTCTGGGCCTCCTACCAAGGCCGCGCGGTGGCGGTTGGTCGCTACAAATCGGGCGAAGTGCATCCATTTCGGGTCTTTAATATTCAGGACTGATCGGTTCCGAATATTACAACCTGTCGCAATTCTCGCGGTGCCGTTATGGATTTCCGGGGTTTGTGTCGGCAATTGTTACAAAACCCCTATGCTTTGGTAAGGTCTGTGTGAGGCCCCTGCCAAATACCTGCGAGACGTCGCATCTAATAGACATCAGACCCGCGACAATCCTCTCGCTTAAGGAGCCTCACACCATGAAAACCCCTGTGTTTACCATTCTGACCGCCGGTGCCTTTGCCACCATCGCCTTTGATGCATTCGGACAGGGCCTCAGCCCGCTGCTGGGCTATGCAAAACTGGCGCCTGTCGGGTTAGCTGGCGCGACGTTGAAAACGGTCTTTGGCGCAAACCCGTCGGGCGCTGCGCATTTGCTGCATATGTTGACCGGATTTGTGTTCTATGCGGTGGGATATTTTGCCATCGCACGGCCGCTTCAACGCGCAATCCTGCCCTCCTTGCACTGGGCGATCACGGCAACGGTCTATGGTGTCGCCCTTTGGGTCTTTGCCTTGTATTTCATGGCCCATCTGGTGGCAGGTAACGCCCCGTTCCTGGGCTGGAGCGGTATCACCTGGGTCGCCTTGTGGGGGCATATACTTTATGCGTTGGTCGCTGCGGCCGTTATGGAGTTTAACGGCGCTGTTTTGCAGCTGCCGGGCAAACGTCGGACCGTTGACGCCTAAACCCAACCAGCACTGTGGCAGCCGCGTTTTCCTGTTCGGCTGCCACAAGGCGCGTTGATCTTGTGCTGGCCTACTGGCACAAGTTGGCGATGATCATCCGCAGCCACACAAGCGCAAAATCGACATCTACAGCCGTCTATTCCGACTGCGAGCGTTACCGCTATAGTCTGACACGGGTTTGGGACGCCACAGGACCGCGCGTGATGTTTGTGATGCTGAACCCATCGACGGCCAATGAAATCCAGAATGATCCAACGGTCGAACGCTGCGAACGCCGGGCGCGAACCTTGGGATTTGGCGCGTTTCAGGTTACTAACATCTTTGCATGGCGCGACACCGACCCGCGCAAAATGCGCGCGGCACAAAACCCTGTCGGCCCCGACAATGACAGCGTGCTTTTGCAGGGTGCGGAATGGGCGGACCGGATTATCGCTGCCTGGGGAACCCATGGCGCCCATATGGGACGCGGCGCAAAAGTGGCGCAGATGCTGGCGCAGACCGGTGTCGATCTGGCGCATCTGGGCCTGTCAAAAGCAGGGCATCCCAAACATCCCTTGTACCTGCCCTATGCGCAACAGCCTGAACCCTGGACGCAAACCCCGTCTTTGGTGTGAAAACAGTGTTTGCCATTTCAGCCAAACTCATCTACACGCCCCCATCGCCTGGCGGATTTTGTCCCTGAGCGATATCTCCACGGGCCTGTTCTGGACGACATCCCGGACTGCGCCATTACCTTTAACCACTCTCAAAAGGAGACCCCGATGTCGATTACTGCAGAAGAAAAAGCCCGCGTAATGAAAGATTTCGCAACCAAAGAAGGCGACACCGGTTCGCCCGAAGTTCAGGTTGCGATCCTGTCGTCGCGGATTGCCACATTGACCGAGCATTTCAAGACCCACAAAAAAGACAACCACGGTCGTCGCGGGTTGTTGAAAATGGTCGCCCTGCGTCGCAAATTGCTGGACTACACCAAAGCCAAGGACGAGGCCCGTTATCAGGACCTGATCAAACGCCTTGGCCTGCGCCGCTAACCACGCGCCACGGAATTACAAAAACCGCGTCTCATGCAGGCGCGGTTTTTTTGTGCGATCTCGAATAATCATTGGGTCAAAAATCACCACCATGTGTCAGCGCCCAGCTGCGACGCAGTGATTTGCTTTGGCCAGTGAATGTATCATCCGCCAGCACTGCGCAGGACAGCATCCTGTCGGGGCGGAAATGCCTGAAATCAGCCCGTAATTCGCACCACGCGGCCAAAACGACAACCTCGGAATAGTAGATAATCGCGATCGGCAACACAGTACGTTCGCTGTCGTGCCCGTCGGCATTTTTGTAGATCAACCGCAGTTTCGTCTCGCGTCGGATGGCGTCGCGGATCCGTGACAGATCAACACTTGCGGGCGGTTTCGCCCCCCAGTTGGACGAAAACAACGTCTCGACCGGGGCCGCTGCATCTGACAGTTTCCGCGCCGCCCGTGCCGCCGCGCGCTCTAGCCCTTTGTCACCGGTCCGGGCGATCATGCTGAGGCCGACAGCGATGGCTTCGGCCTCTTCGATGTCGAAATTTACAGGCGGCAAATCGTAACCAGGCCGCATGATATAGCCGACGCCCGCCGCGCCTTCAATCGGGACGCGCATGGCCTGCAGCGTCGCGATGTCGCGGTAAATCGTCCGCTTTGTCACCTCAAGCGCGTCTGCAATATCCTGTGCCCGCTGCGGACCCGCGGAACTGCGCAGCAATTGAATAATCTCAAACATTCGAAGCGATCGCATCATTGGCATCCTTGCTGACCGATTGACACATAGCACAGATCTGCTGACATGCAGCTGTCAGCAGAGATCCGGTAGGGTGCGATCATTGGTCTAATTCAGGCCACGTTGTACTGGCATTAAAGGTGGACTGCATTTGCTGAACGAAACGCACAAAATGCGCACAGCGCCAGACCAAAGTCGCTACAAACTGGGCCTGCTGTTGGTTACAGCGTCAGCCGTCATTTGGAGCACGGCAGGCCTGTTCACCCAAGTTATCACTGCTGACACTTGGGTGCTGTTGTTCTGGCGCGGATTTTTTGGCGCGATAGGTATACTGTTGGTGCAGGTTGCCCTAAGGGGCCGCAAAACCGTTGCCGAGTTTCGCAACATGGGCTGGCCCGGTTGGATTTTCGCCATCGTGTCAGCATTGGGCATGCTGTGTTTCATGTTTTCACTGCGCATCACCACGGTCGCGCATGTGTCGATCATCTATGCAACGGTGCCGTTGGTGGCGGCCGCTTTGGCGTGGCTTGTGATTGGAGAACGCCCGACGCGCCGTGCGATTTCGGCCAGTTTGGTGGCTTTGCTGGGCGTCACCGTGATGGTG
>JBAUHN010000190.1:0-1925 GCA_049680295.1 Sulfitobacter sp.
AGTAGAGCCGTGAGAAATGGGTTCAGACCGCAGTAATCCGTTACAGATCCATATAGTCGTGGCCCTCGGCTTTGGCTCCGGGATGTGTGACCGCGCCAAGATAAGTAGGCCCAACCAATTGTGCGTATTTCCAAAGTGCGCCAGCGCCATATATCGTTTCACGCGCACCGGTCCAGGCGGCCTTGCGCGCTGCCATATCGGCGTCGGAAATATCGACCGAAATCGTGCCCTTAACCGCGTTCAATGTGATCATATCGCCGTTTTTCAGCAGGGCAATTGGGCCACCATGCGCCGCCTCCGGGCCGACATGGCCGACACAAAAACCGCGTGTTGCACCCGAAAAACGTCCATCTGTTATCAGCGCGACCTTCTTGCCCATGCCCTGACCGGACAAAGCCGCCGTCGTTGCCAGCATCTCGCGCATGCCGGGACCACCGGCAGGGCCTTCGTTGCGAATGACAAACACGTCGCCTTCGGAATACGTGCGGTTTTGCACCGCTTCAAACGCATCCTGTTCGCATTCAAAAACCAGCGCCGGTCCGGTGAAAACGATGTCTTCTTCGGACATGCCTGCGATTTTCACAATCGCGCCTTCCGGTGCCAAATTGCCTTTCAGGCCAACAACACCACCGGTTTTGCTGATCGGGTTGTCGATAGAGTGAATGACCTTGCCATCCGCCTCACGGGTGATCTTGTCCAATTCTTCGCCCAGCGAATAGCCCGATGCTGTCATGCAATCTGTGTGGATCAATCCCGCTTTGCGCAGTTCGTTGAGCACGACAGGCACGCCGCCTGCATCATAAAGATCCTTGGCCACATAGGCCCCGCCCGGTTTCATATCGACGAAATGCGGCGTGTCGCGGAAAATCTCGCAGACGTCATCGAGGAAAAAATCGATGCCCGCCTCATGCGCCATCGCCGGAAGGTGAAGACCCGCGTTGGTGGAGCCGCCGGTGCAGGCCACGATACGTGCTGCATTTTCGAACGCTTGCCGGGTGCAAATCTCGCGTGCGCGGATGTTCTTTTCGATCAGATTCATCACCGCCTCGCCCGACGCGCGGCCATATTCATCGCGATCCTTGAAAGGCGCGGGCATGCCCGAGGAGTTCAGCAACGCGAGCCCGATGGCTTCGGATACACAGGCCATGGTATTTGCCGTGAACTGACCGCCACAGGCACCCGCCGACGGGCAGGCCACGCGCTCAAGGATTTCCAGCTCTGCCTCGGTCATCGTGCCTGACTGGTAGTTGCCTACCGCTTCGAACATGTCCTGCACGGTCAGGTCACGTTCTGCAAAGCTCGCGGGCACATCCGCGCCTTTGGGGGCCTTGCCCGGCAGGATTGAGCCACCATATAAAAACACCGAAGGCACGTTCAGCCGGATCATCGCCATCATCATGCCGGGCAGTGATTTGTCACACCCTGCAAGACCGACAATCGCATCATAGCAATGGCCGCGCATTGTCAGCTCGACCGTGTCGGCAATTGCCTCGCGAGATGCCAGCGACGATCGCATACCTTCATGGCCCATCGCGATGCCGTCGGTCACGGTGATGGTTGTAAATTCGCGGGGTGTTCCCTGTTGCGCCTTGACGCCGATCTTGACGGCCTGCGCCTGTCGGTTCAGCGAGATATTGCAAGGTGCGGCTTCGTTCCAGCAGGTTGCAACGCCCACCAACGGCTGGTGAATTTCCTCTTCCGTCATGCCCATCGCATAGTAATACGACCGATGCGGCGCGCGTGCGGGCCCTTCGGTCACGTGGCGGCTGGGCAATTTGGTTTTATCGAACCGTTGGTTGGACATGTATTGGATCTCCCTAATAGCGATTGTTATCGCAATACCCTTGTGACGAAGACGCTGCAAGCCTTGGGGCGTGTGGTGTCAAGGTGGTCAATTCGCGGCGCGGAAACTTGTATTGCATCCC
>JBAUHN010000191.1:0-2039 GCA_049680295.1 Sulfitobacter sp.
TGTTTGATCTGTTCCCAGTTTTGAAAGACATGCAAAACCGGCGCGGCGGCGATTTGTCAGGCGGCCAGCAGCAACAGCTTGCAATTGGCCGCGCGATGATCATGCAGCCCAAAGTGTTGCTGTTGGATGAGCCGACCGAGGGGATTCAGCCCAATATCATCCAACAAATAGGCCGCGTGATTGAGCACCTGAAATCCAAAGGTAACATCGCAATTGTGATGGTCGAGCAGTACTTCGATTTCGCCTATACACTAGCCGATCAGATCTATGTGCTAAGGCGCGGTGAAGTCGCGATAAGCAACCGAAAGGCAGCCCTCGGCCGTGACGCCTTACGGGCCGAAGTTTCGGTTTGATATGTAATCCAGAGTATCGTTTTGAGCGGCCCAATATTAAGGAAGCAGTCGAAACAACAGACGCACGGGTCACTGCATGCTTTGACTTGGAAACAAGGCCCTAGGGGCGTTGCCGTTTGGCTTGACGTCTCTGGAACAGGCCAAGCCGGTTGTCGACCTAAAGCGTTTCGACTTAAATCTTGTACACATAACGCTGCCTGAAATTAAAGGTTTCAAGGCGTAATTTGATATGTGCTGGGCCCCGTTAACGTTGAAACGCAAAAGGCCCCGTCTTCTGGATGTGGCAACGGCCTGTCCGGTCGCGAGGCAAGCTGAAGGCTTGGTCCGGCCTTTTGTTTGCCTCGCGAAAGAGGGGGGCGAGATCTAAGCGGGGGCTTCTTTGGCCCCTGTCATAAATGCGACTGCATCGGACATTGTGTAGTCCTTTGGGTCGATCACGCAAAGTCGTTTGCCGAGGCGGTGCACGTGAATACGGTCGGCCACCTCGAACACATGCGGCATGTTGTGGCTGATCAGAATGATCGGGATACCACGCGAGCGCACATCGAGGATAAGTTCGAGAACACGGCGAGATTCCTTTACGCCAAGTGCTGCTGTTGGCTCGTCGAGGATGATCACTTTGGAGCCAAATGCCGCCGCACGGGCCACCGCCACACCTTGCCGTTGACCGCCCGAAAGTGTTTCAACGGCTTGGTTGATGTTTTGGATGGTCATTAGGCCAAGCTCTGTCAACTTATGGCGGGCGAAGTCTTGCATCTTACGTTGGTCCATCTGCCGGAAAACCGAGCCCATGATCCCTTCTTTGCGGATTTCCCGACCCAAGAACATGTTGTCTGCGATGGACAGTGCGGGGGACAAGGCGAGGTTTTGGTAAACTGTCTCAATGCCTTCGCGCCGCGCATCGTCGGGCGACTTGAAGTGCACCGCTTTGCCGTCGACCAGAACCTCACCGTGGTCAGGCGTGACCGCCCCTGACAGCGCCTTGATGAGCGTCGATTTGCCAGCGCCGTTGTCGCCGATGACGGCACAGATCTCACCAGGGTAGAGGTCAAAGTCGGCCCCATCCATTGCAATCACAGTGCCGTAGCGTTTCATCAGGCCGCGTGCGCGGATAACAGGTTGAATATCATTCATTTTGTGGCCCTCCGCAGCCATTGGTCAAGGGCAACAGCGATCAGCACAAGATTGCCTGCCGCGAACATTTGCCAATAATCGTCGACACCTGCGAGCGACAGCCCTGTATTGAACACGCCCACGATCATGGCCCCAAGGACGGACCCAAGGATCGAGCCGCGACCGCCGAAAAGCGACGTGCCACCGATCACAACGGCGGTGATGCTGGCGAGGTTGATGTCAGAGAAGCCGATAGGCGAGATCGACCCTACACGGCCCGCGGCAACCCAGCCTGCAAAGGCGCAGATCAGACCTGCGAGGGCGTAGACAGAGATCAGCGTGCGGTTGATCTTGATACCCGACAGCATCGCCGCATCAGGATCGTCACCAATCGCGTGGACATGACGTCCCCATGCGGTTTGGTTCAACAGATACCAGACTGCAAGCGCCAAGAGGATCAACGCGATGCCGCCATAGGTGATGACAAAGCCGCCGAATTTTAGGGAATTGCCAAAGAATAAGATACTCGGCGCGATTTCACGGATGTCTGCGCCTCGAATGGATTGCGAACCA
>JBAUHN010000192.1:0-23725 GCA_049680295.1 Sulfitobacter sp.
GCTCTCGACAAACGATCCCCGGACGACGCATTCTTTAACGTAGAACAAAACCAAAAGGCGGCATGAAATCAACCTGATTACATCTTAGCTGAGCCGCTAAACTGTTCAGTTTAGTGGGACCACTTCAATGACTAAAAACGCGACCGTCAGAATGAGTTTTCGAAACATACGAAATTTGGTCCACTAAATCACCAGATTATCCATGACGGTTAAACTGGTTAAATACCAAGTTAAACGGTATCACGCGTTTGCCAATCTCTCTAGGTTGATCTTCAGGCCGCGCGCACAACTCGATAAAATCGCGGTCAGAATTAGTGTTGATGCCAACAAAAATTCGGCAAACTGTTGACGCAGGATTAATGGGTCCTGACGAGTAGACACCTTGCCAGGGTACTGATCCTGGATGCCTCTAGCCCGATTTCTTGAGTGTGCTTGCAATTGGGGCGCGGCAAAGGCGGTGAACCGTTGAACGTCGTGAGATTGTTAGTCCATGATAGCAACGGGTACATGCGACAGTGAATATGGTGTCCAAATGTTGATGCCCCTGTTTCCCGAACGGTTTTGAACCAAACTTTTTTAAGCACAGACTATGACACAGGCACCTGACCCTTTCGTTCACCACCCTGAATTGCGGTACAAAACCGCGTGCAGCGAATGCTCCTTCCATCGCAACTTCAACATCGAAGGTCAGGATGTGTCCAGGCTGACCGCGCAACTTGCCGCGCAATCCGTCAACCCGGTATGAGAGCCGGACATAGTGCAGGTGCACAGCGCCGATTATTTTGACCGCTTCAAAACCCTAAGCGATGTGTGGGGTGGAAATGCCGGTATGTTTTCACCCTTTAACAGCGCTTACGCCTTGTTCTGACCGCCGGGTCATCATGCAACACCGAACGGTTACATGGCGCTTTGCCAAGCCTTTTTTGACTTCATGGCATGGCTTGCAGTGGAGTTTTGGCCCGCCTGGGTAAATGACAATGACACAGGCGTCCATTTATCGGTAACGCAATGATTTTGATCTGTGCTAGGCTGGCTATGACTTTAAGTATTCCGGATGACTGCCCATGCCTGATACCGCCTCGTGTTTTGGTCATTCGTTTGAACTAACGACGGGTCAGATTGATCTGCAACTGCGTGCAAGACGGGTGGCCGAAGAGGTCGCGGCACCAGGGGCTGCGCAAACAGACCGTAGCGAGGAATACCCGCAACCGGTTGTGGCTGCGATGACCAAGGCTGGGTTTATGGGCATGACAGTGCCAAAGACGCTGGGCGGTCCGGGTGCTACTTTTTGCGATGTGGTTCTGGTGGTCGAAGAGATGGCGCGCTGTTGCGGGGTATCGGGTCGCATTGTGGTTGAGGGCAATATGGGCGCAGTGAGTGCCATTTTAGCCTATGGCACCGAAAGCCAGAAACAGACCGCTGCGACCCATGTATTATCCGGCGACAAACCCGCGATTTGCATCACCGAGCCCGAGGCAGGCAGTGCTGCCACGCAGATGACAACGACAGCGGTGCGCGACGGGGACAGTTGGGTGCTAAACGGTACCAAACACTGGATCACAGGCGGCGGCGTTTCCAAATTGCATCTGATCTTTGCCCGCGTGATGGAGGATGGCGTTTATCGGGGCATTGGCGGGTTCTTAGCGTTTCTTGGCGAAAAGGGATTGGTCATTGGCGACCGTGAACCGGCCATGGGTCTGCGAGGCATCCCCGAGACACGAGTGCATTGTCGTGACCTGCGATTGCCGCAGGACCGTTTGATTACGCCGCCATCAGGGATTGAAAGCGGCTTTGCCGGATTGATGGATGCCTATAATGCGCAGCGTGTTGGTGCTGCTGCCGTGGCGCTGGGGATCGCAAGGGGCGCGTTTGAAGCGGCGTGCGACTATGTGTCTAGCCGCGAACAATTCGGTCGGCCCCTTGCTGAATTTCAGGGCTTGCAATGGATGCTGGCGGATATGTCCATCCAGATCGATGCCGCGCGCTTGATGGTGTGGCGGGCCGCGGCCAGTGCTGCGGCGCAGCCATCGGGGTTTCCTGACCCATTGCTGGCGGCTCAGGCCAAGGTTTTTACCTCGGAAATGGCCGTCAAAGTGACCAATGATGCGCTGCAATTGCACGGCGCGCAGGGATATTCGCGCAACTTGCCGGTTGAACGGATGGTGCGTGACGCACGAATGTTCACCATCGGCGGTGGCACGGCGCAGATGCTACGCAATCTTGTAGCGGGCAAAATCCTTGGCATCAGGACACCGCAAACCCGCGACGGCTACACTCAGCTGGCGGTTGATGGCAGCGGCACCGGCAAGCCCGGATAGCACCCTGACTTTACTGTGTTTCGGTCTCGCGATCTTCCACCGGTGTGTTCAGCGTCGACCAGGTATCGTCGCGCAGGGGCGGCGGCGGTGTGTCGCATGACCTGCGGTGGATATTTACCTTGGCAATGAAATTCGCGGAAATCGGTGCGGTGACGAACAGAAACGCCATGATCAACAACTCATGGGCTGATGGTTCTCCTACGGCAAGTGACTGAAAGATCGACGCCAAAAGCAACATGCCGATCCCCACGGTTCCCACTTTTGTCGGCGCGTGCAGGCGCGTCATGGGATCGTTGAATTTCAGCAATCCGATTACGCCCACCAGCACAAACCCAGACCCGACCAACAGGCTAACCGCCGCCGCATATGTTCCGATTATCTGAGCCGTCATTCGATGATGTCTCCTCGGAGGACAAAGCGGGCCAGGGCGACCGTAGACACAAACCCCAGCATCGCGATCAGCAATGCCACCTCAAAGTAGATTTGCACGCCTTGATGAATGCCCAGTACAACCACTAATCCCAAGGCATTTATGACCATCGTATCAAGCGCCAGTATCCGGTCGCCGATCGACGGTCCAAGCACCAACCGGATCATCGACATAATCTGACCCAACGCCAGTGTCAGAAAGGCGATTGTCAGCGTAATATTCATTAGTCCCAAGGCGGCTGTCATGGAAATATCTCCTTTAGGCGGCGCTGGTAGCGGTCCATGATGTCGTCGCGCACCGCGTCGGGATCGTCTGTGTGCAGCACATGAACCAACAGGCTGTGGCCTTCGTCCGACAGGTCAGCCGAGACCGTGCCGGGGGTCAGGGTTATGGTGCCCGCAAGGACGGTTATCGCCTCGGGCTGGCGCAATTCAAGTGGCACAACAATCCATGCGGGGGTCAGTTTTGTATTTGGCACTGTCAAAACGATCCAGGCAACCTCGACGTTGGCGACAAGAATATCCCAGACCACCATAAGGCTGTAGTTCAGCATTTTGCCAAGCCGAAAGGCCTTGGGTGTGTCAGGCCACCAAACGGACGTGCTCCACGGAATGAGGACACCCAGAATGATGCCAAAGACGACCATTCCTGCGGAGACCTCATTTTGCAGCAGGGTCCAGACCACTGCCAGCAACAGCGTTAGAAACGGATGCGGCAGCAGCCAGTGAAAAGCGCGCGCCATGATTTAATGACCCTCCGTTGATGTGCCGTGGCTCAGCTTGCCAGGTGTGTCCACCACGGTTGAGATATAGGGGTCCGGGGCGAACAACTGGGCGGCCATTGTTGTTGTGTAGCTGTGTACTTGCCCGGCAAAGATCGTATGTGCGCCAAGCAATGTGATCAACCCGCCAACGGCAACATAAGACAAAGCTGTCGGGCGTGGCAACGCGGGCAGGTCTTCGGCAGGATCAACGCTATGGGCTTTCCAGAACAAAATGCTGCCTGCGCGGGCAAACCCCAGAATGCTGATCAGGCTAGCACTCAGAACGATTACCCAAATCCAGACCATCATCGGTGATGCATAGGCCGCATCCAGAACCAACAATTTGCCAAGAAATCCGGAGAGAGGTGGCAAACCCGCCATGGCGATTGCCCCAGAAAAAAACAGGGCTGCCGTCAGCGCACTGCCCGCGACAGGGGCTTGTGTGGTCAGGTTCAGATCAGCACGCCCTGTGCGCACCAGATCAGAGATCAGGAACAGGGCTGCACCGGCCAGTGTCGAATGCACGATATAATACAGCGCCGCTGCAATGCCCGCAGGTGTGAAAAGCGAAATCGCAATCATCACCATGCCCATTGATCCGATTACTGAAAAAGCGACCAGCCGGTCCAGCCGTTTTGCGGCCAGCACGCCCATCATCCCGATGGCAAGCGACACCAGTGCCGCAGGCAAAAGCCACAGATCATGCAGGCCCGATGTCGCGGCCAGATCAGGTGGAAAGATCAGCGTATAGACCCGGATGATCGCATAGGCGCCAACCTTGGTCATGATGGCAAACAAGGCCGCAACCGGGGCCGGGGCCTCGGCATAGCTGGAGGGCAGCCAAAAATGCAGCGGGACAACCGCGGCCTTGATCGCGAAAACCAGTAACAAGAGCACGGCAGCCACGCGAATGCCCACGGTTTCCTCGGGTCCGATCAGGGCGACGCGATTGGCAAGATCCGCCATATTCAGCGTGCCGGTTTCTGCATAGATCGACCCAAGGGCAAATAGAAACAGGGTCGATCCGATCAGATTGAACAGCACATACTGCACGCCTGCGCGCAACCGCGCATTGCCGCCCGCGTGGATCATCAGCCCGTATGATGCGATCAGTAACACTTCGAAAAAAACGAATAGGTTGAAAAGGTCGCCGGTCAGGAATGCGCCCATGATCCCCATCAGTTGAAATTGGAAAAGTGCGTGAAAATGCCAACCCCGTTCGTCCCAGCCGGAACCGATGGCGTAAAGCAGAACAAACAGCGCCAGCACCGCCGTCAGCAACACCATCATTGTCGACAGCCTGTCGCCGACCAGCACGATGCCAAAGGGTGCCGCCCAATCGCTGAGTTGATAAAGGGTGACGGTTCCGTCCGATGATTGCCATGCCAGACCCGCAGCGATGGCGATCAGGCCGATAACGCCGGCGACCGAAAACGCGCGTTGAATACCGATGTGATAGCGGGCTGCCAATACAATAAACGGCGCAAGCAATGCTGGCAAAACAACAGGGGCGATGATCCAATGGGTCATGACGTGCCCCCTGCCTGGTCTTCGGGGGGGTCGATCTGGTCGTCTACGTGGTCATCGTTTGACCCCAAAAACGCGCCAAGACCAATCATCACCACCACGGCCGTCATCCCGAATGAGATCACAATCGCGGTCAGCACCAGCGCTTGCGGCAAGGGGTCCGTATAGGTTGTCACGCCATCAACCAAGACCGGCGGTGCTCCAAGGGTCAGGCGACCGGATGCAAAAAGGAACACATTGACCGCATATGTCAGCAAAGACATGCCAAGGATCACCGGGAAAGTGCGCAGGCGCAAAACCAGATAGAGCCCACCGGATGTAAGGATGCCGATGGCGGAAGCGACCAGAAATTCCATATCAGGTGCCCTCCTGCGCGGGGCCCGCTTGATCGGGCAGCGGGTCGTTGCGGGATGGATCAATATCCATCGGATGTTCGGCATCGGGTTCATGTGCACGACGGGCAAGCCGCGAAAAGCTTTCAAGCGACAGCATTACCGCCCCCACGACCGCAAGGAAAACGCCCAGATCGAACAGGGCCGCTGTGGCCAGTTCAAATTTTTCGAAAGGTGGGATGCGGACATAAGTGAAGGCGGAGGTCAGAAAAGGTTTGCCCACAAACCATGATCCGATACCGGTAAACCCGGCGATCAAAACGCCGGCGCCAATGACACCGTGATAGGGGTACTTCAACCGTGCCGAGGTCCATGAAAACCCGCTGGCCATATATTGCATCACCACCGCGATTGAAACGACAAGCCCGGCGATAAACCCGCCGCCCGGTTCATTATGCCCCCGCCAAAAGATGTAAAAGCCAACCATCAGGACCACAGGCATGATGACCCGCGTGAGGACGACCATCATCATCGGATGCATGTCGCCTGCGCGTCTTTGGTCTGGTTTGCGGTTCAAAAGCCGCGCGCGCACCGGCCCGCCCAACAAGGTCTCGGTCAGCGCGTAAATCAGTAAGGCGGCAATGCCCAGCACGATGATTTCGCCGTAGGTATCAAAGCCCCGAAAATCGACAAGGATCACATTGACCACGTTTGTGCCGCCGCCGCCCTTGTAGGAATTGGCCAGATGAAATTCGGATATAGGTGTGGTGACCGCGTCGCGCAGCAAATAGTGGTAGGCCAGCGCGAATGAAGCCAGACCACCCGCAATGGCCACGCCTGCATCCCGCACCCTGCGCAAGACCGAGCTTTCAACAGGTGTGAAATTCGGCAAAAAGTTCAACGCAAGCAGCAGCAGGATGATTGTTACCACTTCGACGGTGAATTGTGTCATTGCCAGATCGGGCGCGCTGAAAAAGACGAAGCCGATTGAGACCATCAATCCCACAATGCCAATCAGGATCAGCGATAAAAGGCGATTGCGGTGCATGAATACCAACCCACCCGTTGCCGCCACCAGCATCAGCCAGCCTGCGATGGCGACAGGGCCTGCAGGCTGCATGCTGCGTGTCGGGGCGCTGATCGTGCCGGTGCTCCAGGCGTGCAGGCCTGCAACAACAATCGCGACAGATCCGATGGCCGCATAACGGGTGAATGCGCCGTTGTGCAGCGGCAGGATGACCCGCTGGGCAAACCCTGCTGCTGTCTCGACGATTGCCTCGAAAATCTGCTTGGCCTCTGGTCGGGGGGCCGTTTCCCATAGGCGCAGCGCGGGTTTGAAGATGGACAGCATCGCCAAACCGCCAAGCACTGCCGCGACCGACATAAACAGCGCGGGCACCGGTCCGTGCCATATTTTGAAATGCGCAGATGGCACCTCAGCGGCCGTGCCCAACAGTGATCCGGTGACCAGTTTGACAAAAGGTTCGGCCAGGAACGGTGCCACACCTATGGCCACGACCAGCAAAACCAGGATTGCGGGTGGCCCCCACAGACCGACGCCGGGATCATGTGGTTTGGCAGGGTAGTCATCGCGCACCGGGCCAAGGAACACATGCCCGATCAACCTGAAACAATAGGCCGCCGAGAAAAGCGATCCGACTATGGCCAATGCAGGCACCAGCCAGGGCGCGCCAAAGAGCACAGTATGGGTGGTTTCCTCAAGCATCATTTCTTTGGACAAAAAGCCGTTGAGTAGCGGTATCCCCGCCATCGACAGCGCCGCGAGCGTGACGATGACAAAGGTCACGGGCATCAGGGTTCGCATGCCACCCAATCTGCGAATGTCGCGGGTGTGGGCTTCGTGGTCGATGATCCCGGCGGACATGAACAGCGCAGCTTTGAAGGTGGCGTGGTTCAGGATGTGAAAGACGGCGGCCATCGCGCCAAAGGCGGTGCCGGTGCCCAAAAGCATCGTGATCAGGCCAAGGTGGCTGACGGTTGAGAACGCAAGCAACGCTTTCAGGTCGTGCTTGAACAGCGCGATGACAGCACCCAACACCATTGTGATCAACCCGGCCGAGGTCACGATCAAGAACCATTCCGGCGTGCCAGACAGCACAGGCCACATCCGCGCCATCAGGAAAATACCGGCCTTTACCATCGTCGCAGAATGCAGATAGGCCGAAACCGGGGTGGGTGCCGCCATCGCGTGTGGTAACCAGAAATGAAACGGAAACTGAGCGGATTTTGTAAAGCAACCCAGCAAAATCAGGATCAGGGCTGGCACATACATTGGATCGGCTTGAATAAGATCGCGGTTCTGCAAGATGACGCTTAGGTCATAGCTGCCGACGATCTGGCCCAGGATCAGCATGCCCGCAATCATCGCCAGGCCGCCCATACCCGTGACCGCCAAGGCCATCCGCGCGCCCTGGCGTCCCTCTGGCAGGTGTTTCCAATAGCCGATCAGCAGGAACGATGATAGCGATGTCAATTCCCAGAAGATCAGCAAAAGCAGTATGTTATCGCTTAAAACAATACCGACCATGGCACCCTGAAACAACAACAGATAGGTGAAAAACTCGCCCATATTGTCGTCGCGGCTTAGATATTGGCGCGCGTAGGCAATGATCAGCAGGCCAATGCCAAGGATCAGCAGGGCAAAGAAAAAGCCCAAGCCATCCAGCATCAGCGTAAAGTTCAGCCCCAGTGACGGCATCCAATTGACCTGCGCCATCACCACCTCGCCTGCCATTATCGCCGGCAGGTTGGTCAACAAACCAATAAAAGCGATCAGCGAGACGGTAAATGTCACTCCCGCACAGGCGGACCGCCCGGCTGCATTCATCAGCCCCGGCAACAGCGCGCCAACGAATGGCAATGCAACGATAATAAAGAGAGACACCAGAACTCCTGATCCGTTGTGTGCGTTGGTCTACACAGAACTGCATTTGAGACGCAAAACCTCAAGAGCAATTGGCATATTTCGTAGATGTTTCCTGCGTGTGGCGCAAGAATGACTGCGTTTCGCTTTCAAATTCTGTATCCTTGGCCGCTATGACCGACCGCTTCAAACCGTTATGTGCGACGCGCTTTTCTATTGCGCGGCAAGGACCGATTGACGGCAATAACACGAAGCACGGATCGGCACTTCGGCGCGCGCGGATGCCTTATCAAGCTGAAGCTTGATAAGGGCCGTCTCGGTGGTTTCGCCGCGTCGGGTCAGGCATTCGTGCAATCCATGCAGGCTCCAGACGTTTGCGGGGTGCTGGCAGGCGCGTGCAAGGGTTGCATCCAGTCCCAGGTCAGCACGGTAGACCGCTTCGGCCTCGGCAGTTTCGCCTTGTTCAAGCAAAAGCGCGCCCAGTGCATGGCGTGTCGGCTGCATCCAGCCCCAAGGTTCATCGTAGGGTAAATTGTCGTCAATCACGACCGATTTGCGCAGGTGATCAAACGCTTTGAGAGTGTCGCCCTGATGATAGGCAACTTCGCCCAGCATCAATTGTTCTGCGACGTTCAGGATGTCCTTGCAGGTGTTGTTAAACAACATGCGACTGTCTGGGACGCGGTCTGATGCGTCGTAGAACTTTGCCTTTTCTGCTTCGGCTTTTTCCGTTTGATGTAAGTTGGCAAAGGCCACCGTTCGTGCATAGCGCATCATCGCGGTGGTCACGCAATAAAGGTCTTTGTCCTCGGGCAGGGATTGCAAGAGGATGTCCTGCCAGCGCCCAAACCGGACCAGCACGTGTTGTTTCATCGGAATGAAGCCTTCGAACCAATCTGCCATTGGACGTAAGGTGTCGGATGGCAATGTCGACACCAGTTCTTCGGCGGCTTGCAGCGCGACGGTTGGTTGACCAAGAAACATCGCGCCGTAGATTTTGAAATGATAATTGTGGCACCGGTAGACCGAATAGAAATTGTCGGCACCTTCTTTTTGCAGGAATTTTCGGTCGGCAACTATCGCCGCTTCATTGCGCAAAACCACATTCATGTAGTCGCCGCAAAGCACGTCGATATGTGTCGGCATATGAAGAAGATGCCCGGCATCGGGAACCAAATTGCTAAGCGCATCGCCGTGGCGCAGCGCTCTTTCGGGATGCGGAGACATTTCCATCAGATGAAGGTACATGTGCAATAGTCCAGAATGCTGCCATGCACCGGGCAGGTTCTCAAAGGCTGCGTCCAACACTCTCTGCGCCTCGATCGTTCCGGCCCCTTTTGCCGGTTGTCCTGTGGGCAAATCCCACAATTCCCAAGGCGTGCGGTTCATAATCGCCTCGGCGAACAGGGCGCAAACGTCAAGATCATCGCTGTGTTCGGCGTGAACCTGTCGCATTGCATCGGCAAAGGCGTCGTTCCACGGGCTAAAGTCTTCGATGTCGAAACTGGTCGGAGTGCGTGCAGACAAAGTCTTGATCAGGGCGCGTTCCACCGGCGAGACATGGTCTGATAAATCCATTGCCGCCGCGATTGAGGCATTGGCCACTTTGATACAGTCGGGTTTTTCATCGTCTTCAAACGTGTCCCACGGCTTATTGTAATTTGGACCGATGGAATAGGCGATGCCCCAATGAGCCATCGCGCATTTCGGGTCTTTGGCCAGTGCCTTTCGAAAACACACAATCGCTTCTTCGTGGTTAAATGCGTAGATCCACGCCAAACCCCGGTCGAACCATTTCTGGGCCTTATGAGACGAGGTTGAAACCGGTCGCGAATATGAACCTAAGTCAAAGTACTTCACTGTGTTTCCCCCCTGAATTGGCTTGCCCCATCCTATCACAAAGAGGGCATTCTGGGGAAATGGGTTCGGGGCCTCGCGTGGCGCAGACAAAGAAGTGATCGACAGACGCTTGACCTTAATGCCTTTGGTTGTCAGCCCTTGGGTCAATGTCAGAAGGAACCCGACCTATGATCCGAAGTCTTGCCGCCGCCGTTTTGATGACCGTCGCAGGCACCGTCGCGGCGCAGGATTGCGGCCCTGCTGCCCCTTGCGCCATCGACGGCGGCAGTTATCATTTGGCATTGCCTGCGGGCGAGGGTCCGCATCCTGTGCTGATTTGGTATCATGGTCATCGCGGCAACGGCGCGTCGATCCATCGCGGCGGCGGGTTGCGGCGTGATTTTCTGGAACAGGGATACGCGATTTTGGCCCCCAACGGGTACCGCAGGGGCGATGGGCCACGGTCCTATCCGGCACGCGCGGGCGCGCCGCGTGATGATGTGGCATTTACCTTTGCGGCTTTGGCCGATGCAGGGTCACGCGCCGCATTCGATCTTGACCGGGTTTACGCAGGTGGATTTTCAGCAGGTGGGTCGATGGCTTGGTTACTGGCCTGCGAGGCGGGCGGGCGATTGGCCGGAATGGTCAGCGTTGCCGGCGCGCTGCGCCGTCCGAACCCGACAGAATGTTCAGGGTTAGCAGGTTTACGGGTCCTGCAAATCCACGGCTTTGCTGACGGGCAGGTGCCATTCGAAGGCCGCGGCATTCGCAACTGGCATCAGGGCAGCGTCTGGGAAACACTGGAACGCGCACGCGCGGCAAACGGCTGCCGGTCTAACCCGGACGAAATTGAGATCGGCAAGGATTTTCGCAGCCGGGTCTGGGACACGTCCTGCAGTGGCGCGCCTGTGCGGCTTGATGTACATGACGGTGGCCACGGACTGCCGCAAGGATGGACCGCGCGGGCACGGGCATTTCTGGAAGGTAATGCCGGATCAGAGTGATGCCACCACGCGACATGCGCTCTGAACAGGTGATTACCCGTTTCCTGACCCTTGTATTTTCGGTGCGATGTAGGCTGACAGGGCATTGACGTTGGGGGGGTCAAGGATGCCCAGATGACTGCCGGGAACATCGCAGACCTCAAAGCCACCGGCGGCGACGCTGCTCCAGCCGAGACCTTTTTCCCGCGCCTCAGCACTGTCGAACATATCATCGGCTGCCCGGACGATTGTCAATTTTTGCGGGAACGGCTGCGGCTCATATTGTTCGATGGCCAGCGTGTTTGCGGCTGTAAAGGCGGCCAGGGATTGGACCATTTCGCCGTCCATATCATCCAGTTCCGACAGTTTCTTGCGCGCCATCTTATGTTTGAGGTCTTCGACTTTTTCCGCAAGAATCTTTTGCGTGTATTGAATTGGACGACGCAAAAACTGCCGGGCGTGAACGAGAATGCGGGCCAGTTTGCCAACACGGGGTCGCCCGTCGGGCCCTTCGGCGTCGAGCAGGATCAATGCGCGCACGTCGCGCCCGGCCGCGATCAGTTGTTGGGCCAGTTCAAAGGTCACGTAGCTGCCAGCGGAAACGGCGGCCAGCGACAATGGTCCCTCAGGCTGGTGCCGCTCAATCTGATGCAGATAGAACCGCGCGATATCGGGTACGGCCGTGGGCGTGTCCTCGGACAGCAATCCGACAGTCAGTCCAAAGACAGGCTGGTCCTTGCCCAGTGCTTTTGCCAGGGGTCGGAAATACGACCCGTTGTCGCCGGTAACATGCACACCATACAGCGGTGCTGTTGTCCCCTCGGGTTGGATCGGGATCACCACAAGCGGGTCCATGTCCTGCGATTGCAGAGCCTTGACCATGCCGCGCGGGGTCGGGTCGCTGTAAAGCGCTGTGGGTTTCAATCGGACCCCCAGCCTTTGCTCGGTTTTTGCCAAAAGCCGCAGCAAAAGCAGTGAATCACCGCCATAGTCGAAAAAGGATGCATCCGACGGCAGGTCGTCGACATTCAGGAATTCAGCAAATAATTCGGCCACTTCCTGGGTAAGCGGCGTCTTTTCTTCGTCGCCCGCATTGTCGGGTGTCCACACCACCGGATCGGGTAGTTGTTTGGTGTCAATCTTGCCGCCCGGCGTTTGCGCCCAGTCATTCACCGCAACCAGTTCGGGGCGCATGTGGACCGGCAGCGCGTCCGCCAGCCTTGCGCTCAGGTCGGCAATGTCCGGCGGCGCGCCCGGATCAGAGGCGGAAAACCAGGCGACCAATTTCGGCTGCGTGCCGGGTGTGTTGTGAACGGCGACATGGCTGCGGCCAACATCGTCCTGCGCTTCGAGAACTTGTTCGATCTGCCCCGGTTCAATCCGAAAACCGCGCAATTTGATCTGACGGTCAGACCGCCCGATATAATGGAGCAGATCGTCGCGCCATACGGCCTTGTCTCCGGTTCCGTAGATGCGACCAAGACCGGGTTGGAAACGCGCCGGGACAAAGCTTTCGGCGGTCTTTTCCGGCAAGCCGACATAGCCCAAAGCGACGGCAGGTCCAGATATCCACAATTGCCCTTCGGTACCTTGGGGCGCCAGCGATCCGTCAGCACCCAGTACCCAGGCCGCGGCGTGGTCCAATGGTCTGCCAATCGGTACAGATAAGCGCGACAAGTCATCGTGGGTCATTTTATGGGCGGTGCAGGTAATCGTCGCTTCGGTCGGGCCGTAGCCGTTGATCCATTCGACACCCGGCACCAGCGTGTTCCAGCGACGCAGCACCGACAAAGGCACCCTTTCGCCGCCGACAATAACCAGTCGGACCGAGGGCGGGAAGCTTGTCTTAGCATCTTCCAGAGCGTCTGTCAGGGCCACCCAAAAGCCGGTGGGCAGGTTTACAACGGTCAGTTTGTGCTCGACGCATTTTTCAAGAAACACCGTCATGGATTGCGACATTTCAGGGCTCCGCAGGGCCAGAGTCGCGCCGGCCAAAAGCGTCGTTACGATTTCTTCCAGCGCCACGTCAAAGCTGAGGCTGGCAAATTGCAAGCAGCGGTCGCTGGGCGAAATGCCATAAAAAGATTGTGCGGCCCGGCTATGCGCGGCCAACGAGGCCTGCGATACGGCAACCCCCTTGGGGCGACCGGTGGACCCGGACGTAAAGATCACATAGGCCGGATCGTCAGCTGCACGCGCAGGAATGTCCGGGGCTGCCGCGTCACCGTCCAACGACAATGTGTCGATCCGAAGTGTCGGAAAGGTGAATTCCGGCGCGGTCGCATCCACCAGAATCAGTTTTGCGCCGCTGTCTTCGCCAATGATGTTGAGCGTCTCAATCGGATAGGTCGGGTCCATTGGCACAAAGGTTGCGCCGGACTTCCAGATCGCCAGAATGGCGGTAATAAACGCCGGGCTGCGCGCGGCGCAAATGCCGATTGTGTCGTTCGGCTGTATTCCGTTTTCGATCAGGTTCTGCGCCAGTTGATTTGCCGCCCTGTCCAGCGCACGGTAGCTGAGGTCGTCTGTGCCGTCTTGCAAAACTGCGATTTGGTCGGGGTGCCGCGCAACAACCGCATCGAACATGTCTGTACAGCATTCAACTTTGTTCTGCGCCGCCTGTTTTTCGCCGGAAAGGTCACGCAGGCTACGCATTTCATCGGCACTTAACATCGACAGTTCAGCCAATGGCGTCTGAGGGTTTGCATCCGCCAGGTTTTGCAGAAACTGGACCATATATTGACCCAGCCTTGGACCCATGGGCATCTGTGCCGGGTCATATTCTACGTGTAATTGCAGCGCATCGCCGAGATAGGCGGCCAGTGTTACCGGAGAATCGCCTTCTTCGTACAGATCAACCCTGCGCGCTTGCCACGCGTCGCTGCGGGATTTCATCTGCTGATCCAGCGTTGCTGTCTCGAACATCACCAAAGAATCGAACAGGGGCACGCCGGGTGGCACATCGGTGACGCGGCGGATCTGGGTCAGGGGGGTCTGTTCATGATCGCGCAAAGCAATCTGATCACTGCGCATTTGGGTAAGAACATCACCGATCGTCAAACCCTGCGACAGGCGCATCCGCATTGGTACGGTCACGATAAAGCACCCGATGGCCGTCGCCGATCCGGGCACCAGATGCCGACCGTTCAGGGTAGCGCCAAAAACAGTGTCACTACGCCCAGCCAGACGGGCGGTGACAATGCCCCAGGCCGCCATGACGACAGTGCTCATCGGCACTTGGGCCGCTTTGGCCAGTTGCGTCAGTTTGTGCGTCTGGGCTTTGGTCAGCGCGTGTTCAACCTGTTGCTTGCGGGCAGGTTCGGCCTTGGCAACCAGCAGACCTGCGCCACCTTCCCAACCGCTAAGCGCCTTTGCAAAATGGGTCAGCCCGTCTTCGTGAGATAGCGACGCCAGAGCGGTGCAATGATCTGCAAAGATGTTTTGCGTTTCAGGTGCGGGTTCCGCAGGCGTTTCGCCTTTTAGAAATTGCGCGTAAAGGTCAAAAACCTCGTCCAAAAGCCCCGCAAAACTGCGACCGTCCAGCAACGTGTGTGGAAACGTCCAGACAAGTTTTCCTTGCGCAGGCCCGGTTTGAAACAGGGCGACACGAAAGGCAGGGAAATCCGACGGGTCAACACCGAGGTTGCGGTCACTGGTTAGAAAGGCCGCAAAGTCATCCTTGACCTGTTCAGCGCTGTGTCCGGTCCAATCGAAAACGTCGAACGCAATCGCTTCATCTTCAACCACCCGTTGAACTGGCGCATCGCCTTGGCCCGGATCAATCACAATGCGCAAAGAAGGATGCCTTGCCAGCAAACTGGCCCACGCCTGACGCATGGCACCCGCATCAACGGCTTCGTCTTCCAGGTGACACACAATTTGTTCTAGGTAATTCCAGCGGGTATCTGAACCAGCCGAACCTAGAAACATGCCCTCTTGGAGCGGCGAAAGTGGAAACGGGTCATTCATTGGCAGATGAACTTCTCGGTAAGGAATGGCAATGGATTCAGTCAAAAAATATATACGCTACCGTAGGGGATTCAGCTGCGTTTTGGCAATAATTTTCGACGCATTTTTAGGCAAATACAACTCTACCTAGAACTTGCATTTCATTGTTCGAAACCAGCTGTAGCAGTCTGGGGGGAATGTTTGCGATAACTTTTCTGAATGGTAAGAAAAACATACCAAAAGATGGTGTCGGCACCGGGGAAACACGGCTCGGATTTCCGATCGCACAAAGGCTGAAGCACCAAACCAATGCGGCGTTGGACTGCCTGATTTATGCGCCGCCGCAGAAGTGGCGGATAATTAGGGCTAGGGTTCTGACCCTACGTCCCCAGATCTTGATCCATGCGTTCTGCGTAACCCAGTTTTGCCGCCGCCGGGCCGCAGATTTCGTGGATCAGGGACAAGTTTTTTTGCCCGAAAAACGCCAAAGGGCCCACCCGGTTTCTTGCAGCTGGTTGAAAGGCGACATCCACAAGATGGTGGATATCGTGTTTGACCGGGATATTGAGGCTTTTCGCAAGGTGGCCGATTTCGGTAACTTTGCCTGCAAGAAAATCTTCGTATCTGACGAGGATGTATTGGTCGGAATCCGCATAATAAATCTCTGCGGCGCGTTGCCAGCGGCGGGCCAGAACCTCGATGGTATTCAACCCCTGCAACCCCATATCCTGGCCTGTCAGAATGCTGCGCCAGGTGTCGTTCAAAGCGGCGCCTTGATTGGCATCAAGCGTGGTGTCTTGACCAGACAATCTGAGCCTGTTGAGAATGCTTTGGATATTTCGTGCGGGTTCACGCACCACGAAAACTGCCTGCCCATTTGGGAAATGTGCCATGACCTGAGGTGCGACAAACGTCAGGCAAGGCTCTTTGATGATCTTTGCGGAAAAAGCCCAGGCGTTCTTGTTCACAAAATCCGCAATCTCTGTCCGACCCAGCACAAGGTCGGTCATGAAAGGTTCCCACGCGCCCTGAAAGTCGATCTGAGTTCTAAGTGCTGTGGCTTCGCCCAACAGGCCACTGATCGCCGAGGTGCCGGATTTCTGAACGCCAAAAATGATGACCGGGGCGCGGGTCGGTTTTGAGAATACCGACTTGATCCGTTCGCGCCGCAGGTTGTCTTCTCGGGTAATCAGCGGGGGGGTCAAAAGGTCGGTGACGACGGACCGGATGGTTTTGACAAAACGTTGGGGCCGGCTTGGGGTTTTTGTCATTGCAATTGGTTCCCGCGAAAGGGTCTGAGGGCGATGGCATAAACCTCGCGCATGGCGCTGCGTCCGGATTTGGTTGTGGAAACTGCGGCCAGCGAACAGGCATACAGCACGGCGATTGAAAACAGGGTGACGGTGACGTCGGTAAAGGCGAGGTGTTGTTTGGATTGCGTCACGATCAGCCATCCAAGAGCCATTGCCAGAAAATGCGGGACTTGCAGCACGGCAAGGTCCCTAAACGACACGATGTTCATTTTGGCGATATACCACCAGCGAAACGGCAAAAACACGGCGTTGACGATTGTATAGGCCGCCGCCATCCCTACCGCTCCCCAAGGCAGGCTAAGGCTGAAGGCCGCCACCAAACAGGCGGAAAACACGATGTTCAGACGGAACATGCGACCAGTTTCACCTTGCGAAATGAACAGCCAGCCGCCGGTGCTGGACACAAATTGCACAACACCTGCGATGCCGAGCCATGAAAATATCGGCGCGGCAGGCAACCATTTTTCGCCAAAGACAATTCTTATGGTTTCTTCGGAATTGATTGTCACCGCAGCAATTCCGGGGATTACACAAAGGGCTGGTACGCCGACAACCCGCAGATAGGCGCGGCGCACTCTGGGACGGTCGTCTTTTATCTTGCTCAAAAGCGGCACGACAACGCGGCTGAGCGGGGCGTTAATGGATTGCAGCGGGAATAACAGCAGTTTGTAGGCACGGTCATAGTAACCCAGCTCCACCGGGCCTGCGAACCTGCCCAACAGGACATTGTCAGCGTTGCGGCTAAAGAAATTAACGATGCTGAACCCTGACAAGTTGGCGCTGAAGGACACGATGTCACGGGCGATCCGAAAATCGGGCCGACGCGGAAGCCATGCTACCGCCCGCCAGTTCAAGCCAAAAAGCACCAGGGCCGAAGCCGTAGCACCCATCACCAGCGCCCAATAGCCATAGCCCAAAAGCGCGCCCGCGACCGAGCAGACGAGGCCTGCCGCCGCCGATAGGATTTCGTTTATGGCAAGCGCTGTGAATTTCAACCTGCGACCAAGAATGCCGCTTGGTACCAACACCATTCCCCCTAGAAAGAAGGGCGCGATCAAGGCTATTGTGACGTGTTGCAATCGCGGCTCGCCGTAGAATGCAGCGATCCAGGGTGACAGGATCAGAATAAGCAGGGCGCAGACCAGACAGGCCGCGAAAACCACCCAGAACACCTGATTGATCTGTGTGTCACTTAGATCAGACCGCTGAATAATCGCATCGCGTAGACCAAAATCCTGAAACAACGCAATGAACGCCAAAATTGGGGCCACCGATGCCATCAATCCGAAATCTTCGGGCGCCAGTAATCGGCCCAGAACAACCACTGAAACCAGACTAAGCACGACCCTGATGGCTTGCCCGCCGCCGGTCACAATCGCCCCTTGCAACGCAATACCGCCAAGTTTCATCGAAATAATACGCTTTCTGACTTGGTGAATTCAAAAGGCAGCACGCAACGGTCTTTGTGCACGCAGCCTGGATTGGTGGGTAAGGCAGATTTTCAATACTCCATGGGTGCAAGCCTGTCGAGGTAAGATGGCGCGCAGGCGGATTGTGGCACGGCCCTGATGGCATCCTGCGCGCAGATTGCGCCGCCTTTCAAAAAACGCCGCATTGATGAGCGTATTTAGGCTGCTTTATTGGCTACTGGGCTGCATTTGCTAGACTCGTGTCATACCGCCGCATAATCTGATTCCAGACTACAGTTGGTAAAGATCATTGCATTTTAGCGATTCTTCCCAGAACCGCGCTGTTCGTCCGCAACCCTTCAGGAAGGCGTGTGACGTCTATGTCTGGCAATCCTTCTGTCTGCGTCATCATCGCGGCCTTTAACGCAGCGGCGACCATTGGGGACGCCGTTCGTTCGGCGCTGGCCCAAGGCGAGGTCGGCGAAGTTGTCGTGGTCGACGATGCCTCAACCGATGCCACTGTTGCGACCGCCAGGGCCGCAGCGGGCGGCGATATGCGGTTAAAAATCGTCAGGTTGCCAACCAATGGCGGTGTATCGGCTGCGCGTAACTGCGGCATCGCGCAATCCACAGCAGAACTGATCGCGCTATTGGATGCAGATGATTATTATTTGCCCGATCGGTTTGCAGGGCTGGCAGGCAGGTCGGATTGGGATCTGTTTGCCGACAATATCGTGTTCCTTGCGGATACGGTGCCCGAAATGCTGGAACGCCAGGCCGTCGTTGATGCAAACGCCGAGGCCCATCTGGACCTTTCAGGATTTGTTGCAGGTAATCTGTCTGGCAGATCGGTTGTGCGCGGCGAACTGGGGTTTCTCAAGCCGGTAATGCGCCGCAGTTTTCTTGACGCCCATAACCTGCGCTACGATGAGACGCTGCGTTTCGGCGAGGATTTCGATCTGTATGTCCGCAGCTTGATCGCGGGGGGCAGATTTATCATTTCACAACGTGTGGGATATGTTGCCCGCGTGCGCACGGGCAGTTTAAGCGTCACACATACCGCCAGGGATTTGGGCTGCCTGTTGACTGCGGCGAGCAGGCATCTGGAACATGCGCACATTGACGCTGGCGCGCGACAGATGCTGTGTCAGCACCGGGATCAGTTAAGAGAGCGTTTTGAATTGCGTGAATTTTTGCGTTTGCGGCGCGATAAAGGGCTGGGAAAAGCCGCGCGGTTCGCCCTTTGGCCGCTGACACGGTTTACCACCATCGCCAAAGGTGTCGGGCAAGACAAAATCGCCCATCTGCGCCGCCAAACTGAAAAAGGGCCGACATTCAGATATCTTTTTTCGCAGGACAACACTTCGAGTTTTGACTGAACGATTGGTGGGCTTGATGCTTATCGCGGGTCCTTGTTGCGCTCCAAGTTTGAAAGGACTGTATTGTAGCTAAGTACGCGCCGTTCAGTGATGGCATTATTGTTTGTGTCCTTTCGGCGCCGTGCCAAGCCCGTTTGGGCGCAAAAGAGTACAATCTTAGTGGCCAGACTAAATTTCTTGTCTGTCAGCGCTTCGCGCAGCCGCCAAATTGAGGCGCGGGCCAAATGCTTGGCAAAACTTTTGCCAACCGGCCCCAAGTTCCGCAAATCTAATAATGCGCGCCTTGTCTCACCGGAATAGGCCGTTGCATTTCCGGATTTCCCGGCCATCGTGCGGATGGCGATTGCTTTTTCGTCTGCCGTCAATTCGATGTCCGGTGCCAATGTCAGGCCGGTTTGGAAATCAGCTAAGGCGTCAGACCATAGGTTTTTGCGTGCGTAGACGCATCCACGTTGAAGGAATGCAACCCGTCGGGACAGGTCAGTATCCGCGATATCGAAAAAGCTCTGGTAAAAGCTAAGCGGAATGCTGTCGCGGAGATCTGCGAAAATCAGGCTGTCGTTTTTTTGCCAGATGATCTCTGATTGTTTTGGATCGTGCAAATCAGTCGCGGGCCCGCGTAACCCTTCATGTTTGCGTTGCTCAAACAGGATGTCGTCAATGATCGCAATTGGAAATCTCAGCGCCAGTCGCACGAACATTTCATAGTCAATAGATCGCTTTATATCTTCGCGAAAAGGTCCAACTGTTGAATAGCAACTACGCCTTACCAACGCTGCGTTTTGAAAGAAATAGACGTCTTCGAAGATGTGCCTTGCAGGGCTGCCAACACGCAAGTCCGGCCAATATCCGGTTCCCAGAAATTGTTTTCCAGTCCCATCAGGCAAGGTTGTGAACCGCTGATGCCTGCCGCCAACAACGCCCACGGCCTGAGTGTCCAACACTTTCGCCATGCGTTCCACAGCGTCAGGCCGTGCGATATCGTCGTCATCACAGATCCAGATATAGTCCCCGGTTGCGTGTTTCATCGCCTGGTTGAGCGCTGCGGACTTCCCTTTGTTCCGCCCATGAAAGTGCATTAAATTGGCGTGCGGGTTGTCCGCAACGATCTGTTCGATGACGCTTTCGGTACTATCCGTTGACCCATCGTTCCAAACGATAATCTGAGCAACTTCGCGGGTTTGCGCAAAAATTGCGTTTAAAGTTTCAGTAAGATAGTTTGCCCTGTTGAACGTCGCCACGATGACCGTGATTGATCCCTTTTGCGGAATCTCATGCTGATTGATCATGTCACCAGCCCACCAAGCATCTCCAGCAACGCCGTATTCTGCCGGTCCTCATTGAAATCCCGCTCGACTTTTTTGCGGGCGGCCTGGGTGATGGCGGGCAGATCGACCGTGCCGTCGGCCAAGGCTTCGATCTGGCGTGACAGGTCCGCGGCGTCATGTTCGTCCGATAAAAACCCTGTCACTTCATGTTCAACCAATTCAGGAATGCCGGAATGGCGGGTGGTGAAAACGGGTGTGCCCAGCGCCATGGCCTCAAACAACACAACGGGGATACCTTCCTGATCGCCGTCAGCTGCGGTGACGCTGGGCAAAAGAAATGCGTCAGCCTGCGCCATCAGTTGCAAGGCTTCGGCGTGGTTTTGCGGCCCCAGAAACCGGACCATACCCTTGGCGAGCGTGGCATCTGCCTGTGCCTCCAGCGACCCACGCAGCGGCCCGTCGCCGCCAATGTCCATGGCCCATTCAATGTCGGGGCGGCGTTTTGACAGATCGGCCAATGCGCTCAGAATGGTAGCCACCCCCTTTTTCTCGACCAGACGACAGACGGTGACCAGACGCAGTGGGGTTTTTGGCAGTGCCGGTTCAAAGGCGTGGTGATGCACAGGTATGCCAAGGTGGTGAACCGTGACGCGGTTCTTTGGTGCACCGGCGGCGATCAGATCATCAGCAAATGGCGCGTTGACCGTCAGATGCAAGGCGCCGTGGCGGAACAGGTCGTGATAGATCGACAGGCCGTTTTCAACCCTTTCGTGGCTGACATCCCGGCCATGATAAATTGTAACCAGTGGGGGCGCCGTAGGTTCGTTTTTCGAATTGGCCACGACAAAGGCACCCATCCAACCGAAATGGGCCAGATGGACATCCATTTTCGGCAGACGCTGGAAAAACCGTCGCGTTCGCCAGACCCCGATACGCTGCCTGACCCGCCAGGGCAGGTACGACAGCAGACCGGTTTCAGGCGCGCCGCAATAGGTCAGCACCTTGACTTTGGCCAAGTCAGAGACAGTCGCAGGGTCCAGCCTGACAGCGTCGTGATACTTGCAAACCACAGTAACATCATGCCCCTGGCGCGCAAAATACGACACTTGCGCGGTGATAAAAGTCTCAGAAAGCTTGGGAAAGCGTTCGGCAAAGACCCCTATGCGCATGGCCGGTTCTTGCATCGCTCAAATACTAAGTGTCGATTTGGAGGTTGGCGCCTGAAACCGGCAAAATGCTGACATTCGCTTGATCCTCTCAGTGATAGACGAGAACGGGTTGAGGCCTGACAGCGATGGTGCTGCAGTGCAGCTTTCAACTGCGCAGATTGGCGCTGAAATAACAACCTGGGCAAGAAGCGGCAGGGCTTTGACCCCCTGAATTGCGCCAGATTTCGCCTGTTCTTGCGGGCAGACGGTCATTTGATGTGATGGCTGGGCTGTAAAACATCGCGCTTTGGCAGCGTGATGCCGAACTATCAAATAAAACCGAAGGAACTTATTCCCATTCACTGGCTTGGTTAGGCGTGCGTTTCGTAGGACTTTGTTCCCAATTGATAACTCGGAGAATTCCATGACGAAGCCACGCTATTTCGCGCCAACAGGTGGTCACCCGGACCAGAATACTTTGCTGACGGACCGCGCTGTTTTTACCGATGCCTATGCGGTCATTCCCAAAGGCACCATGCGTGATATCGTCACCAGTTTCTTGCCGTTTTGGGACCAAACGCGACTTTGGGTCATTGCCCGACCGCTCAGTGGTTTTGCCGAGACTTTTTCGCAATACATTATGGAGGTGCAGCCCGGTGGTGGTAGCGATCGTCCGGAGTTGGAGGGGCAGGCACAAGGGGTGCTTTTTGTGGTTGAGGGCGGTATCACCGTGACGTTCAATGGCATGTCGCATGATCTGGCAGAAGGTGGCTATGCCTATTTGCCTGCCGGTCTGGAATGGACGCTAAAAAACAACACGCGCACGGCGGCCCGGTTCCACTGGATCCGTAAAAGCTATGAAGCGGTTGCAGGGCTGGATCATCCCGACCCGATTGTGCTGAATGAAAACGATGTGGCCCCGACAATCATGCCAGACACGGACGGCAAATGGGCCACGACCCGGTTTGTTGATCCCAGCGATATGCGCCACGACATGCACGTCACCATCGTCACCTTCCAGCCCGGCGCCGTGATCCCGTTTTGCGAAACACATGTGATGGAACACGGGCTTTACGTATTGGAGGGCAAGGCGGTCTACCGGCTTAATCAAGACTGGGTCGAGGTTGAGGCCGGTGACTATATGTGGCTACGCGCCTTTTGCCCGCAGGCATGTTACGCGGGCGGGCCGGGTGCGTTCCGGTATCTGCTTTACAAAGATGTGAACCGGCACATGAAACTGTCCTTAGCCGGCGTATAGGCTGGCACCGTTTTGCCGATGAATTAAAGAAAGAAGGCGCCCTATTACAGGGCGCCCTTTTTTGAGTTTTGGTGGCCCCGGGCCTTATTCTGCGACGTCATCGCCCAGTTCTTCAGGCAGAATAAGGTTCAGAACGATGGCGATGAATGCGGCGGGCAAAAGGCCGGATGTCATCAGAATGCGCGCTGTGTCGCCAAGGAACGCCATGGCATCAGGTACTTGTTGCAGACCCAGTCCGATGGACAGGGATACCGCAAAGATCACCATATTGCGGCTGTTCCAGTTGACATCCGACAACATGGATGCCCCTGCGGCCGCAACCATGCCGAACATGACAATCACGCCGCCGCCCAACACCTGGATCGGCACCGAGTTGATGACGGCGCCCACTTTGGGGATCAGGCCGCATAGGATCAAAAAGATCGCACCAATTGTGACCACGTGACGCGACATGACGCCTGTCATCGCGATCAGGCCGACATTCTGGCTGAAGGATGTGTTTGGCAGTGAACCGAAAACGCCAGCGATTGCTGTACCGATACCGTCCGCAAATGTCGCACCGGTGATTTCTGCATCCGTGGCTTCGCGGCCAGCGCCACCCTTGGTGATGCCCGAGACGTCACCGACCGTTTCAATTGCCGAGATAAACGCCATCAGGCACATGCCGATGATGATCGCCCAGTTCAGCTCAAACCCGAATTTGAACGGGCTGGGCAGTTCAAACCAGCTGGACCGGCCGACGCCGGCCAAGCTGACATCGCCCATCAGATAGGCCACGATGTAGCCTGCAATCAAACCGATCAGAACGGCCGCCACGGACAGCAATCCACGTGTGAAAAATTTGAGAGCGAGGGTCACAAGGATCACAACACCTGCCTGGAACCAGTTGGATGCGCCGCCCCAGCTGGGTTTGGCCATGTTAAAGT